>NZ_JAKJSO010000013.1:0-301819 GCF_050337045.1 Photobacterium kagoshimensis | reverse complement strand
GCTTTATACTCTTTTAACATATATATACCGTTCATTGAAAAACACAAAAAAAGGGCCGCTCTATTTTAAAGCCATGAGCCATTTTTTTAGGGGTTTATATGGTAAGCAGAAATTGCAATAAAAACATAATCGGAAGTATAAATCTTGTTGATTTTTTATTGATAATAATCATTTCATCAGCACTGTTACCAATGCCATTATATCTCGCGTTTGGTTTATTTGGTTTCTTAATATTTAGATTATGCGGGAATATTGATTTTTCTATATCTAAACTTAGTGCTCAAGTCGTTGCTATCTATTCTCTTGGTCTACTATCAACGATGATATTTTTACTTCTTAATATGGACGTTATATCAGATGTGGATGTATTGAGAGTCTTATATAGGCTAAGAAAGTTTTCTTTAGAGTTTTTTATAGGTTTCTCTGTTTATCTTATAATGTCAGGTAATTCTTACCAAAGAAATTTAAATATTATTCTTTGGGGAATGTGTTTCAATATAATAGTTGGGCTTATTCAGTTATCTATTGCTCCAGGTGAAAGAGTGTCAATGCTCTTCTTTGAGCCATCATCTGCTGCATACTACTTCATGACATTTTTTGTTTTTTGTCTTTTTGATTTAAAACGAGACATTGTGGGTAAATTAATCGCAGTCTCTTTTTTGTTATCGGCATTGTTGATTTCATCAAAAGCAATGTATTTAGTTGTGTTTTTAGTGTTAGTAATATTTGTTTTTTTTAGATCGGCGATTAAAATTAAAATATATTCTTCACTGGTTATGTTTTTATCTTTAATACTCTTATTTAGTAATCATGACTACTTATTTGATAATGTTGATAATTATAGGTCAGTAGTTCTTTTTTGGGATGTATTCAAAGAAATGGGGATGAATGGATTATCCATTGAAAATGGTGTTTACGGTACATTCGTTACCCGACTAACATCAATTTACACGGCAGTATCACTGTTTATTTATAATCCTCAGGGTGTTGGATTTGGAAGTTTTGGCCTATTGTATGTTGAAGTATTAAAAGAAACTGGATTGATTAATCATATTTCAGGGGTTGAAGTTGACTTATATATTTCAGGAGATATGGTACCAAGCCCTAAATCAAAGTTATTGGAAATTATGCTTTCTACTGGATGGCTTGGTGTTATCGCTATTTCTAATATTTTTATTTCAATATTTAAGTCAAATGATCTTCAATTCAAGATGGTTATTATTTCATTTCTTTTAGCATCTTTAACAGTCGAACTTAATAACTTTTATCTTTACTTATTTGTCATTGTGGCAATGTATGAATCTAAAACGATGAGGCCTACTTGTGGTAACTAAATCCCCTAAAAGAGTGACATTGATATTAGCTGGTGAAATGTCATCAGGCGGAATGGCAGACTATTTATTATGTTGGGTAGAAAAGCTTTTAAATGACGGTGTGGAAGTACAAGTTTTAACACAAAAAGAAGTGATAAATCTAAAAGAATGTGAATATTATTTATCGAAAGGTGTTGATTTTATCTCCCTACCATATTCTACATCAAAGAATCTTAAGGTCAGATATTTCAGTCAATTACTTAGTTTCGTATCATTTGGTTTGAAAGGTAAATTTTTAAAAATAAGAAATAAAGTAGAAAGCTTTAATCCAGACTATATTCATATTGTTGATGAAAGTATATTTTATCCGTTTTTAAAGTGCGGGTTACTTAATGCGCTAAATAAACCGAATATGGTCACAATACATGATTTAAATTACCATGACGGTCAGTTTAGGTCTCTATCCGCAAAGTTCAGTGCTGTTTTTTCAAGAAAAATGCTTTTATTAGGTAATAGCATACTCCATTTTCATAATGAGAGTTTATATGATGGAGTTAATTTTAATGAAAATAAGTTGCATGTGGCAGAGCATCCCACGCCTAGAAGGTTAGTTGATAAAAAGAAACCAAGTGATGTACCACACGTTGGTTTTTTTGGTAGGATTGAACCATATAAAGGTGTCAATGATATTCCAGATATCTTTAAATATCTTGAGAAAGAGATTGGCTGTAATTATACATTGAGTGTTGTTGGTCGTGGATATGGTCTAGATAGATCTAGCTTTGAAAATCTTCGCGGCAAGATTATTATTAATAATAATTTTATTTCTAATGAAGAAATGCATGAATACATAGCATCTCTTGATGTTTTAATTTTGCCTTATCGAAATGCAACTCAATCCGGTGTCGCTTATTTGGCAAAAGCTTACGGTATTAGAGTTGTCTCATATGATGTTGGGGCGTTAGGTGAATTTTCGAAAAATTATATTTATGGTTATAATTCAGAAGCAGGAGACGTTGTAGGGTTTTCTTGCAATATCTTAAGTGCAATAAAATCTATTGTTCGGTAATATTATGCTTAACACAATTAAAAAGCTTAAAACTTTAGCATTGCAAGACGATTATTGGCATGGTCCCCAGAGTAGAGGTCAGTTCTACTCTAAAAATGAGATTCGTGGATATTATAATGATCTTAGGAAAAAGGTAATAATAGAACCAGATTCGAAATTATTCAGAAAAACAGGGAATCCACAAATCATTCACCCAGTAACCGTTTGCCAGGTTGGATTAGGTGCATTAGATAAGTATATCGAAACAGGGGAAAGTCAGTACCTTAATATCGTTGAGTCTAGTTGCAAATGGCTAGAGGATAATATTGTAATATTACCTAATGGTATTAAATGGACTGTTGGTTTTCCATTTCCCTTATTTGAACTTGAGTCTGGATTTCATTCTGGCCTGATTCAAGGTCAAGCTATTTCACTTTTCATTCGATATTCCATATATTTCAATTCAAATAGATATGATTATATTATAAAAGGAGCTTATGACTTTTTATTATTACCAGTGAGTAAAGGCGGGTGTAGGATTGATGAGACATTTATTTTTGAAGAATACCCAACTGAATCTCCAAGCATTGTTTTAAATGGATATATATCTGCAATTTGGGGAGTATATGACTATGCTAAATATTCAAATAAAGATGAAGATTGGAAATGTTACACTGAGAGTTGCCAAGAATTGGAAAGATTATTACCAAAGTTTGACTCTAAGCTATTTAGTCGGTACGCGTTAAAAACAAACTCATTATATTATAGCAATCTCGCTAGTCCATACTATCATAATGAACACATAGAGCAGTTGTCTGTTATGTGTGATTTGTATCATTCTGAAATATTTAGTTTACATTTGGAATCATGGATTAGGAAAAATCATTTTATGAACAGATGGTTGGTGATTTTTATAAAAGGATTTACTGTTACAATGCAAAAACTTTTAGGCATTAGATGATGAAAATATTAATTATATCTAATCAGATATCAAGTATACCTAATAGTAATAATAATCCAGTAATAAAGAATTTATATATATGCTTAACAAATCAAGGGATAGAAGTTGAACTGTTGCCAGTTGATTTGAAAAAATATGGTTTCTTTGCATATTTTATTCTAGTGTATGATTTATTTATGATTAGATTTTCAAAAAAAAATATGGATTATAATCTTTTTCATGTTCACTTTGGTGGGGTTCAGTCATTAATTGCAGCTTTAATCTGTCCTAAAAAAACCATCGTATCCTTTCATGGTACTGATTTACATGGAGGAAGTCCAATGACGATAAGAGGAAGACTAAAATCTAAATTAAGTGTTACATGCTCAATCTTATCTGCTCGAATAATTCCGAGTTCCACGGTTGTCTCTGAAAGTTTGAAATCTTTCCTACCTAGATCGATTCATAGAAAAGTATATACAATAACAACGGGAGTGGATTTCGAAAAGTTTTATCCGATAAATAAAGATAAAGCATTAAGTAAATTGTCATTGAATGAAAGGTTTAAATATGTCTTATTTTCTAATATTGGTAACTCAAAGATAAAGAGGAAGGATATTGCAGAAAAAGTGATTGATCTTCTTAATCAAAGTTGTATCTCTTTTGAGTATAAAATGCTTGAGATGTCAGGTGTGTCCCCTGATGTTGTACCTTTCTATATAAATGCAAGTGATTTTGTTTTACTTGTTTCTGATAATGAAGGTTCGCCAAATATAGTAAAGGAATCTCTTGCTTGTGGTGTCCCAATTTATTCAGTTGATGTAGGTGATGTAAAAGACTTTATTAAACAAGAGCCTGACTGTTTAGTTCTTGATTCTCAAAATCCAAACGAAATAGCATCACAGATCATAAATAAAATAAAGGAAAATAGAGTTGGTGTTAATGTTGACTTTTGGAGGGGGGTGATATCACAGAGTATTATTTCCAAACAATATATCAAAATTTATAATGAGATTTAATATTGTGTGTAAAAATAAAACTTTCGTTTCAATCATAACGGCTACATATAATTCAAGGTCATATATAAGTGAAACCTATCAGTCTATATTAAATCAATCCTTGGTTGAGTGGGAGTGGATTGTTACTGATGACTGTTCAACGGATGGAACATTTGAATATCTAAAAGATTTAGCATGTATTGATGACAGGTTGGTGATTAATAGGCTTGATGTTAATTCAGGTGCTGCTGTTGCAAGAAATAATTCTATAGCACTGGCTAGTGGGACATTCATCGCATTTGTCGATAGCGATGATGTTTGGGAGGAAAATAAACTTAAGCTACAAACTGATTTTATGGGTGATGATATTGACTTTTCTTTTACTGCATTTAAAATTTTTGAACAAGATGGAAGTAGGAAGAATAGGACTGTTGATGCCACACACAATATAGAATGCTTTAACTATAAGGATATTTTAGCTAAGAAAGCTACTTTAGGTTGCTCCACTGTCATGATTAGAAATAATGGGATTTTCGATTTGACAATGCCTAATTTAAGAACTGGTCAAGATTATGCGCTTTGGTTGAAGATTTTACGAAATGGAGCAAAGGCTCATATTTTTAAAAAGGTTCTAACGAGTTATAGAATTACACCGGGATCTATTTCAAGAAATAAAATTAAAAAAGCGATTAGGCAGTGGTCTATATATCGAAAGGAAGAAAAGTTAAATATTTTTCAATCTTCATATTATTTTGTTCATTACGCATTAAGAGCTATTTTTAGGAAACGTTAACTCTCTTATGAAAATACTTATTGTTGGTTCATCAAATGTCGTATTTGTTCATGCCTATGTAGAGGAAGCCTTAAATTTAGGGGTTGAAGTTGATTTTTGGGATGTTGGTGTTTCGTGTGTTGAATTACCTAGTATATATGAAAATATAAATGTTTTTTATGATGAGGTACGTTCGCCATCAAAAATAAGTCGAATAAAAATGCTGACAAAAAAAATAAAGATGGATCGATTTGAACCTTTCATTTTTATGTTGGATGTCTTTAATCATCTTAAAAGACCTGCATCTCTGCCCGATTTAGTAAGCTCAAAGTTGCTTGAGTCAGATTACACTCATATATTATATATATGGAGTACAACACTAATCACACAAAAAAAGGCAATCGATTTATTCTGCAAAAGCAAAGGTATTAAAGTTTCAAGTTCTCTAGTCGTAAATACTTATCCTGTAAGGAGTAATGTTAAGTTTGATAATAGATATTCTCTTGCATGGTTAGATAATAATTATTTTTCTAGCTTTGATAATGTCATTCTGTCTTCTCGTGAAATGAGTGATTTCTTTAAAGTAAATAACATTTCTCAGAGTAATAATATTTTTGTCTTTCGTGATTTACTTCCAAGTAGTTACATGGGAGATTCTTCTGACTTTAATTGTAACTATGGTTTTGAACTTAAAAATACGGAAATGTGTAAGTTGATATTCTTGGGGAATACAAAGTTTAGTGAAAGAACTATTGATGATATAACTGTTTTAATAACAAAACTTGCTAGTGAAAATATTGAAATATGGATTCAGGAAACTACAGATCCTATTGTAAATATTGATAATGTTAAAACATTTAAACCATTTTCTTATGAAGAAATATCTAATGGGAAATTTGCAAGTTTTCTACAGAGCTTTGATGCTGTTTTGATGGCTTATAATGGTCTATGTAATGTGAGAACGGAAACAGGCTTCCCAACTAGATTTGCATTGGGGTTATTATCTGAGAAACCAATTTTACTTAAAAAGAATACATTTACCTCTATTGAGTCTGAATTTCGTGATGAGGTGATTACTTACAATAATGATACTCACTTGTTAGAGATATGCAGAGATAAGGAGTTGCTGATTAGAAAGGCTGAGGAAATCGGTTCCTACAAGTCACATCTGAGTGTTGATTTACAAAAATTATTAAAAGGAAGTTTGCAGTATGAATGACAGTATTGACTCTCGTCTTAATGAGCTTGACATGCTGAGAGGTTTAGCCTTAATTGGCGTAATAACCGTGCATACTGTACTTTTTTTTCCAAGTGGTTTTTTAATGCTGGATAATATTTTAGTTTTAGGTAGATTTGGAGTCCAATTATTTTTTGTTATAAGTGGCTTTACAATGGCTTTGGTGTCTTCACGTGTGAAAATTATTGACAAAAAATTTATTGTTAATTTTTATCTTAAAAGGTTTTTAAGGATTATTCCACTTTTATTTATTGCATCTCTTCTTTATATACCAGTTCATTTGTCACCTAGTTACTGGAATCCACTTGGGTTTGATTTTTCGAATTATATTATACTATATACCATGTTATCTGGGTTTTTTCCGGAGAACATTAATAATGTTGTTCCTGGAAGCTGGAGTATTATAAATGAATTATATTTTTACATTATTTTTCCGGCCCTGCTTTATTTAATCAATAGATACTCTGTTTATACCATTTATTTAATAATGATATTGTTGATGTTTTTCTCTTCACCCTTGGAGTTTATCATAAGAGAGTTGTATTCATCATCGGATAATAATTTGCTAGATGACTTTATTTATTTGAATTTTTTAAACCAGCTACCATGTTTCTTGTTGGGAGTTTTGGCGTTTTATCTATATGAATTGAAATTAAGTTCACTACGTAGACATGGACTTATTTTGTCTTCTATATCGTTAATGTATTTTATCTATTGGATAGCATTTGGTGGTGGTTTTCTCACTTATATAATTAGTTTGAGTGCTTTTGCTATGTTAATGATAACGTTGAGTTTTAAACTGCCATATCCTAAGGTATTGTCTCAAATTGGTAAGGTTACATATACGGGTTATATTATTCACTTTGGAATTATATATTTATTTGATTGGGTTTTATATAGTAGTCAAGGTGGGTTTTTTATTGTTATTTTACCTATTTTATCTTTGGTTTTCTACGCTTCGAAAATCTTAAAGCCTTATACGGAAGATTTTTTTTTACTACAGAATATACGTAGATTCAATATGCGTCATGTTTGATTGTGAGTTAAAATGAAATTTCACTTTGAAGAATTTAATAAACAGGGCAAGACAGGGAAAATTCATGTACATGCCCATGTTTAAAGGGTTCATGGCCTAGTGAGTTCTCAGTTTTGAAACTCATTAGTTAGTGCCAACACATAACAGTCAATTCGCCGATGATCGGTTTGTAGATCAGTTTCAGTGTTTTCTAATACCTCCATAGATAAATTGGAGGTCCAACGATGAGTAATCAGCACCCATTTATGCATTTCGATGTCATCCCAGATTACCGACAACCAGGCAAAGTCGAGCACAAGTTAACTGATATCATCTTGTTAACAATTTGTGCGGTGCTTTCTGGTCAAGACGATTGGAAAGCGATTCACTTATAAGGTGAGGTTCGTTTAGATTTCTTGAAGCGATTTGGTGATTTTAGCCATGGTGTCCCTTCTACGTCGACGATAGCCAGAGCGATGGGAATGATTAATTCGACTCGATTGCAAAAATGTTTTATCGAGTGGATGAAAGATTGCTGTGAGCTAACTAAAGGTGAAGTCATAGCCATTGATGGTAAAACTGTCAGGGGCTCTTATGATGACTCTCGAGGTCTTGGTGCCATTCATATGGTGAACGCCTTTGCGACTGAAAATAGTGTTAGTCTCGGACAGCATAAAGTTTACGAGAAATCTAATGAGATCACAGCCATCCCTGAGTTGCTCGAACTGCTTGATATATCAAGTTGTTTGGTAACTATTGATGCTATCGGATGCCAAAAGAAAATTGCTCAAAAAGTGCTAAATAAGAACGCTGATTACTTACTAGCAGTAAAAGGCAATCAAGGTCGTTTGGATCAAGCGTTCGACAACTATTTCGATATGAGTATGTTGCAAAAACACGATGGTGATTCTTACAGCACGCAAGAAAAATCGCGGAGCAGAGAAGAGACTAGGTTGGCATTAACAAACACTGATTTGAGTGTTTTAGGCGACTTAGAATTTGATTGGCCAGAGCTGAAAACAATGGGTATCGTGGTTTCGATTAGACAATAAGAAGCAGCGGCGAAAGAGTCTGAATTTTCAGTTAGATACTATATTAGCTCGAAAAGCCTAAGTGCTAAAGAATTGTTAAATACGACACGCTCACATTGGTTAGTCGAGTCGATGCATTGGTCCCTCGATACGTCATTTGGTGAAGATGCTTGCCGAAAACGAGCGGAAGAAAGTGCAGAGAACTTTGCAAGGATCAGACAGATGTGCTTAAACATGCTGAAAAGTGAAACGAGCTTAAAAGCGAGTATTAAACACAAAAGAGCGATGTGTGCGATGGATTCTGAGTACCTTTTGAAGGTACTGTCGAGCCTTTATTGACGGGAATGTTCATGACTTTTCCGTGTAATCAGAGGCGTCTAGAGCAAGTATTCGATAACTACTTTGATAAATAAGTTTACAGCTATTATTTATCGCCTCTCAATTTTTAAATTAATTATTTAAGTTTTAAGGAATTAATATGCTATATCCGGTAATCATGGCTGGAGGCACAGGTAGCCGTCTTTGGCCTTTGTCTCGTGAGTTACATCCAAAGCAATTTCTAAAAGTAACCGGTGAGCAATCGATGCTGCAACAAACCTTTGCTCGCCTTGAAGGACTTGAGCATAAAGCACCGTTACTTATTTGTAACGAAGAGCACCGTTTCATTGCTGCAGAGCAAATGCGTTTAGGTGGCTTTGAGCATTCTGGAATTATTTTAGAGCCAGTGGGCCGTAATACAGCACCCGCTATTGCTCTTGCCGCACTTCAAGCTTTAAAGCATGTTGAAGGTTCAGATGTTGAGCCAATATTGTTAGTGCTTGCGGCTGATCACTTGATTGAAAGCCAAGTAGCATTTCAACGTTCAGTTAATCAAGCTTTACCTCATGCTGAAGCTGGTCAATTGGTCACTTTTGGTATTGTACCCACCGCCGCAGAAACGGGATATGGCTATATTAAGCGTGGAGCCTCTCAAAGTGATGCCGCGTTTAAAGTCGATAGCTTTGTTGAGAAACCGGACTTAGCAACTGCTCAAGCTTATTTAGATTCTAGTGAATATTACTGGAATAGCGGTATGTTTATGTTTAAAGCTTCTCGATATATAGAGGAATTGAAAGCGCATAACCCTGCCATGCTAGAAGCTTGTGAAAAAGCCATGAGTACTACCCAAGCTGATTTAGATTTTGTGCGTGTCGATAAGCAGGCATTTCAAGCATGCCCTGCGGATTCAATCGATTATGCCGTGATGGAACCCGTTTGTGCACCTAACGGTTCGGGTAACTTAGTGGTTGTGCCAATGGATGCGGGGTGGAGTGATGTTGGCTCTTGGTCTGCATTATGGGATGTATCTGAAAAAGACTGTAATAATAATGCTCATAAAGGTGATGTGATTGCGGTTAAATCGGAGCATAATTATGTATACGCTGAAAACAAACTGATTGCGACAGTTGGCGTAAATAACCTAGTGATTGTTGAAACTAAAGATGCCATCTTAGTCGCTGATAAATCACAGGTGCAAGATGTTAAAGCGATTGTGCAGCAGCTAAAAGATACAGAGCGTTCTGAATATAAGATTCATCGTGAAGTTTATCGTCCTTGGGGTAAATACGATTCGATAGATTTTGGTGCTCGTGACCAAGTAAAACGTATCACAGTCAATCCGGGTCAAAAGCTTTCTATTCAAAAACACTTCCACCGCAGTGAGCATTGGATTGTTGTTGCTGGTACTGCAAGTGTCACCAATGGCGATGAAGTGATTTTAGTGACGGAAGATCAGTCGACGTATATTCCGTTAGGTACGATTCATGCCCTTGAGAACCCAGGTAAAATTCCATTAGAAATGATTGAAGTTCAAACAGGTTCGTACCTTGGTGAAGACGATATTGTTCGCTTTGAAGACCGATATGGTCGTGCTTAGGAGTGCGAATAAAATTTTCTTAAATTAAGCTGTTTCTAATCACTTAATTTATTCAACATTCATTACGTGTAGAGTTTTGTATGCTAGTTAGCTCAACAGTTATTAAAGAATCCGGTATTCAGTTTGGTACCAGTGGTGCGCGTGGTTTAGTCGAACAATTTACGGCGGATGCCTGTGCTGCTTTTACTCATGCCTTTATACAGTGCATGCAGGGGCAGTTTAATTTCAAAACAGTTGCGCTTGCAATTGATAATCGCCCTAGCAGCCCGGCGATGGCACAAGCTTGTATTAAAGCTTTAGAACAGTTAGGTCTTGAAGCGGTTTATTATGGTGTGGTACCAACACCAGCGCTTGCCTATGTGGCGATGCAAGACAATATCCCGTGTATTATGATCACTGGTAGCCATATTCCTTTCGATCGTAATGGTCTTAAGTTTTACCGCCCTGATGGCGAAATTAATAAAGCTGATGAGCAAGCGATTTTAAACGCTGATGCTTCATTTTCTGCAATCAGTGATTTACCCCAAGTGATAGCAAGTCAACGTGCCGCGACAGATTATATTGCTCGTTACACTGAGTTATTTGATGCATCATTACTCAGCGGTAAGCGTATTGGTATTTATGAGCACTCAAGTGCTGGGCGTGATTTATATGCCCCGTTATTTACTAGCCTTGGCGCTGAAGTTATTTCATTAGAGCGTAGTGATGAGTTTGTGCCAATTGATACCGAAGCGGTAGCTGACGCGGATAAACTAAAAGCAGTAAATTGGTCTAAGCAATATCAACTAGATACTATTTTCTCGACAGATGGCGACGGTGATCGTCCGCTAGTGGCCGATGAGAACGGTGAGTGGCTACGCGGTGACATTCTCGGGTTGTTATGCTCAAGTGCAATGAACATTGAAGCACTTGCAATACCCGTTAGTTGCAATACCGTGGTTGAGAGCTTAGACGTGTTTAAGCATGTTGAGCGTACAAAGATTGGTTCACCTTATGTGATTGCCGAATTTGCGTCACTGGCGAAGACGTATGCTTCTATTGCCGGTTTTGAAGCTAATGGTGGCTATTTACTGGGTAGCGATGTTCAAGTAAATGGAAAAACGCTAAAAGCACTGCCAACACGTGATGCCGTTTTACCTGCTCTAATGCTACTTGCTGCTGCAGGTAACAATGGTATCTCTCCTCTGGTTAATGCCTTACCTCAACGAGTGACTGACAGTGACCGCATTCAAAACTTTGCAACTGGAAAAAGCCTGCAAATTTTAGCTGATGGTCAGGCTAATCCAGAACTGTTACTGGCAAAGCTAGGTTTTGACAATGCAGCGATTAAAAATGTAGATGTTACTGATGGATTACGTTTAACGCTTGATAACGATGATGTTATTCATCTTCGCCCTTCTGGTAATGCGCCAGAGTTACGTTGTTATGCAGAGTCGACAAGTATTGCGAGCGCGAAGCAGTATGTTGATACGGTTTTAGCGAAAATTCAGTTAATTTAAACAGAATTGCTAAGCCATGGTGCTATTTTTCACCTATTTTCCTAGGTTATTAAATCATCGCATAGCAATAATGAACGCACTTCTAGGGATACATTTTCTGATTAACTGTTATCCCTAGACGCATTTAATAAATATAAGGGAAACATATCGCTGATGTTATGTCGTCTGTGAATGCATTATTACCATTGCTCGATTCGAGAAAAAGTGGAGAAAACTTCACTCAATTATTGAGTATTTATATATAAAGAAAGAGACAATATGAAAATTGCTGTTGCTGGTACAGGTTATGTAGGCCTGTCTAATTCGATGCTTTTGGCACAGCATCACGATGTTATTGCGGTTGATATTATCGAAGAAAAGGTGAAGCTTTTAAACTGCAAGCTATCTCCGATTGTCGATGTGGAAATTGAAGATTTTCTTGTAAATAAGTCATTAAATTTCACAGCAACACTTGATAAAGAGTTAGCCTATAGAGACGCTGACTATGTCGTTATTGCTACACCAACGGACTACGACGTGGAAACCAACTACTTTAATACCTCTTCAGTTGAAGCGGTTATTAAAGATGTTATGGCGATAAATCCTAATGCTGTGATGGTGATTAAATCTACTGTGCCAGTTGGTTATACGGCACGTATTAAACAAGAGTTAGACTGTGAAAATATAATATTTTCACCTGAGTTTTTACGAGAAGGCCGTGCGTTATACGATAACTTGCACCCATCACGTATTATCGTTGGTGAACGCAGTGAACGTGCGAAAGTTTTTGCAAACTTGCTGGTTGAAGGCGCGGTTAAACAAGATATTGAAGTCTTGTTTACTGATTCGACAGAAGCGGAAGCAGTGAAACTTTTCTCGAACACTTACCTTGCGATGCGAGTGGCGTACTTTAATGAGTTAGATTCTTACGCCGAGGCGCATGGTTTAGATGCACGTCAAGTTATTGAAGGTGTGGGGTTAGATCCGCGTATTGGTAACCATTACAACAACCCTTCTTTTGGTTACGGTGGTTACTGCTTACCTAAAGACACCAAACAACTTCGTGCTAACTACGCTGATGTACCAAATAGCATTATTGGTGCAATCGTTGATGCCAATACTACACGTAAAGATTTCGTTGCAGATAGTATTTTAAAACGTAATCCTAAGCGTGTGGGTATCTATCGCTTAATCATGAAATCGGGTTCGGATAATTTCCGTGCGTCTAGTATCCAAGGCATCATGAAGCGCTTGAAAGCCAAAGGGATTGAAGTTGTTATTTACGAGCCTGTATTAAAAGATAAAGAGTTCTTCCATTCGGTTGTTATTGAAGATTTTGCAGAATTCAAAGCCATGTCTGATGTGATTGTGTCTAACCGTATGGCACTTGAACTTGAAGATGTTGCAAGCAAAGTTTATACCCGTGATCTTTTCGGTAGTGACTAAGTTAAAATATAAGAATGGTCAGTCGATTTCTTCCATCGCCATTCTTTAAAATACGATACACATCTTTTCTGAAACTAAATTTCCACTCTCGTTAAGCTTGGAAATTTAGTTTTCTCTATCTTGTCAACTTCGCTTGCTATCTTTTACCTGTAGGGTGTGCTTACTGCTATTTGTATGAGTAATACTCATGTTTACTGCGATACGTTGACTCTCTAATAAGAGCGACAAGGTTGTTACTTTTATTAAGGCTCTATTATGAAGAAAATAACAAAATCTGTTATTTCTGGTGCGGGCGATGAAATTCAGCTTACTGATGCGATTGATATGCTAATGGCGGAAGAAACCGTTGAAGCCTTCCACATGACTGGTATCCCATGATTGTGGCGATAAGCGACAAACCATTATCCCTTATTGCTTGAGTTCAGCTTAGCTAAGACTAGTACGTTTGATTATAGCTCTAAAAAATTATTCTTAATTGAAACCATTATGACAACTACCGCATTTCTATTTGTTTTTGTTTTATCATTTTGCAGTTTATTTATTTTCCGCAAAGTGGCAAAACGTATTGGCTTGGTTGACAAACCTAATGCCCGAAAACTTCACCAAGGGGTTATTCCATTAGTGGGGGGAATTTCTATTTTCACCACTGTGTGTATTGGCTTCCTTATTTTTCTGCCTATCAGTCAAAGCCTGATCTTGTTTTTAAGCTGTGCCTTTGTATTAGTCGTCGTGGGCGCCATTGATGACTATTACGATATTAGCTTTAAACTGCGCTTATTGGTGCAAGCGGCTATTTCACTTGCCATGATCCACTTGGGCGATCACAGTTTGCATAACTTGGGTTACTTAATGGGCAGTGACACCATCACCTTGTCACCACTGGCCAGTGGTATCATTACTGTGCTGGGCGTGATAGGGGCAATTAATGCCTTCAACATGGTCGATGGTATTGACGGTTTACTCGGCGGCTTGGCTTCTGTCACCTTTAGTGCATTGGGCTTGGTCTTTTACGCGAGTGGCAATGAATACCTAGCAGCAGTGTGCTTACTGATAGTGACTGCGATGGTGCCATACATTATGCTGAATTTAGGCATTCCGCTGGGGCGTCGCTTTAAAGTCTTCATGGGCGATGCAGGTAGTGTGTTTATTGGCTTTGCCGCCGTGTGGATGCTGATCCGTGGCACGCAAGAGCCAGGCGTTTATGCATTTAAACCTGTCACCGCATTATGGCTAATCGCGATACCCCTGATGGATATGGCGACCATTATGATCCGCCGTGTTCGCAAAGGCCATTCACCGTTTAAGCCAGATCGTGAGCACCTTCACCATATTTGCCAACGCATTGGCTTCTCTTCTGGTATGTCATTGGTGATCATCTGCACCATGGCATCACTCATGGCGATGATTGGTATTTGGGCCGATATGAACGATATCCGTGAGTCCGTGATGTTTTTCAGTTTCTTGGCAGTGTTTGCGGTCTACTTTTTTGCCATTAGCCACATTTGGCGCATCATCACGTTTATTCACAAGTTGTTCGGGACCAACAAGCCCATCAGCTTTGATATGGAAGCGAGCAATGCGGGCTCGGATAAATAGAATGCGCAATAGCGCCAATATCGAAAGAATGATACTGGCGCTATTAATAGGTAAAATCTAGCGGTAGTCGTTGAATAAAAGTGCTGTGCCTTCGGGTACGGCATTTTTTGTTTCTAAGCTTAAATTATCTATGGTCGCCATGAACGCATTCATGAATGAATCTATGACATACAATGTAATACCCATGAAATAAGATAGATACAGCTAGCCGATCCCCTTTTGCATGAGTGCATCAAAGGCGCTGCCGTCACTGCGTGATGCATTGGCGACATACGGGGCATACACCTCGAACAGTAACCGTGTATCGCTATGGCCGAGCATGTGCGATATATACAGCGGGTTTTCACATCACTAATATCCCCAGCTTGGTTTTGTGCTTTCTCTCATGTGCTTGCGCGCTTGTTTTTTCTCTCAGTTGATGAGCGGTATCGATATATGGCTCAAAGATCTCTGAGCGTAACCAGTGCTGAAAATTGGCGGGGTGTTTGGTCTTTTTGGGGTGAACGAGAGCGCCAGATGAGGTGTTAATAGCTCCCTGTTCAAAGGGTTTGATAAGCAGGCTATCTTTTTCTTGTGGACTTAGATCCTCTTGATTACCATCGAACCTCAGCCAATTTGAGTAAGCGCTCAGGCATAGGGGCTGTTTGAAGGCTTGAATAAATCAAGTTATCTATCATTTTTGCCAAATCAAACCTGCGATTGAATTTGAAGCAGAATTCAGCTAAATATCTTGGTAAGTGTTTGTTATTTATCGCATGATAAGTTCCGTGCATTGCGTTTTTTACATTACTTATCATTGTGTTTACCCACTTAAAGTACGGTAATTCGACACAATCAGCGCCGCCGCCAGTGACAATAGCGAGGTGGAACGACTTAGTATCATCAACCCCTCGAAAACAAGCTAAACCATCTGATATTGCTAATGATTTAGGTCGTAGATGAGTTTTGGCCCACTGAGTTAGCTCTTGCTTCTGGAAGCCTTTAACAACAGAAAAACGCATGTGAATGGGGTGCCCTTCATCATTGATAGACACAGCAGCAACAAATGGACGCTTCCCTTTTGCTTCTCTACCGCGAGAGCCTCGACGAACACCGCCCCAATAAGCATCATCTATTTGAATAAAACCAGCAAGTTGATACTCATCATCACGCTCTTTCATTGCTTGCATTAACTTATGCTTTAACCGCCATGCTGCATTATAAGACACACCAAGGTTGCGCGATAATTCTAGTGCGGATATCCCGTTCTTCTCTTGTGTGATTAGATAAATGGCTAAAAACCAAGTCGTTAGAGGCAATTTCGAATTAGCAAAAAGGGTTCCTGATGTTAATGAAGCTTGATAGCGACAGCGGTTACATTGATACAAATTGCGAGATTTGAGCTGACAATACTTATTATGGTGGCAGTTAGGGCACTTAAACCCTTCAGGCCATCGCATATTAAACAACCTCTTCCGACACTGGTCTTCAGTACCATACTTGTTGATAAAGTCCTGAATAGAAATACTTTTTTGAAATTGAACCCTATTTTTAGGCATGAGCTCATCCTCAGTTTTCATTCTACTTAAAGTATAGGCTAAAATGCTGATTGATGGTGGTAATCAGGTAGATCCTTAACCCATGTCTTCACACAAAAGTGTTTTTGTCTAGGCGCGTGGTTTGGCTGTACCTCACATAAGATTTTTGTTGGTACATTTGCCATTTTGGTCTGTATTAAATGGTTATGATACAAGTGAATACTTGCTAAGTTTAAGTGGAACTTTAGTGAGACTTAGTTCTAAAGTTCCATCATTATATGTTAATATTTCGATACTAAAATCATACCCTATGTATCCACTTTATTATTAAGACTGTTTGTTATGACACATGCATTTCTCTTTGTCTTTACGTTGTCATTTTGTTGTTTATTTATTTTACGTAAAGTCGCTAAACACATAGGTCTTGTTGATAAGCCCAATGCTCGTAAACATCACCAAGGGGTTATTCCTTTAATTGGCGGTGTGTCTATCTTTATTACTCTATCGATATCGCTGATGCTCTTTTCGAGTTTAGAGCGTGATGTTGTGTTGTTTTTAAGCTGCGCCACAATACTTGTGATCACTGGCGTTATTGATGATCGCTATGATATTAGCTTTAAGTTACGTTTAGTGATTCAAGCGGGCGTTTCGGTAGCCATGATGCTAATCGGTGATAAAAGTTTACACAGTTTGGGGTATTTGATGGGCAGTGAGGCGATCCAGCTTTCGCCTATTGCCAGTGGCCTTATCACCATTTTGGCTGTGATCGGTGCAATTAATGCGTTTAATATGGTTGACGGTATCGATGGCCTATTAGGTGGCTTAGCCTCGGTGACCTTTGGTGCGCTCGGTTATTTATTCTTCATCGATGGTAATTACGATTTAGCCATGGTGTGTGCCTTACTCGTTACCGCTATGCTGCCATACATTCTGCTGAACCTCGGTTTTCCACTAGGTCGACGCTTTAAAGTCTTTATGGGTGATGCCGGCAGTATTTTTATTGGTTTTACGGTTATTTGGCTATTGATTGAAGCAACGCAAGTTGAGCAGTCTACGCCGATCCGCCCTGTGACAGCATTGTGGTTAATTGCTTTGCCGCTCATGGATATGGCAACAATCATGGTACGTCGCATGCGAAAAGGACAGTCTCCGTTTAAACCCGATCGCGAGCATCTACACCATATTTGCCAACGCATCGGTATGACATCGAATATGTCTTTGTTTGTAATTTGTTTGTGCGCCTCTATTATGGCCGGTATTGGCATTTGGTCTGATGTGATGCGCATTGATGAAAGTGTCATGTTTGCCACCTTCTTAGCTATTTTTGCTGTGTACTTTATGGTGATTAGTTACATTTGGAAAATCACAACTTGGGTACATAAGTTGTTTGGCCGAACAGGCCCGCTGCAGATGAGCGTGGAAGAGCAGTCTCTATCAAAGTGAAATGTAGAGACTATATCAGCTCGAAAAACCTAAGTGCTAAAAAATTGTTAAATGCTACGCGTTCACATTGGTTGGTTGAATCGATGCTGTGGATGTGAGATACCGCTTTGGTGAAGATGCTAGCCGAAACGCGCAGAGGATAGTGCAGAGAACTTAGCAAGGATCAGGCTGATGTACTTTAAACATGCTGAAAAGTGAAATGAGCTTGAAAGCGAGTATTAAACACAAAAGAGTGATTGATTTTGAGTACATCTTTAAGGCTCCGTGATGGATTTGTTGATGGAATGTTTATGGTTTTTCTATATATTAACCTATTTATTGCTTTGATATTTTCTTACTTCACCAACGCAATTGTTCTTTTTTAGGCCTACCTTATTAATAATCCCCGAACCAAACGCAAAAAACAGACCAGTTTCGGCTATTTTTCCACTTAGTGTTGCTAGCTTATTAGTTATTCTGAGTAGGATCTGTTGCTACCTTTGTATGATATATTTGCTATAGGCTTAAATATCTTGCAATTGATAATTGCAATTAGGATAATGAGTGATTTCATTATTGAAGTTCGATTTATGGGTGTGGATGTGGTTGTATCTGATAAAAGTGATAACTCAAGAGATAGCTTCTATTCAGAAGTGTTTTCTTTTTATAGAGTACTAAAGGATGGATGGAAATCTCTTGTCTTATCCACGCTAATATGCCTGGCTGTATTTACATCTTATGCATTTTGTGCTACGGAGTGGTGGACGGCGCGAGCGAAAATAGTTGAGCCTCAAATAAAAGATATGGAGGCGTTTTACTTACAAGCAGTTAAATTTAAAAGTGTATTTGATGGTAATGCGGATGAGATTAAAGAAAGCGAAGGGTATAAACCTTATCAAAATTTAATCAATAGAAAAAATATCATTTCAAGATTTGTTGAGCAGTTCAACTCTCAAGATAATAAAATTTCTTTTTTAATAGACAATAAAGATAAGTTAGAAAAAGAAGATAAATTAAAAAGCGATTTCTATATTCGTTATTTGAATAAAATAAAGGCTGAACGAATTCCAGATAAAGACATATATGAGCTGTCATTTCAGTCGACATCAAAAGGAAGTAGTTACACACTGTTAAATCAGTATGTCAATTTCGTGAATGAGAAGGTGTATGTACAGTTATTTGAGGAACTAAAAGTTATTGTTAGTACCGAACTTCTACGAATAGGGATTGAGAAGCAAATCACTGAGGAAAGAATTTTTTCTGAATTAGAAAAAATCAGAATAAAAACCAAATATGCTTTAGAGATAGCTGTAGCTGCATCTATTGATAAACCAGTTGAACTCGGAATAGGTGAAAATACTTTTTCTTTTAATCTTGGTGTCGATGCTCTGAAAGCAAAGCTTAAGATCCTCAATGAAGTTAAAGACCCAGCTGTATTTAGCGATAAGTTAGACTCTATTAATGAAAAAGTAAAACTATTCCAGCTTAATGGGGCTATTATCAGTTCGGAAATACAAACATTTCATTTTGTAGAAAAGGTTGCAATGCCTCATTCTAAAGATAAGCCAGAAAAGGCATTAATTGTTATTTTAGGTCTATTAATTGGCTTGAGCATTGGTGTAAGTGTCGTGTTCTTAAAAGAAGCTTATTCAAAATGTAGTAAATCTAGGATGACGGTCTAGCCATTCCTGGCTATGTAAGGTGCTGCAGTGTTAAATTTATTACTTGTTCTGATTTCACCTATAGTTTTAATTAGAGTGTTAGTGTTATCAGGATTGACAAACTTGAAAGAGTTTCGACCAGTATCAATTGCTATTTCTATTTATACTATCTTCTTTCTTTCGATGGTTATTCCAGAAAGAAACTTGCTGATGACTGACTCTGGGTTAGGTAATGATATTGTTCACTATTTCTTGGCCTTTAACGATATACTGGAATTAAAAAAGTTTTCATATAGTAATGTCATGCAGATAGCCAGTAGCCAAACAGGTAGCTGGGAGCCTATATATTGGGTGGGAGTTTATGTTATATCTCTATTTGCCTCCACGCCTCAAGAAATATGGTCAGTGTTGATTTTTATTTCATTAGGACTATATAGTATAGCTATATGGAGAATATGCCCTGAGTTTCTCTTAGTTGCTCTTTGTGTATATGTGTCAACGATAACTTTTTTTGTATTAACAATGACAATTATTCGTCAATTGTTAGCATTTAGCTTTATATTTCTTTGTTTAAGTCAGTACAAGTGTACAGTTAAATTTTATCTCTTTCTTGGCTTAGGTTGCCTAAGTCATGGAACGGTACTACTAATAGCTCCTTTTTTAATAATATCTAAACTCGCATCAAGTGATCCAGAGTTTGATTTTAATGCGTTTTTAAGGAGAATTATAGCGTTATCTTTTTTTGTACTGATAACGATCAAGGTTTTGTCTCCTTTTATTGTTAAAGTTTTGAGTTTTGTTAGCCCGATAATTTCTGCAAAGTTTAGCTATTATTTAAGCCCTCCTCCTGGTGGAAACTTAAGCTCCCTTGTACAGTTAACGGTAGAGTCAGCGTTTTTTTCTGCTTACTTATATCGATATAGAAGCCTGATTCCTGATTTTATAAAAGCATCCTTTGTGTCAGTTCTAGCCTTGTCCTTCCTCCTTCTACTTGGTACGGACTTAGGTTTTAGAGTATATAGGGTAATGTATGTTATATATATAGTGGCATTTGCTTTTCACTATCGAAATATACTTGTTTTTATTGAACGCTATAAACTCTCATTGTTTTTAACGATCTCTAGTCTATTTTGGTTTCTTTATTTATTCTCAACTCGTTATAATATTTTTTATTTTGATAGTTCAATAACGAGTTTTATCTCTTTTAGTAGTTTGATTGGTTATGATTAATAAAATATGTTTTGCTTTAAATAATGCTTCTGGTCGAGGTGGTATAGAGCGTGTTTCTGTTACATTGTCGAATAAGCTAAAGTCTTTGCATAATTTCGATGTTTCAATATTAAGTCTTTATAAAACATATGATGAAGAAGTATTTAAATCAGAGGGTGTTAAAGTTGAGTACTTGAATCACAGTCATGAAGTTAGTATGTATAATCGAAAGTTAAATGCATTTAAAGGTATTATTTTTGACCTTAATTATATAAGGAAAAAAGCGCCTGGTTTTAGGCGTTATATAAGAGACAATAAAATTGACACCATTATTTGTAGTGATATTAAAATGGTTATTTTAGCATTGTTTTCCACTGTTGGTATCAAAACTAAGGTTATTGCAATTGAGCACTTTGAATACGATGTCCCTCATCCAATATTAAAGTGGGTAAGAAGTAAAATTTATAATAAAATTGATGCACTTGTTATTTTAACAAATGAAGATAGACATCTTTATCACTGGATGGATAGTGATAAATTATTTACTATTCCGAATATTGTTGAAGCAAAAACGATGCAAAAAAACACTAGAAAGAAAGTTGCTATTGCTGTCGGTAGACTATGCGAGCAAAAGGGCTTCGATTTATTAATAGATGCTTGGCATCGTTCTACTGCTTTAAAAGCTGGTTGGAAACTAGAAATTTACGGAGAAGGTGAGGATAAAGATTATCTTAATAAGATAATAGAGGATAATCGTATTGAAAATATTACATTGATGCCTTATGCTAAAAATATAGATAGCGTGTATAATTCTGCAGAAATGTTTATTTTATCATCAAGGTATGAAGGGCTAGGAATGGTTTTGATTGAAGCACTTGCTCATTCTCTCCCTTGTATTAGCTTTGATTGCCCTGCAGGGCCAAAAACAATCATTACTCATGAAGAAAATGGATTATTAGTTCCTGTTGGTGATGTAGCTAAGCTAGCTAAGGCTATAGATTTACTTATCAATACCGATGAGCTTCGTAGTAAATTTATAAATAATGCGAGTAATTCAATTGATGCTTATAGTGAGAATTCTGTTACTGAAAAGTGGATGAATTTATTTCGTTTGATTGATTGATGAGATGCTTGTGAATATAAAAAATAAAGCTTTATCTGATTTTATTAATTACTTTTTTTCTGAAATGCTAGTGAGAGGTTTTCTTTTTGTATCTTTACCGTTGTTGACGATTATATTGACACCGGAAGATTATGGTAAATTATCGCTAATACAATCAGCTATCACGATCATGTATGTTTTCTTGGGGTTGAATTTGCAAAACTCAGTCTTTAATACATACATGAAAAGCCCCGTTGGATTTGGTAGCTTTCTTTTTTCTAACTTGGTTGCAATATCTGTTTTCCAGTTAATAGCTTTGTTATTAGCACCTCTTTATATTGACAGCTTAGGAGAGGTTTTTGGTTTAACGAGCTATGACATGGTACTTGTTATTGTAATATCATGTATGTTGACATATTTATACTCATACACTATCTATTTGCAAGCGTCAGTTCAAAGCAAAAAGTATGCCAAGTATAACATTACAATAAAGTTAGTTGAAGTTCTGTTTATATTTGTTTTTGCTCTTCTGTTAACGTCAGAACAGTATTTGTCAAAGGCATATGCACAAATAGTAATTACTGGAGTCGCTCTTGTTTTTGTTTTTAAACGCCTTTCAAAAATAATTGAGATTAAGTTTTCGATTAAATATGTTTTATCATCAATAGCATTTTCAGTGCCACTAATACCACATGTATTATCAAATAGTCTTTTAACGCAAGTTGATCGGTTTATTCTGAATCATAATATTAATGCAACTGCAGTTGGACTTTATTCTTTTGGCTATAATTTGTCTTTGATTTTACTTGTTATCGTGATGGCCTGGAATTCTTCATGGCAGCCTAGAATGTATAAGTTACTTGATGATAATAATACAAAGGAGATAAAACAAACTATTATTAAAGTGGCAAATTTTATAATTGCAATATCATCACTCGTTATTCTATTTGGAAGTGAGGTGATTGTTGTGTTTTTTTCTGACTCTTATTCTAGTTCTGCGACAATTTTCCCAGTTTTAGTTATGGCTAATACATTGACCTATCTAACTGTTACTTTTTCAAATTTTATCTTTTATATGAAAAAGTCGATATTTATATCGTTGTCAACCTTGACTGCTCTAATTGTTAATGTTTATTTGAATGTTAAGTTTATACCTATTTGGGGGGTTGAAGCGGCAGCTTGGTCTACATTGGTATCATATGTTTTATTATCTGTGATGTATTATATGGCAGCAAAAAAATCATGTGCGGAAGTACCCGTGGGACTTATTTTTATTTTCAAATTTATTGGCATGTTATTAGGCGTATACTACTTCAATTACTATATTGTAAGTCATTTTGATCTTTTATTAGCTTTAGTGATTAAGTTATTTGTTGTTGTTTTATTTATGGTTTTAACTTATGTGCGTATATTAAAAACTCGCAGTTAGAGAGGTCGTTTTGAAAGTAGTTGTTAATGCAGCAAATCTACACGCTGGCGGTGGTGTTCAAGTAGCCGCTTCATTTATTGAAGAGCTAGCGGGGTTGATCCTAGGTAGGCAAATAGATAGTAATTTGAAAATTTCAGTTATATACTCAAATACTGTAAGAGAAAGTATTTCAGATATGAGTGTTTTCAATCATTTTGAGTCATCACTCTGCTATGATATCTTCGGACTTAAAAAACCGGGAAGAGAGTTTTTTGATTTCATTTCGAATTCAGAGGCTGTATTTACTGTCTTTGGGCCTGTTTATTATAAATTGCCAACGCAAAAACATGTGTGTGGTTTTGCACAGCCTTGGATAGCGTACCCGCATAATTCTGCGTATAGTAAGCTTTCTCTGATAGATAAACTCAAGACTAAATTGAAATTTGAGTTGCAGTGGATGTTTTTTAAAAATAGCGATCATTTGGTCGTTGAGCAAGAGCATGTTAAGAATGCTTTAATTAGCAACCGTGGTTTTAGCGACAATTTAATATCTGTTGTTGAAAATTGTGTTTCTTCTCAATATATAGACTCTGATGAAAGAGAGTATTCATGTGTTGATATTTCTTCTAAAGTTCGCCTCGGAGTTATGGGGCGAGCGTATATGCATAAGAATATCGACATTCTTCCTGAAGTAGCCAATATTTTGAAAGAAAAATATCTGCTTGATGTTGAGTTTATATTCACTCTAACTACTCAAGAAATGAATCTAAATGGATTTGAACGCTTATCTGGTTTTTCGACAGTTGGTTCTTTAAATGTTACTGAATGCCTAACTTTTTACCGTGGTTTAGATGGTATTGTGTTTCCGAGTTTGTTGGAATGTTATTCGGCAACCCCTGTAGAGGCGATGGCGATGAAACTTCCTGTTTTCGTATCTGATAGGGCGTTTGTTAAGAATGTATGTAAAGAGTTCGCTTTCTATTTTGACCCTCTAGATCCACAGTCAATAGCGAAAGTTATTTTTGAAGGGTTATCAAATTCGAATTTACTTAAGTATAATGTCGATAATGCTTATCTACATGTTAGATCATTACCAACAGCGAAAGATAGGGCTGAGCAGTATGTTAAGCTTTTAACTAATTGAAAATAAAGAATTTTTTATGTTTAAAAATAAAGTTTTACTTATCACAGGTGGTACAGGTTCTTTTGGCAATGCTGTACTTGACCGTTTTTTAGATACTGATATTAAAGAGATCCGTATCTTTTCTCGTGATGAGAAGAAGCAAGATGACATGCGCAAGAAGTATAATAATGCAAAGCTAAAGTTCTACATTGGTGATGTGCGTGATTATAACTCGATTTTATCAGCCACTCGTGGTGTGGATTTTGTCTACCATGCCGCTGCTCTTAAACAAGTACCGTCATGTGAATTTCATCCCATGGAAGCGGTTAAAACAAATGTTTTAGGTACGGAAAATGTCTTAGAGGCATGTATTGCCAATGAAGTGTCTAGAGTGGTTTGTTTAAGTACTGATAAAGCTGTATACCCGATTAATGCAATGGGGATATCAAAAGCCATGATGGAAAAGGTAATTGTGGCTAAATCTCGTAATGTTGACCCAGATAAAACGGTTATTTGCGCAACACGTTACGGTAACGTTATGGCGTCTCGTGGCTCTGTGATCCCTCTTTTTGTTGACTTAATTAAAGCAAATAAACCGCTTACAATTACCGATCCAAACATGACTCGCTTCATGATGACGCTGGGCGATGCGGTAGATTTGGTTTTATATGCTTTCGAACATGGTAAAAATGGCGATATTTTTGTACAAAAAGCGCCAGCAGCAACGATTGAAGTGCTAGCTAAAGCATTAACAGAGCTATTGGGCGTACCTGATCATTCTATTAATGTAATTGGTACTCGTCATGGTGAAAAGTTATACGAGGCATTATTAAGCCGGGAAGAGATGGTCGCAGCTATCGATCATGGTGATTATTTCCAAGTGCCACCTGATTTACGAGATTTAAACTACGGAAAATTTGTGGAAGATGGCGATGAGCGCATTTCGGAAATAGAAGATTACAATTCCCACAATACAGAGCGTCTTGATGTAGAGGGAATGAAAAATTTACTGTTAAAATTAAACTTTATTCGCGCAATCTGTGCGGGTGAAGAATACAACTTGGATGCGTAATATGAACATTGTTGTTACTGGAGCTAATGGCTTTATCGGTAAAAACCTATGTTTGATGTTAACTGAGCAAGGTTATACCGATCTTGTTAAGGTTGATATTGAAACAAGCCGCAGTCAATTAGCTTGTTACCTCCAAGATGCAGATTTTGTTTTTCATTTGGCTGGTGTTAATCGTCCTAAAAATGAGGCTGAATTTAAAGAAGGTAATGCGGATCTAACTGATTTTATTGTTGCTCAACTACAACAAGCCGGAAATCAGGCACCGATCATGATCAGCTCTTCGATTCAAGTTGACCGTGATAATCCTTATGGTGTAAGTAAAGCACAAGCTGAAAAGGCAGTTGAGTTGTATGGTCAGGCCACTGGTGCGAGTCATTACATTTACCGTTTTCCAAACGTTTTTGGTAAGTGGTGTCGACCTAATTATAATTCGTTTGTAGCAACGTTTTGCCATAATATAGCGAATGACATAGCAATTAATATCCATGACCCTTCTGCATCTGTTGATCTTGTATATATCGATGATGTGTGTCTTGAATTAATCAGTCTACTTACTAAATCGCGAGAGTCTGGTATACAAAGAGTCTACCCTGAGTACTCGACAACTGTTGGTGAAGTGGCGGATTTATTACGACAATTTAAATCCAGTCGAGATTCTTTGATTACCGAAAATGTGGGTTCTGGATTTGCGCGAGCTCTTTATTCTACGTATTTGAGCTATTTTACACCATCGCAATTTAGTTATCACGTACCGAGTTATGGTGATGAACGAGGTGTTTTTTGTGAAATGTTGAAAACGAAAGATGCAGGGCAGTTTTCGTTTTTTACAGCCCATCCAGGGATTACTCGTGGTGGTCATTACCATCACACCAAAAATGAGAAGTTTTTAGTGATCAAAGGGCGCGCATTGTTCAAATTTGAACATGTAGTAACAGGTGAGTGTTATAGCTTAGAAGTGAATTCCTTACACCCTCAGATTGTTGAAACAGTACCTGGTTGGTCTCATGACATCACAAATACTGGTGAGGATGAGCTCATCGTTATGCTGTGGGCGAATGAAGTATTTGATAGAAATGCACCGGATACTATTGCAAAGCCACTTTAAGATTAATGAGTAAAAAATAATGAATAAAATGAAAGTGATGTCTGTTGTAGGCACTCGACCTGAAATCATTCGTCTTTCTCGTGTGCTTGCTAAGTTAGATGAACATTGCGAGCATATCATTGTTCACACTGGTCAGAACTATGATTATGAGCTTAATGAAGTTTTTTTTAGTGATTTAGGTGTTCGTAAACCTGATTACTTTTTAAATGCTGCGGGCAAAAATGCGGCAGAGACAATTGGGCAGGTGATTATTAAGGTTGATCAAGTATTAGAAGAAGTTCAACCTGAAGCTATGTTGGTATTAGGTGATACAAATTCTTGTATTTCTGCACTACCAGCTAAGCGTCGTAAAGTGCCAATTTTCCATATGGAGGCAGGTAACCGCTGTTTTGACCAGCGTGTACCAGAAGAAACTAACCGTAGAATTGTCGATCATACGGCTGATATTAATCTTACTTATAGCTCTATCGCTCGAGATTATTTATTGGCGGAAGGTTTACCTGCAGATCGTGTTATTAAAACGGGTAGCCCTATGTTTGAGGTGCTTAACCACTACATGCCACAGATTGATAAGTCGGACGTTCTTACGCGACTTGGTTTAGATAAAGGGCGTTTTTTCGTAGTCAGTGCGCATCGAGAAGAGAATGTTGACTCACCAAATCAGCTTGCAAAATTAGCAGAAACGTTGAATACAGTCGCTGAACATTACGATTTACCTGTAATTGTTTCAACGCATCCACGTACGCGTAATCGTATCGAATCTCAAGGATTGGTTTTTCACAAGAATATTCAATTACTTAAGCCTCTTGGATTTCATGATTACAATCATCTACAGAAAAACGCTAAAGCAGTTCTATCTGATAGTGGCACTATCAATGAAGAATCATCCATTATGAACTTCCCGGCGTTGAATATGCGTGAAGCCCATGAGCGTCCAGAAGGAATGGAAGAGGCTTCTGTCATGATGGTTGGCTTAGGTGTTGAACGAGTGATGCAAGCACTTCAAATTATTAGCTCACAGCCCTGTGGCGAAGAACGCTTATTACGTCAAGTTTATGACTACTCAATGCCAAATGTATCGGCGAAAGTTGTGCGTATTATTCACTCGTACACAGACTATGTGAAGCGGGTTGTTTGGAAAGAGTATTAAAGTGAAAAAGAAGAAAGTTTTAGTTATAGCCGAGTATATTGGAGAGAATCATAATTCAACTGCTTATTATTGGTCTCAAATTGTTAAGCATTTGCACGAAACTTTTGATGTGATTCTCATCACGCCAGATACGGAGCATTCAAGGGGCTTTTCAGAAAAATACTGCGTACCAACGCAGTATATTCAATTTGTTCAACACAATAAGAATAAACTTATTACTAGGTTGCTAGGTCAAATTAAGCAAACTAACATTTTTTATTGCTCTATTCGTCAACATATTGATGAAGTAGATCTGGTTTTCTCTGGAACCAACCCGATAGTGACTATGTTTGCTATGGCTTTGATGAAATTGAAAAAAAATTTTAAGTGGTTAGTTTTAGTCCATGACATATTTCCTAATAATTTAGTGCCAGCGAAGGTACTTCGAAGCTCGAGTTTACTGTATCGACTGCTGACTTACTTTTCAAAAAAAGTATACTCTGCGCCTGACCATTTGATCTGTATTGGCCGAGATATGAAAACCTTACTGAAAGGTAAGGTTGGGCAAGACACCAAAATTACATTTGTGCCTAATTGGGCTTCAACTAGTGTGATTACACCGCAACTAAAGGCCGAAAATGAGCTGATTTCATCGTTGGATTGGCAAGATAATATTGTTTTTCAGTTTTTTGGTAATATGGGGCGACTTCAAGGTGTACCTAACCTGTTAAAAGCAATTGAATTGACAGGGCATAAGAATGCTAGGTTTTTGTTTATTGGTTGTGGCTCAGAGAGTAATGCTGTCGAGCAATTAGCAAAAACTGTGAATGAAAGTCTAGATTATGAACGGGTTAACTACTACGGTCGATTAGACCTCGAAAAGAATAATACGGGCTTGAATGCTTGTGATGTTGCTTTGGTTACACTATCTTCAGACATGGTTGGACTAGGTGTTCCAAGTAAAGCTTATTTTTCGATGGCTGCAAACAAGCCTATTGTATATGTCGGCGATAAGGGGTCTGAATTGGAGTTATTATTGTCAGATTATAAGCTTGGTTGGCACTGCACAAGCGATAATCCAGATGCTCTTGCCGAGTTGTTAGACCGTATCACTGAAGACTTATCAAAGTCTTCTTTTAAGCATGATTTTACTCCACGAAAGGTGCTAGAGGAGTCATTTTCAGAGCAAATGGCTTTGAGTGAAATTTTGAAAGTCGCTGAGGATGTGATTGAATCATGAGTATATTACTTACTGGTAGTACTGGATTTGTAGGTAAATCTCTGGCCTCTACTTATAATGTTCACCGACATGTTGTTCGTAAAGGTGAGCAGCATGATTATGCTTCAATATTTACGGTTAATAGCATAAATAGCGATACGAAATGGGATGGAGCATTTGAGGGTGTTGATGTAGTTATTCATTTGGCTGGCTTAGCTCATTCGAGTAATTTCTCTGATGAAGAATATGAGAGTGTAAATGCGCAAGGAGCCATCTGTTTGGCTAAAGCAGCAGTAATGAATGGTGTAAAGCGCTTTGTCTTTGTTAGCTCAATTGGTGTTAATGGCACATCGACTTCAAGCTCTCCGTTTAATGAAAACTCGCCTCTTTGTCCGCATAACTCATATGCAAGGTCAAAATATAACGCTGAGGTTGGATTAAAAAAGATAGCTAATGAAACGGAACTTGAAGTTGTAATTGTCAGGCCAACATTAGTCTACGGATTAAATGCCCCAGGGAATTTTGGTATGTTAACTAAACTTGTTAACAAATCACCTTTTTTACCTTTTGGTTTGGTAAATAACCGAAGAGATTTCATTGCTGTCCAGAATTTAACTGACTTATTGGTTACTTGTGCTCGACATCCAGATGCAAGTGGGCATACTTTTTTAGCTAGTGATATTGAAACCGTTTCGGTTAAAGAGTTTACTGACGCAATTGCAGAGGGGTTAGGAAAAAAAGTAATTCAGTTACCTATACCGACTAGTCTGATGCGTTTTGCTGGTAAGTTAACCGGGAAATCGGCGATGGTTGAACAATTACTTGGAAACTTAGAAGTTAGTTCTTCAAATGTTAAAGATGTGCTGGGTTGGGTACCTCCAGTTACAATGAAGCAAGCAATGGCAAGTTTATGCTTGCGTGATATTAGGGTGAAATAAAGATGATTCGTTTAATAGATTTTTTAGCAGCTTTTTTTGGACTGATTCTTCTATGGCCTGTATTTTTAATAGTTACTATTATCGGTTTATTTGATACTGGCTCTCCTATTTTTATTCAAACACGAGTAGGAGTGAATAAAAAACCATTTAAATTGATTAAGTTCAGAACCATGAGCATTGATACTAAATCTGTAGCGAGTCATATGGCCGATAGTGCATCAATTACAAAGTTAGGATCTTTTTTACGTAAAACTAAAATTGATGAACTACCTCAGTTGATTAATGTATTACTAGGGGATATGAGTTTAGTTGGCCCTCGCCCTAATTTATTTAATCAGGAAGAACTCATTTCAGAAAGAGAGTCTCTAAAAATCTATGATGTTAGACCTGGTATCACAGGTTTATCTCAGGTCAATACTATTGATATGTCAACACCTAAGTTGTTAGCCGAAACTGACAGGGAAATGATCGATACTTTGACTATTATGTCTTATTTTAAATATATCATTATGACAGTTACTGGTAGTGGAAGTGGCGATAGAGTAAAGAAATAGACTGTTTGTTTCTATTGTTTTCACATCGTCATATTTTTTGTCAGCAAGGGTATTATGAAACGTTTGAATTTAATTTGGGATATGTCTCGTATAAAAAAACGGCTAGTTAGCGTTATTCTTGACTCTATTTTTATTATACTGTCATTCTATTTAGCGTTCTGGGCAAGATTAGGGCACATCTCACCTCTTAGCGATAGTTCAAATCAATATCTTATGGTTATAACCTTGTTTGTAACTTTAGTCGCTTTTACAAAACTTGGCTTATACCGTGCTATTTTAAGGTATTTAACATTTCATGCATTAGCAGTTATTAGTATTGGTACAATTATATCAGCTTCAACTGTAGGTTTATTAGCTTATTATATTGATTCTTTTGTTCCTCGCTCTGTTCCTTTAATTTATGGTTCATTTCTCTGTATATTGTGCGGTGGTTCAAGGCTTTTTGTTCGTGTTTTAATCACGCAGCTAACCGTTAAAGGTAAGGCTAAAGTACTGATTTACGGCACGGGTACTGCAGGTCGTCAATTAGCTTTAGCCTTACGCTCATCTGATGATTATCGGGTGATTTCTTTTCTAGATGAAGATAAAACACTAGAAAATACCATGATTCTTGGTTTAAAGGTTCATAATATTGATGAAGCAAGTCGATTAATATCAAGATATGGCATTTCGAAAATCTTACTGGCGATACCTAGTGCGTCAAACGCAAGAAGAAAGCTTATACTTGATCAGTTAGTCTCAATGCCTGCAGAAGTATTAACCGTACCTGCTATGGCTGATATTGTCTCTGGTGAAGCACAAATTGATCAGTTAAGAGATGTACCTATCGAAGATCTGCTTGGTCGTGATCCTGTCGAGCCTCAACAATCTTTGTTGGAAGCTAACATTAAAGACAAAGTTGTAATGGTAACTGGTGCTGGCGGGTCTATTGGCTCTGAACTCTGTCGCCAGATAATAAAGCAAAAGCCTAAGGTACTTGTCTTATTTGAGCTATCTGAGTTTGGCTTATACCAAATTGATCGAGAGTTAACTCAGTTAAGAGATGAATATGGTATTGAAGCACCTGTAATACCATTGTTGGGTTCAGTGCAAAGATCTCATCGCTTAGTTACTGTTATGAAGTCTTATAATGTTGATACTGTGTATCACGCTGCAGCCTACAAACACGTCCCGCTAGTGGAATATAATGTTATAGAAGGGGTACGTAATAACATTTATGGTACGTACTTCACAGCAAAAGCAGCGATAGAGGCAGGTGTAGAATCTTTTGTTTTGATTTCTACTGATAAAGCTGTACGCCCTACAAACGTTATGGGAACAACTAAGCGGATGGCTGAGTTAGGGTTACAGGCTCTTGCTGAACAAGAAAATAATCGAAAAGGCGGTACACGCTTTTGTATGGTGCGATTTGGTAATGTTTTAGGCTCATCAGGCTCTGTCATTCCTCTGTTTAAGAAGCAAATTGCTGCTGGCGGGCCCCTGACAGTTACTCACCCTGATATCACTCGATACTTTATGACTATACCTGAAGCCGCTCAGCTGGTTATTCAGGCTGGTGCGATGGGTAAAGGTGGTGATGTCTTTGTTTTAGATATGGGGGAGTCAGTAAAGATCACTGACTTAGCGGAAAACCTGATTAAGCTTTCAGGTTTAGAAGTGAAGGATGCTCTAAATCCTCATGGTGACATTGAAATCAAATTTTCTGGGCTTAGACCTGGTGAGAAGCTTTATGAGGAACTTCTTATTGGCGACAATGTAGAGAAAACTGCACACTCTCGAATAATGACAGCCAGTGAAATTCATTTACCATTAGATGAATATAACCAGCTTCTAAATACTCTTGATACAGCTTGTCACAGCATGAAGCATGAAGAGATCAGAGAGTTACTTCTAAGTGCTCCTACAGGCTTTAAGCCATCTGATGGTATCAGTGATCTTGTTTGGAGCGCATGTAACGGCCAAATTCAACAACATGGTGATGTGATTGAATTTGAAAGTCGTAAAAGTAACTTAATTTAAAATAGGTCTAGATTAGCTGCTGACTCAAAGCACTCCACCTCTCTACCCAATTAAGCTAGAATACCCACCTCTAGCTTAATTGGGTACTCTTCACATGCTCTCCCTCATTGGTCGTTCTGCGCCACTTTTTTGTTCTGATTTATATTCTCATCAGCACGCATTAGCCGCTGAGGTTTCGCGATCGCGCTTTTTGGTGCTAGGTGGTGCGGGCTCGATTGGTCAGGCGGTTGTTAAAGAGATTTTTAAGCGTCAACCCAAGGCGTTGCATGTTGTTGATCTTAGCGAGAATAACCTGGTTGAGCTGGTCCGTGATATTCGTAGTTCGTTTGGCTATATAAATGGTGATTTCCAAACCTTTGCCCTTGATATTGGCTCGGTAGAGTTTGATGCGTTTATCTCGCAGCAAGTAAAAGCTGCTGGCTATGATTATGTTCTTAATCTATCAGCACTTAAGCATGTCCGTAGTGAGAAAGACCCGTTTACCCTGATGCGCATGGTCAATGTGAATGTATTTAATACCGATAAAACCGTGCAGCAAGCGACAGAACTTGGTGCTAAAAAGTACTTTTGTGTCTCAACCGATAAAGCGGCTAACCCGGTTAATATGATGGGGGCGTCTAAGCGCATTATGGAAATGTTCTTGATGCGTCGTAGCCAAGATATTGCCATTTCAACTGCCCGTTTTGCCAATGTGGCTTTTTCTGATGGCTCTTTGCTTCATGGTTTTAATCAGCGGATCTTGAAGCAACAGCCCCTTGTTGCCCCTAATGATATTAAACGTTATTTTGTGACACCGCAGGAGTCAGGTGAGCTGTGTTTGATGTCTTGTATCTTTGGTGAAAATCGAGATATTTTCTTTCCAAAATTGAGCGAAGCCCTTCACCTTATTTCGTTTGCTGATATTGCCGTTAAATACCTTGAACAGCGTGGCTTTGAACCTTACCTGTGTGAATCGGAACAACAAGCCCGAGAGTTAGCGAAGATACTGCCTGAGCAAGGAAAATGGCCGTGTTTGTTTACCACTAGTGATACTACGGGTGAAAAAGACTTTGAGGAATTCTACACAGGTGAAGAAGTACTTGATATGGCACGGTTTGATAATTTAGGTGTGATTAAAAACGAGCCTGAGTTCGACCCTGAACTGCTTACTCATTTTGAACACGCTATTACCGAGATGAAAGCTAATCAGTGTTGGAGCAAAGACGAATTAGTTGCGCTTTTTCATCACATGATCCCTGACTTTGGTCATAAAGAAACGGGTAAGTACCTCGACAGCAAAATGTAATGGCGGTGATAAAGAACGATGAAGGCTTTTTATACAGTGCTATTGATAAAAGCGGTATTTAGATGAACGCTATATCCAAAAACACAGCAAGCCAGCGACTGGTTGAATTTGTCCGCGATACTTATCAAACCAATGATTTTGTCCCTCTGCATGCGCCTAGCTTTACTGGCAATGAGAAGCGCTACCTGCTTGATACCATAGATAGCACTTTTGTTTCGAGTGTCGGTCGTTATGTTGATCAGTTTGAGCAACAAATTGAACAATATACTGGCTCGGCTAAAGCGGTTGCGACAGTAAATGGCACTGCCGCTTTGCATGCGGCATTACACCAAGCCGGTGTGCAAGCGGGCGATTTGGTGATAACCCAAGCACTGACGTTTGTGGCCACCTGTAATACTTTGCATCACATGGGCGCTGAGCCTCTGTTTGTCGATGTTAATCGTCAAAGCCTCTCGTTGTGTCCGCAAGCTTTATCTGAGTACTTAACGGATAACGCCGTCTTTGATGCTAGTGGCCTGTGTATTCATCAAGCAACGGGTAAGGTGATTCGAGCCATTTTGCCTATGCATACCTTTGGTCATCCTGCGCAATTAGATGAGCTGATGGCGGTGTGCCTGCAATGGAACTTAATCTTGGTTGAAGATGCCGCTGAAAGTTTAGGCTCATTCTATAAAGGCAAGCATACCGGGACGATTGGTGACTTTGGGGCGCTGAGTTTCAATGGCAATAAGATCATAACGACGGGTGGCGGTGGTATGGTGCTATGTCGTGATGCTCAAGCAGGACAAGGTGTTAAACACCTAACAACAACCGCCAAGGTCGCGCATCCTTATGAGTTCTATCATGATGAAGCTGGCTTTAACTATCGAATGCCGAACTTAAATGCCGCCTTGGGGTGTGCGCAGTTAGAGCAATTGCCAGCCTACCTTGCCGCTAAGCGTCAGTTAGCCATGGCTTACCAAACGCTATTTTCGAGTGATGCTGGTTTGGCGGATTATCAGTTTGTGGTCGAGCCTGAGTATGCCCTGTCTAACTACTGGCTTAATGCGGTTATTTGCCCAAATAGCGAGGCTCGCCAACAACTGCTAGAAGCAACCAATCAACAAGGTGTGATGACCCGCCCTGTGTGGCAACTTATGCATACTTTGCCTATGTATCAGCATTGTTTGCGAGGGGATTTATTGACCTCTGAATGGCTTGCTGATCGCATTGTGAATTTACCAAGTAGTCCGATTTTGAATGAGAAGGTGTTACGGTGAAAATATCCGTAGTAACAAGTACCCGTGCTGATTTTGGGATTTTATTGCCCTTAATTAAAGCGCTAGAAGTCGCCGATTTTGCTGAGTTAACGGTTATTGCAACAGGAAGTCACTTTGACCATTCTCGTGGGTATACTTTTGATGAGATCCATCAAGCAGGCATTGAACGGGTAATCGCATTAGAAGTTGATACTTCTGATACGAGTGATCTCGGCGTTGCTTTAACAGCTAGCGACAGCCTTCAGTTGATGTCAAATGCGTTGAGTGAAAATCGCCCTGATCTTGTTGTCGTTTTGGGTGATCGCTATGAAATATTATCGGTGGCCTTTGCGGCTTTTCTGCAGAAAGTCCCCATTGCTCATATTTCGGGGGGCGATCTAACACTAGGCGCGCTAGATGATAGCATTCGCCATAGTATAACTAAGCTTGCAAGTCTTCACTTTACGACCACAGAAAGTTATAGAAAGCGTGTGATTCAGTTGGGGGAGCAACCAAGTAAAGTTTTCAATGTAGGCAACCTCTGTATTGATAATATCAAAGCCGTTAAACCTGTGACGAAGCGAGAACTTGAATGTTTTTTAGATTTCGATTTATCGGTGTTTCCTCATAATATTCTGGTGACCTTACACCCTGAAACAACACGTTCAGATCAAGATGAGCTTAACCAGATCTTTTTTTCAGCTTTATCTTCGTTAGATGATATTGGCATGATTATCACTTATCCTAACCATGATGCAGGCAGTGAAAGCATCATTACTATGATTGATGCCCTGAAAAAAAATCACCCAGAGCAAGTTTGTGTGCATCAATCGCTAGGAATGGTGCGCTATCACTCTTTATTGAATCATGTTTCTGCCGTTGTCGGTAACTCGTCAAGCGGTGTTACTGAAGTGGCATCTTATGGCATACCTACCGTGGATGTAGGCGATAGGCAAAAAGGACGTGTTCGTGCTGCCTCTGTGATTCAATGCCAATATAAAGAAGCTGAAATTGTTGCAGCAATCACAAGCGCGTTAGATGATTCCTGTCAATTAAACGCGAAGCAAGCCGTTAACCCATATGGTGATGGTGATACGGCTAATAAAATTGTGAACACATTAAAACACGTAGTGCTAACTGAGCTTAAAAAGAAAGAATTCTATGACATCAAATACCATGACTGATCGTGTCTACATTATTGCTGAAGCAGGTGTAAACCATAATGCCAATATGATCTTGGCCAAGCAGATGATCGATGTAGCTAAAGCGTCTGCTGTCGATGCGATTAAATTCCAAATTGCTTTACCAGAGCTGGTCATGACGAGCTGGGCGGGCAAAGCTGAGTATCAAACAGCGAATACCGGCATTCAAGAGTCGCAGCTAGAGATGTGTAAAAAATTGCACCTTTCGCTCGATGATTATCAAGAATTGAAAGACTATTGTGATGCTCTGAATTTAACATTTCTAGCGACGGCTTTTGATGAACCTTCGCTCATGGTACTGAAGCAGCTTGGTGTTGATACTTATAAAATTCCTTCGGGTGAAGTGAATAATTTGCCTTATTTACGAATGCATTGTGATCCAAGTATCAAAATTATCTTATCGACCGGAATGGCAACATTAGTGGAAGTTGAGCAAGCGGTTGACGTGCTGACTCAAGGTGGGGTCGACCGACATAATATTACGGTCTTACATTGTAATACTGAGTATCCAACCCCAATGCACGATGTTAACTTGCGTGCGATGCAAACAATTAACGATTCTCTTGATGTGAAAGTAGGGTATTCCGATCATACCCAAGGGATCGAAGTCGCAATTGCTGCTGTTGCTATGGGGGCATGTTGTGTTGAGAAGCACTTTACGCTTGATCGTAGCTTACCGGGCCCTGATCATATTGCTAGCCTTGAGCCTCATGAACTGACCGCGATGGTTAAGGCCATTCGCAATATTGAAAAAGCGATTGCCGGAACGGGAGTAAAAGCCCCCTCTCTAAGTGAACAGAAAAACATAGAGATAGCCCGCCGCTCTATTGTTGCTTTAAAATCGATTAAAAAAGGTGAACGTCTTACCGCTGCCAATATTACAACCAAGCGTCCAGCTACAGGGTTAAGCCCGATGCGTTGGGATGAAGTTATTAATACTGTCGCGCAGAAAGATTACGCGCTAGATGATTTGATTGAATTATAATATGAAGAAAGTCTTATTATTTCCTAATGTTGGGCGCAGGGTTGAACTGATCAATTGCTTCCGTCAGTTTGCACAATATCATGGTATTGAGTTAACCATTATTGGTACTGATATTACGAGCGATGCCCCAGCATTACATTTTTGTGATCAAACCTATTTATTGCCAAAAGAGCGAAATACCGAGCTTGTTGTAAGATATCAGCAGATTATTGCTCAACATCATGTGGATTCTGTTGTATGTACTATCGATCCTGACTTGATATTTTTTTCTCGTTACCGTTCTGAAATTTCATTGGAATCAACGGTTGATTTGCTGCTATCCAGTGAAGATGTGATTGAAGCGTCTTCGGATAAAAAACTGACGCATGCTTTGTTTGAAACGGCAGGGGTGAATACACCACGCCTCGTTACTCTGCCCACTCACTTTCCTATATTTGCGAAGCCTGTACAAGGAAGCGGCTCTTTTGGGGCTAAGTTACTGACTTGTCAAAGTGAGCTTGATAGCTATTTGGTTGAGTTTGGCGTATACGAGCCAATATTTCAGCAGTATATCGAGGGTAAAGAGTACACCATTGATTGTTTTGTTACCGCTGGTGGATATGTGGCTGTTTCAGCTCGAGAACGATTAAAAGTTCGAGCTGGCGAAGTGAGTGTGAGTAAAACCGTCCAGCATCAGCAATTAGCATTAGAAACGAAAAAGTTACTTTTAAGCCGTGGGTTTTATGGGCCTGTGACGCTACAGGCGATCATCGCTGGCGATGGCACTATCTATTTCATAGAAGTGAACCCTCGTTTTGGTGGCGGTAGTGTATTATCAATTGAAGCGGGACTTCAAAGCCCTCATTACGTGCTACGTGGTACAGAATTGCCATCAACCATCAAAGCCAATTTAAAGATGTTACGCTACGATATGTCTGTATTTGTGGATGAAAATGTTAAATAAGATAGTCATTTTTGATTTAGACGACACTATTTACCCTGAGTCATCTTATAATCTAGCTTGCTACCAAGCGGCTTCTAAGGTGTTTTTAGCAGATTACGGTGTTGATCTTTATTCTGAAATTGAACTACGTTTTAACCAGCGGCAGTATCGAGATTTATTTTCCCGTGCTATCAAAGCGAAAGGGGGAGAGGTTTCAGAAGAGTACATTTTCACTCAATTGGTACAGGCTTATCGCACGCATGCACCTGAACTTAAGCCTTACGACGGCTTCTTATCTTGTATTCTTGAGCTTAAATCTCGTTATCGATTAGCGATTATCACAGATGGTAATAGCAGCATCCAAAGGCAGAAAATTCAAGCGCTGGGTATAGCGCCGTACTTTGATTTTATTCTTTGTAGTTCTGAACTTGGGAAGGGTATCTCGAAGCCAATGGCTCTACCTTATGAGAAGGTGCTCAATTTTTTTGGGGTTTCCCCTCAAGATAGCGTCTATATTGGCGATAACCAAAGTAAAGATTTTATTTATCCCAACCAAGTTGGCATGCATTCTATTCATTTGCTGAATTTGGAAGAAAATAGCAACTTGATTTATTACGATGCGGTAGGTCAGCCAGCTCGGCATCTTTGTTACTCTTATTCATCTTTAATGAAAATATTATCGGAACTTTGGATGCATGATGACTCAGTGGAAGAAAGTACTCGTTAAGCCATCTTGTTCGGTACGTGAAGCCTTGAGTGTTTTAGATAGCACTGGCTTACAGATTGTTATGGTAGTGAATAACAATTCGGAATTACTCGGTGTGATAACCGATGGTGATATTCGACGTGGATTGTTAAAAAATGTTGGCTTAAATGAACCTGTTTCTGTTGTTATGCATACTTCCCCAGTAACGGCTGATGCAAACATGTCCAGGGATGATCTTATTCAGCTAATGGAAACAAGAGGGATTTTGTCAGTTCCTCTTGTGGATAGTAATGGTCAACTTGTTGGGCTGGAAACGCTACAGCACGTACTGAGCAAACCGAAATACCTTAACCCTGTCTTTTTAATGGCCGGGGGCTTTGGCACCCGTTTACAACCGCTCACTAATGCCTGTCCAAAACCACTGCTGAAGGTGGGGGATAAGCCCATCCTTGAAAGTATCTTATTAAGCTTTATTCGCGCTGGTTTTCACCATTTCTATATCTCGACCCATTACCTGCCAGAGATGATCCGCGCCCATTTTGGTGATGGTGAAAAGTGGGGCGTGAGTATCACCTATATTCATGAAGATCAGCCATTGGGTACTGGTGGTGCGTTAGGGTTATTACCCGACAATATTAGTCAGCAGCCGTTGATCATGATGAATGGTGATATCATGACAAACCTTGATTTTGAAAAGTTGCTCGATTTCCACCAATCGCAATCAGCCGATGTCACCATGTGTGTGCGTGATTATGAATATCAAATTCCATTTGGGGTGATTGATTGTGCTAACAGCGATAGCAGTGGCAGTGTGATCACCGCATTAAGCGAAAAACCCGCCCACAAAGTGAAAGTGAATACCGGGATTTATGTGCTTAACCATGATGTGGTACGCCAAATCGCCCCCAATCAACGGATTGATATCACAACTGTATTTGAGCAAGTCATTGCCCGTGGTGGAAAAGCGGTTCCCTATGAAATCAGCGAGTACTGGCTTGATATCGGTCGCATCGATGATTACCGTCGTGCTCAAGCGGATATGTTAGAGCTGGGTATATTCTAATGTCGACTCACGCTAAAAGCCGTTCTGTAAGAGCAACAAACCTTATCAAAACTAACATCAATAAGCCTATCGCCATTATTCCTGCGCGGGGGGGCAGTAAACGCTTACCTCGGAAAAATGTGTTGCCGCTAGCGGGGAAACCATTAATCGCATGGACAATTGAAGCTGCGTTAGAGAGTGGTATTTTTGAGCGCGTGGTAGTGAATACCGACGATCAAGAAATAGCCGCTATTGCCATACACTATGGGGCTGAAGTGCCTTATCTTCGCCCAGCAGAATTAGCTTCAGATACGGCAACCACGATGGCGGTCTTACAGCATCAGCTACAATATTTTGTCGCCAAAGGAGAAGCTTATCGCGATCTGGTATTACTGCAACCCACGTCGCCATTACGTACCAGCCAAGATATTTGTCAAGCTTGGGCGCTATACTGTCATAACACGGTTGAAAGTGTGGTATCGGTGACCGAGGTCGAACATCCGATCCAGTGGACCTATAAAGCGAATGATGATCTTATGCTAAGTCCTATGTTTGCGGATAGCTTAAAACGTAGCCAAGACTGTGAGCAACACTATCGACTTAATGGTGCCATTTATATTACTTCGGCTGATAATATTTTAAATAAAGAGTGTCTTATTCATCCGTCGGCGAATATGGGATATATCATGCCAAGCCAGAGATCGCAGGATATTGATGTGGAGTTAGACTTTGTTATCGCTCAATCAATTCTGACGCATTACGCAAAATCGACGGATTAATTTGCGAGACTGCTCTAAACCTCACCACGAATAACAAATTCCAGCCCCTAAACTCTGTCATCATGCCCGCTTATTAATGATATGTTGGAGCAATGTCGTGCGCATAGAACATCATGGAGCCAAAGACGGTGTGACGGGCTCTTGCCATGAGTTATTTATTGGAAACAATAGCTTATTGATCGACTGCGGTCTCTTTCAAGGGGAAGAGCAACAAGCATCGCTGAATATTGATTTTCCATTAGATTGTGTGCGCGCACTTTTTCTGACTCATTGTCATATCGACCATGTCGGGCGTATTCCTTGGCTGCTTGCTGCAGGTTTTCATTCACCGATTTACGCGACGCAGGCAACGGCAGCCTTACTGCCCTTAATGCTTGAAGATGGCTTGAAAATCCAGCTTGGGCTCGATATGAAGCAATGCGAGCAAATTACTAACCGTGTTCGTTCACTGCTAAAGCCTATCCCGTTTGATTGCTGGGTACAGTTGACGTTTCCTAGTGGTGAGTTAATCAGTGTGCGTTTTCGTCAGGCGGGGCATATCTTAGGCTCCGCTTATATTGAAATTAAATTACCCGACGAGCGTGTTGTGGTTTTTTCTGGCGATCTAGGGCCTTGTCATACACCGCTATTAGCTGATCCTATTTCACCGCAACGAGCTGATATTTTGGTGCTAGAGAGCACTTATGGCGATCGCAATCACTCGTCAATTATTGAGCGGCAAACACAATTGAAAGCCATCGTCGAGCGTTCGCTGCAAGACGGTGGGGCGATTATTATTCCGGCTTTTAGTGTTGGCAGAACACAAGAGCTCCTGTTTGATTTAGAAAATATTATCGCCCAAGCCGACGTTAATTCTCCTAATGTTAACTGGCAGAGCCTGCCTGTGGTGCTGGACTCGCCCTTAGCGGCCAAGATCACTGAACAATATAATACCTATAAACAACTGTGGGCTAAGGAGGCCAAGTCTCGCTATATCACAGGGCGTCATCCGCTTTCTTTCCAGCAGTGCATTGTGATTGAATCGCATGTTGAACATATTGCATTGATCAATCGTCTTCAAACATCGGCAGAGCCAGCCATCATAGTCGCTGCCAGTGGCATGTGTACGGGCGGGCGCGTGATTCGTTATCTTGAAGCTTTATTGCCAGATGCACGTACCGATATTGTCTTTTCTGGCTATCAAGCAAAAGGGACATTGGGTAAAGCTTTATTGGATGGTGAAGATAAGGTCGATATCAATAATGAATTGATCACTGTCAAAGCCAAAATACATCAGTTATCTGGCTATTCCGCCCATGCCGCTCAAGATGATTTAATCGCGTTTGTACAAAATATTGCTCAGGGACCCAGTGATATTTATTTAGTTCATGGTGAGGTGGCGACGCAGCGGGTGTTAGCCGATAAGCTTTACTCTGTGATTAAAAATGTCACGATTCATCATGCCAGTTAGTGCTAGCACAAGTACCAGTATCAGCCTCAGATCTTGTGGTAGCGAGGGTGTATGTTTTGCTTTTTTTACCCGAGTTAAGTAAACAATAAAGCGGCCTATTTAGACGGGTTGTCTTATTTACTCTTCAATGGGTAAGGCGAAAAGCACAAGCCTAGCTATACTTATATTCATATCAATAACTCACAATAATGAGTAGGAATGGTATGAATAAATTTGTAATTGCGCTTATTTTTTCTGGGATTTTGTCGTCTACAGCTTTGGCTGCGGATGAGGCGGCAACGGCATCTCAAGCGACAACAGAAACCGCAACACCAGCGAGCGCTAGCTCAACAACCTCTACTGCAAGTGCATCCACAACGGGTGCGGCGGCTGGGGCTAACACCGCATTAGCGGCGTCAGCGGGTGGATTAACAGCTACCGCGATCGCGGTCGGTGTGGCCGCGGTGGTTGTTGCTGTGGCGTTAGCCGATACTGGCGGCGAAGATTCTGGTCCGCCAGCAACGGTGAATGCGGAGTAAAACGAACGATTTATTTATCTTGGTTGAGCTGCTTGCCTCGCACGAGGCGGCGTACCCATGAACGGCCAGGATGCAGGGCTTCTAGCACATCGTTTGGAAGTGGTAGTGGATCGCCGCAAATTTGTGAGGCAATTAACTCACCCAGTAGCGGTGCCGAGCTTAACCCGCGCGATCCTAAACCAAGGAAACTATAGAGGTTGTCATAACAAGGCACGGCTTGGGCTGTGTCTTGGTTATCTCTAAGTTCGCTATACTGGCTAATCAAATCATCAATGCGACAGACATCACCCACAATCGGCAAGTGGTCACGGCTTGCGCTACGAACACCCACACGCGCTTGGTTATCACTCATATCAATATCTTTTGGCCAGTCGGCATCTGGCAGGCTGTTCACTAAACGCTGTTTGTTAGAGGCGTGTTCGTCGCCGCTAAAGTCGGTGTTGGTATTATTACGTCCGTAACTGGCACCGATACAATGAGTCTCCGAGGTGGTATTTTTCGGCGTCAGGTAGCCGTCATAACACAGCACCGTCTTCAGTGTGGTTAAGGTTTCATTAGTTGGGATATGACTCACTTGGCCGCGCACTGGGTAGAGCGGCACTTGCTCTGTTTGTTCAAATTCAGTGAAGCGATGGCCGTTGGCGACAATCACAGTGCCATGGTTAACGATTTCACCAGCAGTATTACTTAACTGCCAACCATTTTCACTTTGGGTCAGCTTGTTGATGGCACAACCGTAATGGGTGGTCAGCAGGCCTGTTTGTTCAGCATGATCGATCAATACACGCGTAAGTGCTTGTGGGCACAGCCACCCCCCTAATGGGTAGTGTACACTGGCATGGCCTGATTCAACGCCAGTTAAACTTTGAGTTTGCGCTTTGTCATAAGCGGTGATCAGCTCTGGTGGGAATCCACTGTCGAGCATGTTATTGAGTTTTTTCTTGGTATTTTCATCCCAGCTTAGTTGCGTAACACCACACCATTGGTGAGCGAAGTCACCGTACTGTGTTGCTTGTTCAACAAACTGGCGCGCATACAAAAATGCTGGTGCAAAAAAGTTAGGAATAGCGTCATGGCCACCACTTAGTAGTGGATAAACCGCGCCTTGGCGGTTGCCCGATGCACCCTCTGCTGGCTGGTTGTCGGCACAGTACAAGCTGACCTTGATCCCTCGGCGAATCAAAGCAATAGCCGCACTGGCAGAGGCAATGCCACCACCAATAATGGCGACGTTATCAGTGCTTTTTGCTGCATTACGCTGATACCAAGGTTTTACATTTGAGCCAAATTGACGTACTTCAATATGGCCAATTAACATGTCTCGTTTCGTACCAAATCCTTTGGCTTTTGACATGCTAAAGCCCGCTTCGATTAAGCCTCGTCGAACAAAGCCAGCCGCCGTAAAGGTCGCGGTTGTACAATCAGTTCGCGCTAATTTTGCCATATTGTTGAACAGGTTTTGGTTCCACATCTCAGGGTTTTTGCTTGGGGCAAAGCCATCTAAGAACCACGCATCAACAATACCTTCTTCGCCACACCATACTTGTGGCATGCAGTCTTTGATGTCACCAAACCATAAATCGAGGGTGATCATGCCATCTTCCAGCACAATACGCTGACAGCCTGCAACCGCAGCAGGGTAATGGGCATGCAGCTGCTCGGCTAAATCTGCCAGTTCAGGCCAAGATTGATGAGCCTTAATTAAGTCTGCTTTGGTAACAGGAAATTTTTCAAAACTGATAAAATGCAGTTCTTTAGTGGTAGCATCAGGGTGTGCGGCACGAAAAGCTTTAAACCATTGCCACAGCGCAAGAAAGTTTAATCCTGTGCCAAAACCGGTTTCTGCTACGACAAAGCGGCGACGTTCGAAGTGTGCCCAGCGCGCTGGTAAGCCATTTTGCTGAAGAAAAACGTAACGCGTCTCTTCTAAGCCATTGGTGTTAGAAAAGTACACATCATCAAAATCGTTAGAGACGGGCGTACCTACTTCGTTCCAGTCAAGAACAGCGTGTTCAATGCGCTTATTGGGCTTATCAGACAAAGGAAACCTCTTTCAATCGGGGTGCTGCACATTACAAAAACTGTATTGAAGACTAAAATACAGCGCTAAAATGAAGGTGCAAACAGAGTAAAAAGTTGGAAATTAACCGCGATTGTACCCGAACTATGGGAAAGCTGACCACTTTTGAGTGAGAAAGCCGTTATTATCTCTTCGTTAAATATCAGTAGGAATTCATCATGAAACGAGCCGTAATTACAGGCATGGGTATCGTATCCAGCATTGGTAACAACGTAAACGAAGTGCTGGAATCGCTAAAAGAAGGTAAATCTGGCATTAATTTCTCTGAACAATTTGCTGAAATGAAATTACGCAGCAATGTTTGGGGCGATCTTAAATTAAAGCCTTCTGAGCATATCGATCGTAAAAAGATGCGTTTCATGGGCGATGCTGCAGGCTTTGCATATTTGTCTATGGAGCAGGCAATTGAAGATGCCGGCCTAACTGAAGAACAAGTTTCTAATGACCGAACTGGCCTGGTGGCGGGTTCAGGTGGCGCATCATCGTACAACCAAGTTGCTGCAGTCGACATTATTCGTGAAAAAGGCGTGAAGCGCGTAGGTCCATACATGGTACCTCGTACTATGTCTTCAACAGTTTCAGCGTGTTTGGCAACACCATTTAAAATTCGTGGCGTTAACTACACTATGAGCTCTGCATGTGCGACATCGGCGCACTGTATTGGTCACGCACTAGAGCTGATCCAGCTGGGCAAACAAGATGTTGTTTTCGCTGGTGGCGGTGAAGAACTTGATTGGTCTCTGACCATGATGTTCGATGCCATGGGCGCGCTATCGACTAAGTACAACGATGATCCATCAAAAGCATCTCGTACTTATGATGCAGACCGTGACGGTTTTGTTATCTCTGGTGGCGGCGGTATGCTAGTGGTTGAAGAACTTGAGCACGCATTGGCGCGTGGCGCGAAGATCTACGGTGAAATTGTCGGTTACGGCGCGACATCAGATGGCTACGACATGGTAGCGCCATCAGGTGAAGGTGCGGTGCGCTGTATGAAGATGGCAATGCAAGATCTTGATGCGCCAGTGGATTACATCAACACTCACGGCACTTCAACACCGGTTGGTGATGTGAAAGAGCTAGGTGCGATTCAAGAGCTATTTAGCGAAAACTGCCCAGCTATTTCAGCAACTAAAGCAATGACGGGTCACGCACTAGGGGCGGCGGGTGTTCACGAAGCGATTTACTCGACGCTAATGCTAGAGCACGGCTTTGTTGCACCAAGTATCAACATCGACAATTTAGACCCTGCTGCTGAAGGTTTAGATATCGTGACTGAGAAGCGCGATACTGAACTGAAAACAGTAATGTCGAACAGTTTCGGTTTTGGTGGCACTAACGCAACGCTAGTGATCAAGAAGTACGAAGCTTAATTTAAGGTGTAAAAACGACAGGTAAGCAAGATAATGGCGAAATAAGTGGCTTGCCTGTTTACCCCTTAAACCTATTTTCCGAGGTTGGCACCGACTAAAATGAAAGATTAGATGACTTGTCCAGAGGCCTCTACTATTTCAATATTTTTAGCCGGTGCCTGTAAACAGACGCACATCGTATCGTAGGTACTAGTTACTCAGAGTAACAGATGATTTTTCTCGGACTTTCAGCCCAGCTTACGCTGGGTTTTTTTGTCTCTAGCGTATAGCGTCTATCGAGAGCCTTTTATCATACGCCACCTGAACCTGTGCTGTATGTCGGCTTGATCGGTCTTGCTGGTTAAAATCACCTGCCCACTTACTTACCCAGATTGGTATAGGGTATTATACCTGCTCGCAGTTGTTAGCTTTCGGAGAATCAATGAACATCCTTATCGATGAAAATATGCCTTATGCAAAAGCACTCTTTAGTCAACTTGGGCATGTGATGACTAAGCCCGGGCGTACGCTGACCTGTGATGATTTAGTGGATATTGATGCCTTGATGATCCGCTCTGTGACCAAGGTAAATAGTCAGTTACTGGCGAAAGCGAACCGACTTCAATTTGTTGGCACGGCAACCGCAGGCCAAGACCACGTCGATCAAGTGTTATTGGCTGATAAGAACATTGCTTTTACTGCCGCGCCTGGCTGTAACAAAGTGGGTGTCGCTGAGTATGTGCTAAGCAGCTTGATGGTGTTGGGTCAGCAGCAAGGCTTTTCTATCTTTGATAAAACCGTCGGTATTGTGGGGGCGGGCAATGTCGGAACTTACCTCGCAGGCTGTTTGGACGCTTTAGGTATTCGTTATTTATTGAATGACCCGATCAAGCAAGCGGCAGGCGATAGCCGTGAATTTTCATCGTTAGAAACGCTTCGTGAGCAGTGCGATGTCATCACGCTGCACACGCCGATCACCCGTGATGGCGAATACCCGACATACCATTTGGTCGACGAGAGCTTTTTAGCGAATTTACAAGATAACGCGATCTTGATTAATGCGGCTCGTGGCCCTGTGGTGGACAACCAAGCCCTAAAACATGCCCTGCAACAGAGCCTTACTGGACAAGGTAAAGCCCTGACCGCGGTATTGGATGTGTTTGAACAAGAGCCGCAGGTTGAATTGGAATTACTCCCTTTATTGGCGTTTGCGACTCCGCATATCGCAGGCTACGGTTTAGAAGGAAAAGCGCGCGGCACCACTATGGTGTATAACCAATACTGTGATTTTCTTGCGGATGCTAATTTTGGTCTTGATCGAGACGCAAAATCAACATCAGCGCATGTCGAAGCGGCGAGTTTATTGCCACAAGCACCGATCCCTTATGTTGCATTGAGTCGCTCTTGGTCGGAAGAGGATTTATTTTCACTGATCCAATTGATTTATGATATTCGCAAAGACGATGCATTATTTCGTCGTACTATGCTGCAAACCCAAGGTGATGAAGCCAAGATGGCAACCGCATTTGATTTGATGCGTAAAAATTACTGGGATCGACGTGAATATAGTGCGATTACGGTAGCAGGAGAGGCCAGTTTTGGGGTAGAGTCGCTGGCTAAATTAGGTTTTACAATTGAGGAAACGCAATGAGTCAGGAATTTGATATTGCCGTACTCGGCGCAACTGGCGCTGTAGGTCAAGCTATGGTTGAGGTATTAGAGGAACGCAATTTTCCTGTTCGCAATTTATACTTGCTAGCCTCTGAGCGTGGTGCGGGTCAAACACTGCGTTTTAAAAATAAATCAGTACGTGTTACCAACGTTGAAGATTTTGATTGGTCACAAGTACATATTGCTTTGTTCTCAGCAGGTGCAGAAGCTTCAGACCGCTGGGCGCCGATCGCTGCGGATGAAGGTGTGATCGTGATTGATAACACATCACGCTTCCGTTATGACTACGATGTACCGCTGGTTGTGCCTGAAGTGAATCCCGATGCGATTGCGGAATACCGTAACCGTAACATCATCGCGAACCCTAACTGTTCGACAATCCAGATGCTGGTGGCACTGAAACCAATTCATGATGCATACGGCATTGAGCGTATTAACGTATCAACGTACCAATCGGTATCGGGCAGCGGTAAAAAAGGTGTCGACGAGCTTGCAGGTCAAACTGCGAAGCTATTGAATGGCCTTCCAGCTGAAAACAGTGTTTATGATAAACAAATTGCATTTAACTGTTTGCCGCATATCGACAGCTTCATGGATAACGGCTACACCAAAGAAGAAATGAAAATGGTGTGGGAAACCCAGAAGATTTTTGCCGATGACACGATTCGTGTGAACCCAACCTGTGTACGTGTCCCTGTGTTCTATGGTCACGCTGAAGCGGTTCATGTTGAAACGCGTCAAGAAGTACATATTGAAGAAGCACTACAACTGCTAGAAAACGCAGAAGGTATTGAGCTTTTCCAAGGTAATGATTACCCAACACAGGTATCTGATGCGACAGGTAAAGACCATGTAATGGTTGCACGTGTACGTGAAGATATTAGCCACTCACACGGTTTAAACATGTGGGTTGTTGCGGATAATGTACGTAAAGGCGCTGCGACTAACAGTGTCCAAATTGCTGAGCGACTGATTGCTGATTACCTATAATCAGCGGTCTTTTCTTAGCGATAGGCTGTAATAGACAAGGAGCGGCATCTTTGCTGCTCCTTTTAATAAATTTTCCAGCAACCCCACATTTTTGGTAGGAATACTACAGTTTCAGGTTGTCTGTCCGATATAGTAATACCCAGAGTAAGTGGTTTTGATAAGTGTTGTTATAGACTGCATTTATCTAATCGACTTTTAGTTTCCGCCAGAGAGGACTGCAGGCCGTGCCTGACGTATCTAACCTGATCAAACGTTTTATTCTTCCTGCATTCATTGCAACGACGGCTATTCATTTTCCGGTACAAGCAAATACCGTACGCATTCTTGGCCCTGAGGAAGACCAACCCACATCTGTAGTCACTGAACGTTACCGTGATATTAGCCAACCCGTCGCGGAAGTGAGCCGATACCAAGGTAGTTATCAATACGGACCGACGCGAGCCAATGAAACGCTGTGGGGGATCTCGTCTAAATATCGCCCTTCAAGTTCCGTTTCTGTGTATCAAGTGATTGGTGCGATTTATCGTGCTAACCCGCAAGCATTTGAAGCAAATAATATTCATGGCTTAATTCCGGGTAGCCGTTTGGATATGCCTACGCTGACTCAGATCCGTCGTGAAAACACCGATGCGGTAAAATTACAGTTAGAGCAAGATAAGACTTCGCAACCCGCACGTCGAGCGACCTCAACGGCTGCGCGTAGCAATACCGCCGCTACGACGACACCAAGAGCGAATGCGACAACCTCTTCGAGAACAACAACGGAGTCGGCGACCACAGCGCCAACGCGTACGGCGAATACAACACAGTCACAGCCGACGGTAGCAGCGACGACGGTTGAACCAATAAGTGCATCGACACTAGCAGAAACTGAAACTTTAATTCCACCTAAGCCGAATAAAGCGCCACCGACAGCGCTGCAAGATCAGCTTGATGCCTCTGACATTCAAATTACTAAGTTGTTGGAAAGCAATCACTTACTGCGTGTGCGTTTATCTGAAATGCAACACGAAGTAGCGGCATTGCAAGATCAGCAAACCAGTGATGGAATACTGCGTGATGAGATTAAAGATTTCTTAGCGCAACAAAAAACCATTGAAATGCAACCTGTGGTTGAAGAGCCATCGTTACTGGATCAACTTATTGCGAATCCATGGGCACTCGCGGCAGCAGCCTTTATTCCTGGCGCCCTGATTGCGGGTGTGGTTTCGTATTTCCTATTTGGCCGTCGTAAAGAAGAAGATGAAGACGACGTGAAGTCGTTAGATAGCCCTAATTCGGCCGATCCTGCCATTACACCGCCAAATGATGGTTTACTGGCTGGTGCGGCTGATCCTGACGCAGAGCTCGCTTTAAGTGACAGTGATGATATTGATGATCTGTTTGCGCAAGATGATGCCTTGTTCGACGATCCTGAAGATAGCTTGTTTGCACCACAGCTTAGTGACGATGACGACACGTTAGATTTATCGTCAAGTGATGACTTTGATATTGATGGTCCACTTGGTGGTGCGAGCAGTATTTCAGTGACAGGCGATGAAAAAGCGCTTGGCCTTGAAGATATGGAGCGTGCGCTGGATGAAATGGATCAGTCCTCTGAGCTGAGTTCGGATGAAGCGCTTGCGGCGATGTGGGAGCAATCGCTAAAAGAAGATGATGAACAACCAAACTTTGATCTCTCTGACGGTGATGACAATAGTAATGACGAGCTGCTTGATAATGGCATGCTTGATCAATCTCTACTTGATGAATTACTGCTTGAAGCCGAGCAAGCAGATTCAAGCAGTGCAACCAAGCAAGATGATAGCAATGAGGTTGTCGCACAAAGTGAATTAGATGCACTGTTTGATAGCTTTGATTCAGGCGATGATTTTGACTCGCCTGAACAAGCGGTCAGCGATGAACTGGCCGAGCAAGCAGCGATTGATGCCGCTTTAGCGGAAGCCAGTGCGATGGCAGATCCCGAATCGGCCTTGTCATCAGAGGCAAAAGCAGCGTCGGTTTTTAGCGAAGCGGACACGCAGCAGGCACAGCCTATGCCTGCTTCCCCTCAGTCAGAACAAGACCTTATCGATGATATCTTTGCGACGAGCTTCGCAGAGGATAGCAGTGTTGATAGCGATGATGACAGTGAGCGGCTGCTGGACGAGAGCAGTACCGCGCTGCTAGATGAACTTATCGACGATGAAGATGATGATTTAGGCGACACCTCTGATATTACATTGGATGAAAACAGTACCGCGTTACTCGATGAATTGCTGGGCGACGATGAGCAAGACAGCGAGCTATTTAGCCGTGATATTGAAATTGATGAAAACAGTACTGCGCTGCTAGATGAATTGTTGGGTGATGAAGATGAATCACTTGATGATGAAATGAACAGCTTTGATCGTGATCTTGATGTAGATGATATATCGAACGATGAGATCAACATCGATGAGCTGATCATTGATGAAAATAGCACTGAGTTACTTGATGAGCTATTGGGTGATACGATTGAATCATCAAGCAGTGAAGTAACAAGCGCCGAGCCTTCAAGCCTTGAGTCTGAGTCTGAGTCTGAATTTGAGCCGACATCGTTAGCGTCAGAGACACCATCGCATGAAATGTCTGCAATGGATATTGATGACATTCTAGCGCAACAAGGTTTAGCGCCTGTCGATTCAGCATCTGTTATTTCTGAGATAGCTGATTCTGAGGCGGCTGATATAGCTGTTCCTGATTTGGATACAGTTGATGCGCCTGAGCCTGAGTTAGCTCTGCCAGAACAAGAACAGCCTCAGTCAGAGCAGCAACAACTACAACCACAGCTAGACGTTGCTACTGACGATCTAGACGCTCTACTAGAGGCGTACAGCCCTCAAGTAGAGATTAACGAATCTGTTTATGATGAACCAGAGTTCGAAGCACCGGCAATTGAAGCGCAAGAGCCACTAAAGGCAGAGTCTGAAAAAGCAGCCGCTACCGAGCAGGAAGATGCCGATTTTGCACCTGACTTTAACGATATTCTGACGGATGCACTAACACCTGTCGTTGAGCCTGAGCGCGACCCGTTTGAGAGTGATGAAACGGCACCAGTAACCGCGGAAGATGACGTCGTATTTGATGACGATATTGAGCAAAATACAGCGCATGACCTCGCACTCGGTGACGATGTCAATCTTGAGCATGACGATACACTGTCAGAGCCAGATAATATCGCCAATGCAGCAGAAGAGCTGGCTGCAGATAATGCGGATCTTGACTCTGCGGAACCTCGTCATTCTTTAGACGAAAGTACTCAGGATTCAGACGATCATCACTATGATGAGATTGTTGCTGAAGTCGAAGGACTACTAGACGATACGCCACAACAAAGCTCGCCAATCGGTCGCCGAGTTGATGAGTTACTGGAAGAAATGGAGCATGCTGAAGCGGCGCAACACGATCATGTTCAGCCAGAAAACACAGCTTTCAGTTTGGATGACTTCCCTGAATTTACAGAAGACGACGCGCTAAGTGATCCAGAAGCCTCAGAGTATGTGGAACCTGATGCGCCTCAATCTACAGACTATCAAGCATCAGATGTGATTCGTGATGATGAATTGCCTGAGTTTGATGAGCATGCGGCGTTATTTGATCCTGAAGCAGAGGCGTTAGAGCCTGAGCTAGAAGATGTGGCTGATGAGCAACAGTCAGCGCTCGATAACGTGGTTAAGCAGCTGCAACAGGCTGTAGAGGCTTCAGAAGCAAAGCATGACGTAGCACAGCAAGATGCGCTGGATACACAACCTGAGGCTATTGAGTCAGAAAGCGATGTGCTTGCAACGCCAGAGCAAGAGACGGCTTCTCACGCAGCAGAGAGTGAAAACTTTAACCTTGCTAAAACAGAACCTGACTTTGAATTTGAGACGATAGATCTTAATAGCGTGCCTGAATTCAGTGAAGATGATGCGCGCCAAGCATCGTTCGATGAGCAGCACGAGCTAGAACAGTACGACATTGAGCAAGGACTTTCAGCGAACGCATTAGTCGATAGCGCCGTAGAGTCGCAAGGATCGGCACATGATCAAGCCGCGCCATTAGCAAGTAACAAAATAGATCAGCAACTTGTTGATAGTGCTGGTTTAGATATGGATGCTTTGCTGACAGATCCTGATGCGTTCCTTGATGCTGATAACGATACCGCTGCCCCCTCTCATTCAGCCGCTCCTGACATTGATTTGACGGCGTTTGATGAGCCGTCAGAGGCCGTTGCTCATAGTGAAACACTGACGGATGAGATCCCAATTGGCTTGGATGATATTGAAAGCCAGGAGCGTGATCAGCTGTTATTCAATGATGACCCGTTCTTAGACGATCAATCGCTAGAAATGTCAGAAGATGATGCCGCTGTGTGGGCTGCCGCTTCTGAAGAGCCTCGCCTTGTGAGTGAAGATTGGTCGGAGCAGCCGCAAATGCAAGTCGAAGAGGTCGATCGATTTGATGCGGAATCTTTACTGGATGATGCGGATGAGCAAGAGCTGTTACTTGATGCGAGTGACGACAGCCTTGAAGAGCGTGCGCCATCCCCGCAAGCGGAATCAGCGGCTGGTAATCATAGCCCTTATCAAAGCGAGGGAAGCCGTGAGCCAGAAGCTGAATACCATGAAGCCGATAGTGAGCTGTTAGACGAAGCTAAACCGTCACCGGCGTCTTACATTAGCATTGATGAGCTACTGAAAGAGTCTGATCTGGATGATATTGATTTAGATATTGACCTTGATAGTGCACCGTTGAACCTTGATGTTGGGCTAGATGAATTTCCTGATATTTTAGCGGGCGTACCTGACTACGATGTAGATAGCCAAGGTGAGTATGCAAGTAAGCTAGATTTAGCAAAAGCATACCTTGAAATGAATGATGCAGAAGGTGCTGCTGATTTGCTGCAAGATATTGCCCAAAACGGTGATGCCCAAAGCGCTCAAGAAGCAGCCAATTTATTAAAAACGGCCCGTTGATGGTCAATCACTGATAGTGAATCACCGGCTCATCAGATGATGATTAAGCGCGATACTCAATGAGTGTCGCGCTTTTTTATGCCCAGAAAAAGCGGATTAAAGCCGTGATAGCATGCGTGCAGTAGGTGTAGCTATCGCATCTGACTCTGCCATCCCTTATAATCACCGCAATATATACATTTAATAGGGCTCTGTGGGCCTAGGCAAGACGAAGTAGATTATGCGAATAGCGTTAGGTATCGAATACGACGGTGCAAATTATCATGGTTGGCAGCGTCAACTAGATGTAGTGAGTGTGCAAGGTGAATTAGAAAAAGCCTTGTCTAAAATTGCCAATCAACCGATTGAAGTATTTTGTGCGGGTCGCACAGATGCTGGCGTACATGGCACTGGACAAGTGGTTCACTTTGATGTCGATTCAAATCGCAAGCTGGCGGCCTGGACGATGGGCGTCAATACCCACTTGCCGAAAGACATTGCTGTTCGCTGGGCACATGAAGTAACAGAAGACTTCCATGCTCGCTTCTCTGCAACGGCACGCCGTTACCGTTACATTATTTCAAATCATGCATTCCGCCCGGCAATTTTGGCGCGTGGTGTGAGCCATTATCATGGTGAGCTTGACGAAAAATTGATGCACCAAGCTGCGCAATATCTGCTTGGTGAGCACGATTTTACCTCTTTCCGTGCCACACACTGTCAGGCAAATACCCCATTTCGCCATATGCATCACATCAATATTACGCGCCACGGCCAATATATTGTGATTGATATCAAAGCCAATGCCTTCTTACATCACATGGTACGCAATATCACTGGTAGCTTGATTAAAGTTGGTCGAGGCGAAGAAAAGCCTGAATGGATTGAGTGGTTATTACAGCAAAAGAACCGCCAAATTGCGGGAGTAACAGCTAAAGCTGAAGGTTTATACCTGATCGAAGTCGATTATCCTGCTGAGCATGGTTTACCTCATGTACCTGCTGGGCCGCTGTTTATTGAAGATTAATGTGAGTAAATACGAGTGAAATAATGTGCCTAGTTGCGCATTACTTCATTATATTTACGTTGAGGTCACAAGGTACAACCAGTTTTTTATCTACAGATTGGCAACTTTGTGCTTTAATTCCTCTCTTAATAATTAAACGAATTTGCTTTCTCTGCTTTTTTGCGGGGGAATTTTTAGATAAAAAAGGTCATTCATGAGCTGGCTTGAAAAGATCCTAACGAAGAGCAACATTGTTTCTTCTCGCAAAGCGTCAATCCCTGAAGGGGTGTGGACCAAGTGTACTTCTTGCGAACAAGTGCTTTATCACGCTGATCTAGAGGCTAACCTAGAAGTGTGTCCAAAATGTGATCATCACATGCGTATGAAAGCACGTCGCCGTTTAGAAACCTTCCTTGATAAAGATAGTCAAGTGGAGTTAGCGGCAGACATGGAACCGAAAGATAAACTGAAGTTCCGCGATTCAAAAAAATACAAAGATCGTATCTCTACTGCACAGAAGAACAGCGGTGAGAAAGATGCCTTGGTTGTCATGCAAGGTACCTTGCTAGGCCAAGATGTAATCGCTTGTGCGTTTGAGTTCTCCTTCATGGGCGGCTCTATGGGTTCTGTTGTAGGCGCTAAGTTCGTGAAAGCGGTCGAAGCGGCAATGGAAAACAACTGTGCACTTGTTTGTTTCTCGGCAAGTGGCGGTGCGCGTATGCAAGAAGCACTAATGTCGCTAATGCAAATGGCGAAAACCAGTGCAGCCCTTGAGCGTCTTTCAGCAAAAGGCTTACCTTTCTTCTCGGTACTGACGGACCCAACAATGGGCGGTGTATCGGCAAGTTTGGCTATGCTAGGTGATATCAACATTGGTGAGCCAAAAGCACTAATCGGTTTTGCTGGTCAACGCGTGATTGAGCAAACAGTACGTGAGAAGCTTCCTGAAGGTTTCCAGCGTAGTGAATTCTTGCTTGAGCATGGTGCTATCGACATGATCGTTGACCGCCGTGAAATGCGTCAGCGCATCGGTGGTCTTATTGCTAAGATGACAAATCAAGCATCGCCACTAGTGGTATCGGTTGACAGCGCACCGAAAGCTGTCGAAGTAGAAGTAAAGGCGGATAAAGCCGAGTAAGCCTTCGCTTTGTAAATATTTGTTAAAACGCCGACGGAAGTGACTTTCGTCGGCGTTTTTGTTTTTCGCAATAACGGTCAATTTGGTATAGTGCGTACCAACAAGTTAGTGATTAAGTGAACAATTTTTCGATGACAGATCTGATAGCACCTTCAGCGACAGCCTCGCTTACCTCATGGCTGACTTATCTAGAACAATTACATACCAGTGCTATTGATTTAGGGCTAGATCGCGCTCAAGCCGTTGCCGAGCGTGGCAATTTAATCAAACCTGCGCCAAAAGTAATTACGGTAGCGGGCACCAATGGCAAAGGCTCGACCTGTGCCATTCTAGAAGCCATTTTATTAGATGCAGGCTACAAAGTCGGCGTTTATAGTTCTCCTCATTTAGTGCGTTATAACGAGCGTGTGCGCATTAATGGTGAAGAGCTTGCCGATGCAAGTCACAGCCAAGCGTTTGCCGCTGTAGAGGTGTATCGTGGTGAAATTAGCCTGAGTTTGTTTGAGTTCGGCACCTTAGCGGCACTCGACCTCTTTAAGACCAACCAAGTTGATGTTGTCATTCTGGAAGTTGGCTTAGGCGGACGGCTGGATGCGACCAATATTGTTGATCACGATGTTTCTGTGATCACCAGCCTTGCTGTCGATCATGTTGATTGGCTCGGGGATGATATTGAGGTGATTGGCTTTGAGAAAGCCGGTATTTTCCGTAGCGATAAGCCAGCAGTTTGTGGTCAGCCTCAACCGCCAGCCAGTGTTGCTGCTCATGCTGACGACATTCACGCCAAGTTGTACCAAGTGGGTTACCAGTTTGATTATCAAGTAACGGGTGAACAATGGCAGTGGCAGAGTGGCTGCTTTGAATTAACCGATTTACCGATACCTTCACTACCGTTACCTAATGCGGCAACCGCATTGATGGCTTTGGGTACCGCGGATTTGGATATCAGTGACTGTAACATTGTTAATGGTTTAAAAAAGGCATCACTGCCAGGGCGCATGCAACGCATTAGCACATCGCCATTGGTGATTATGGATGTTGCGCACAACCCACACTCGGCACAATATTTCGCTCAGCAACTTGAAAAAATCAAAGCTTCGGAAGGAAAGCAACGTATTCATGCGGTTGTTGCTATGCTGCATGACAAAGACATCCCAGCGACCATCGCTGAAATGAAAACGGTGGTTGATGCTTGGTATCCTGCCTCGTTAGAAGGCCCTCGCGCCGCGAAAGCAGATGAAATCATTGCTAACCTCACAGGTTCGGTAGCCGGCTTTGCTTCACCTGAACAGGCTTATGACCATGCATTAGCGCAAGCCGCTGAGCAGGACATGGTAATCGTGTTTGGCTCGTTTTACACTGTAGGTCAAATCGCAAGCCATATTACAGCTAAACAGGAGTAACTGTGGCAAGTAAATTTCAAAGCCGATTAGTTGGCACCATTTTATTAGTCGCACTTGGCGTGATTTTTTTACCGGATCTTTTTGACGGTAAAAAGCAGCATTACCAAGAGCAGTTTGCCAGCATACCTTTGCAGCCAGAATTTGAAGCTGAACAAGCTTATGAAACAATTCCCGAGCCAGAGTTTGTCGATGTCGATTTACCTGATGAGCCTGTCATGGTTGTCGTCGAAGACGACAGCGTCAGTGAATCTGCAACTTCAGCTGTGGATATTGCACCGGTTAAAATTGAAAAACCAACCGTTGCACCTGTTAAAGAAGGTTACAAAGAAAGCGGTTGGGTTATTCAGTTAGGCGTATTTGGTAATTTTGATAATGCCAATAAGCTGGTGGCTAAATTGCGCAAATCAGGCTATCAAGCCCACGTTTTTCCTAAGCAGCCTAAAAAAGGCGATTATGCTCGCGTTGTGGTAGGACCAAATGTTTCAAAAGATGCGCTATCTGCTGAGCTTAAAGAATTAGAAAAAATTACGGGTTTGAAAGGTCAATTGCTTAGATTTAACCCACTAAACCCTTAGGTAAACGTTTGCGTTCTCATTTTTTCTGTTAGAATACGCACCATCAAGGCGAAAACAACAAATGATGATTTGGATTGATTACGTAATTTTAGGCGTAATTGGCTTCTCAGCGCTGGTTAGTGTTATCCGCGGTTTTGTTAAAGAAGCACTCTCGTTAGTGATTTGGTTTGCGGCATTTTTTGTTGCCAGCAATTTTTATACGCAGTTAGCTGCTTACTTCACTAACATCAAGGACGAAATGGTACGCAATGGCAGTGCCATCGCCGCTTTATTTATTGCCACGCTGATTGTTGGCGCGGTAGTGAACTATGTGATTGGACATCTAGTGCAAAAGACGGGGCTGTCAGGGACAGACCGTGTTTTAGGAATTGTTTTTGGTGGCGTGAGAGGGGTGTTAATTGTCTCTGCGGTACTATTTTTCATTGATGCCTTTACTGGGTTCTCAAGTGCTGATTGGTGGAAACAATCACAATTGATCCCTCAGTTTGGCGTAGTGATTGAATGGTTCTTCACCTACATCAAAGACACATCAAGCTTTTTACCCGGCGCGCTATAGCGCCGGCTTTATATGCGTGACGAGGATTTAGGACATGTGTGGTATTGTCGGAATCGTGGGTTCAAACCCGGTAAATCAATCTATTTATGATGCATTGACCGTGCTGCAGCATCGCGGCCAAGATGCTGCCGGTATTGTTACCTTAGAAAGCAATCGTTTTCGTCTGCGTAAGGCTAACGGTTTAGTTCGTGATGTATTTGAAGCGAAGCACATGCAACGCTTACAAGGGAATGTGGGTATTGGCCATGTTCGCTACCCAACGGCAGGTAGCTCGAGCGCATCAGAAGCCCAGCCTTTTTATGTGAACTCGCCATACGGTCTATCGCTAGCGCATAATGGTAACTTGACGAACGCCAATGAAGTGCGTGATTCATTGTTTAGCCAAGCCCGTCGCCATGTAAATACGACGTCAGATTCTGAAGTGTTATTGAACGTTCTTGCTCATCACCTAGAAAAATCGGTGTCTTCTCCGATTTCACCGAGTGATATCTTTGGTGCAATTCGTTCTGTTCATCGTCAAGTGAAAGGGGCGTACGCTGTCGTAGCCATGCTAATTGGCCATGGCTTAATGGCGTTCCGTGACCCTAATGGCATTCGTCCGCTTTGCTTAGGTAAGCGCGAATATAATGGCAATACAGAGTACATGGTGGCGTCTGAGTCTGTGGCTTTGGATGCGGTTGGTTTTGATTTCGTACGCGATGTTGCTCCAGGTGAAGCGGTTTACATTACCTTTGATGGTCAGTTGTTCACTGAGCAATGTGCGGATAATCCCGTTTTAAATCCATGTGTGTTTGAATTCGTTTATTTTGCTCGTCCTGATTCTTTCATCGATAAAATTTCAGTGTATGGTGCGCGTGTTCGCATGGGCACTAAGCTGGGCGAAAAAATTAAGCGCGAGTGGGATGATATGGATATCGATGTCGTTATTCCTATTCCTGAAACGTCTTGCGACAGTGCGCTTGAAATCGCGCGTACCCTTGATAAACCATACCGCCAAGGTTTTGTAAAAAACCGCTACGTTGGCCGTACCTTTATCATGCCGGGTCAGCAAATGCGCCGTAAATCAGTTCGCCGTAAGTTGAACGCAATCCGTTCTGAATTTAAAGGTAAGAATGTGCTGCTGGTTGATGATTCAATCGTACGTGGTACCACATCAGAGCAAATTATCGAGATGGCACGCGAGGCCGGTGCAAACAAAGTGTATTTAGCATCAGCGGCGCCAGAAGTACGCTTCCCTAACGTATACGGTATCGATATGCCAACAGCCAATGAACTGATTGCGCATGGCCGTGAAGTGGATGAGATCAGCAAGCTCATTGGTGCTGATGGTCTGATCTTCCAAGACTTAGACGATTTGGTTGCAGCCGTCGCAGAAGGTAATCCTGATGTGAAGCTGTTTGAAACGTCAGTATTTAATGGCAGCTATGTAACAGGTGATATTGACCAGACCTACCTTGATTACCTTGATTCGTTACGTAGTGAAGATTCAAAAGCTCAGCGTGAAATTCAACAAGATTTGGCGAACTTAGAGCTACATAACGAAGGCGTTTAAGCTAACGCCTGAAATTAGAAAAGATAAACATTGAACGGGAGCACATGGTGCTCCCGTTTTTTTATTGAAATATAAGCGACTGGTGGTTTTTATTAGTGGCTAAAAATCGGCCCTAGCCCTAGATTCCACAAAATTACAGTGGATGCGATGATAGAGACGAGTAATACCAAGCCACAAGTAACAATGGAGCTGGCATAAATAAAGCCACGTTCTTCTGGAATATGCATCAATATCGGTACGCCTGTGTAGAGTAGATATACGGAGTAGGCGATACCTATAAGCCCTGCCACCATTAAAAACCACACATGTGGATATATCGCCGCAATGCTAACCATAAAGAGTGGCGTGGCAGTATAAGCGGCCAGTTCCAGTGCTTGGGTGTAGGTTGGGGTTGAGCCAAAGGTATGACTCATCCAGTAGCTCAGGTAGGCAAGGGCAAAAACGCCAGCAACGAGCGCACAGTACATTGCCACCGACATGCCTATCGCGCTGGTTGGGGTTAGAAATAGTGGCTCGCCAACACCTATCCGCCAGCCGATAAAGACACTGGAAATATAGGCAAAGGCTGATGGCAGTAGGGCGATTAAAAGAATATGACTGATACTGCTACCAATGCCCTCATGTTCTTTATCGATGGTTTTCCATTCTTGCTTAGGGTGAGCGTATAGCCCAAATAAATGTCCCAAAATCATAACGCTTCCTCGTTATTACCGGGTTATGTCAGTATGGCATTGAACTACACCTCAGCCATGGCTAATACAATGGTACGGTTAACATTCGCTGTGAATGTATCCATTATTAACATTTAGTCACTGATTGGGTGCTGCGCAAGGTAACCAGGAAGGTATTAGGTGCAAGAAATGAAACAGCCAGCAGGGAAGCTGCTGGCTGAATGGTATTTAACGGTTAGCTTAATTCAAAGTAATGGCTTGAAAACTCAATGAATAAGCGCAGCTTTTCTGGCTGATAATCGCGATGGTTATAGAGTAAAAAGACCTCTCGCGGATTTGCTGACCAGTTTTTTAAGATCCGCACTAGCTCACCAGATTCTATGTAGTGTTCCAGCATCACATTTGGCATTAGCGTAATGCCTAGTCCGGCACAACAGGCTTTACGAACCACGTTAAGTTGGTTCGCCTCAAAACGGCCAGGATCATTGATCGTAATGGTCTCGCCTTGATGATCTGTTAAACGCCAGCGAAGCAGAGGATTGCCTTTTAGTAAAGTATGCTCATGCAGTTCTTGGGCATGTTTTGGCGCAGGGTTGTTTTTCAAGTACAACGGGCTAGCCACTAAGATATCTTTCACTGAACTGATTTTGCGTGCGATCAGCGTAGAGTCTCGTTGTGGACCGACACGGAAAATGGCATCCCAGTCGGTAGGGTCGAGCTGTTCTGGCTCGCTACTCATGTGTAGTTCGAGATTAATCGCTGGATGCTCTTTCATAAAAGCATTCAGCATAGGCTGCAGCATCACCTTGGTCAGGTTCGACGGCGCTGCTATGCGGAGCTTACCTGCCGCACCCTTGCACTCTTCACTGATGTGCTGTGTTGTCGTTACGAGTTGGGCGAGGAGTGGGCTACAATCATCATAAAAGCGCTGTCCTGCTTCAGTTAACGATAATTTACGCGCATGACGATTGAGTAAGCGAATACTTAAACATTCTTCAAGCGCTTGAATACGACGCGTTAGCGTAGCAACGGGTACTTGGGTCTTTCGTGAGGCGGCGGTATAGCTACCTTGTTCCACTACTACGCGGAATAAATTCAAATCGTCAAGTTTCATATAAACATCAATACTGAAAACTCATAATGGTGAATTGTATAACAAAAATGTGATGTAGTGGCTGTAATTAGAGCCTCATTTGCTGTGAATCAAGTAAAGCGCTTGAATTGAGTCAATTTGACGGTCCATTTGAGGTGATTTCGCTGTTTTTTTTGAACTAGATTCTATTATTGACGTTTGCTGCCGTTGGATTGGTATCTATCCTGACGAAACACTAATTAGCACCTATGCTTTTTATTAGGTTGATAGACAATCTGGTACGCTTATGCACAGTGAACTTGATAGACAAAAATCTAGATTAACCCCGACCCATGGAGTAGATACTCCTGCCCAATCATGGAGGACGCAATCGTTGCTTGAAGGAAAAGACGTGCTTGTGGTTGAAGATGATCCTATCTTCAGAAATATGATCGTTGGCTTTTTAAAAAGCCAAGGCTGCCAAGTGCGTGAAGCGGAAGATGGTCTTGAAGGGTTGCGTGCATTGCGAGATGCGATTCCAGATATTTTGCTGTGTGATTTATCCATGCCAGTCATGACAGGGATGGAGTTTGTTGAAGAGATTGCGGCTCAGTATCCAATGCTCCCAGTCATTGTGATTTCAGGTACGGGTGACATGGGGGATGTTGCGACGGCACTGCGCCATGGTGTGAAAGACTTTCTCATCAAACCTCTTGAGAACATTATGGTTTTGAAATCAGCCATGTTATCGGTGCTGAAATCGCAAGATTCTTCTATTGTAGAGCAAGACTTCTCGAATACCTGGTTCAATATTGCCGACGATGGCGGCGCGGTGGATGAAGAGCTTGAGTGGCATATTCAAGAGCTACAAGACAACCCCAAAGCCGCCCGCGAATTATTGATGGGCTTGATGCCAGAAACGCAATCTCGCCAAGGTGACTGGCAGCTGAATTATTGTGTTTTGCAACCTGCCGATGTTCAACCTGTGTTACTTGATTACACTTGGCTGATGGATGGTCGATTGGCCTTCTATTTGATTGACTCTGCTGTTGGCAAAAATAGTACCGCAACCACTTTGCTGATCCGTGCTTTTTTTAATGATTACCTCCGCACCCGGATGGCTGATGAGAGTGATTTAAATCATTTAGTCAATCTGATAGAAAAGGGCATGCATCAGTCAGGGTATGCGTCACCAATTCGTGGTGTCTTTGGTATGTTTGATGCCTGTGATCGCAGTATTCAAGTGCTCTCTACTGGTTTAGGGGCCCAGTTACAGACCAGTGACGGTACGCAATCAGTGTCGGCGCAAGCTTGGCTTGGCGATCATGCGAGCAAAAATAGTGTCAGTCGAATGTATTTACCAGAGTCGGGTGGTCGTCTATCTTTAAGTGAAATTGGTTCAGCCAGCTTTAGCGTGACCATTAAGCGCTGCGGTTTATGATAGTAGCGCGTCATCTGTACCAATAAAAAAAGGTTGCTCATAGAGCAACCTTTTTCGATTGAGTCGTGTTATTTAGCGAAAGTACTAAGCTTTTGCTGTTTCCACTTCAAGTTTTTCATCATCTTCAACGATTTGACCTTCAGCTCCGTGCATCCAGCGAATCAATTGATTAGAGCAAAGTAGTAGCAGCACGCCAGCCACTGTTGCTGCGATAGCAATACCGCTAAAGATAGCCATAGGGCCTGCTTCACCAACGTTGGCACCAATGATACCTGCAACATAGTTAGCAATCGCATTAAAGCCAAACCATGCGCCCATCATGAGAGAGGCGAGGCGAAGTGGCGCTAACTTAGTGACCATAGATAGGCCAATTGGTGATAAGCAAAGCTCACCAAGTGTGTGGAAGAAGTATGCGCCAACTAGCCAGAACATTGATGTCTTAACGGTTAGATCGCCACCTTGCTGCATTACCGCACCCATCATGCACACAAAACCTAGCGCAAGAAAGAATAGACCCATAGCAAATTTTGCAGGAGAGCTTGGCTCTTTTGGACCTAATTTAACCCAGATAGCTGCAATAACCGGTGCCAGTGTAATAACGAAGAACGGGTTAAGTGATTGGAACCAAGCGGCGGGTACTTCAAAGCTACCGATCATGCGATCTGTGTATTGCTGTGAGAAGATATTCATCAGGCCGCCAGCTTGTTCAAAGCCTGCCCAGAAGATCACCACAAATAAACCCATAATCAGGATAACTTTCAAACGGTCACGTTCTTGACGCGTCAGTGGCTCTTTCTTACCTGATTTGTTCATTGCTGCAGCACGTTTTGCTGCTGGCTCTTTACCGATATTACCTAATAGGCGTTCAGCAAAGATTAGCTGGGTAATCAGGCTGATAATCATACCGATACCTGCGGTTAAGAAGCCCGCTTTCCAGCCGTAAACCGCAGATGCTGAACCAGCAATAATACCTGCAAGTAGAGAACCTAGGTTAATACCCATGTAGAAGATAGTAAAAGCACCATCACGACGGTTATCACCATCGGTGTATAGATCGCCAACCATGGTTGAGATGTTTGGCTTAAATAAACCATTACCTATGATAAGCAGTGCTAAACCTAAGTAAAAAGCATTGATTGCGTGCGGGTCAATCATGCTGTGAGGCAGTGCCAGGGTAAACTGCCCTAGTGCCATTAAAATACCGCCGATAATGATTGAACGACGTTGACCTAAGAAGTTATCGGCAATCCATCCACCAATAAGGGGAGTGATATAAACGAGACCGGTGTAGATACCATATAACTCAAGCGCACTTTGGGTTGACCAACCTAAGCCACCATCCATGGTCTTATCTGTGAGGTACAATACTAAAATTGCACGCATCGCATAGTAAGAGAAGCGTTCCCACAGTTCAGTACTGAACAGTAAGAACAAGCCTTTTGGGTGCCCTAAAAGGGTACCGCTACTTCGATTGCTCATAATTATTCTCTTTATAAGGTTTGTTATGTGTCTGCTTAATTTGCCTGTTTTTATAAAGGACAAAACAATCATCTGCAAGTTTTCACATTTGCAAAACAAATCGTTAAAATTGCAAGTGATTGAAAAATATGGGTTTGACTGCTTTGTAGTCAAATATGGAATCTAATCTTTCAGCAGCTGTTTGGGTTTATTTGACTGCTTTGGCTTTAACTTGTGGTTAAAGGTTTTGTTTTTTACTTTTATATTGGCTTTATATTCTGCTTAATTCGTTTTTTCATGGTTGTTACAAATGTTACTAGGTGTTTCAGCGCTAAAGTAACGTATTAGAGACAAAGCTGTTGGGCAAAAATGAGGGAAACTGATAACCTTACCGAGTAATCTGAATGATAAATGGATACATGATGAAAGAATGGTTTCTTCTTTATTGTAAACGCAGCGAACAAGAACGCGCTGTTCTTAACCTCGACCGCCAAGGCGTAGAATGCTATTACCCTCAAGTGCTGATTAATAAACTAGTACGAGGCAAACGTATCGAGGTAGAAGAACCACTTTTCCCGAGTTACATGTTCGTCTACTTTGATCCGGAAGAGATCAGTTACACAACAATACGCTCAACACGCGGTGTGGCGGACTTTATTCGCCAAGGCAGAATGCCACAGCCTATTCGCGCTGAGTTATTGTATGGCTTGATGCTCAATGAAAATACGGACGAACAGCGTTCAAAATTATCCATGTTGCCACAGCCTGGTGAGACGCTAGTGCTTGAAAAAGGGCAATTCAAAGGCATTGAAGCTATGTACCATGAACCGGATGGTGAAAAGCGTTCCTTTATGCTGATTAACTTACTGGGTAAAGAGGTCAGAGTCAGTGTGGATAATACTGAAATTGTAAAAAAATAGATTTCTAGCCCTTTTATTCGAGCAAGTTAGCGAATAATACATTCAACTTATAAGGTGCTTACTCGGCTATAGCTATTTTGTTATAGTAGCGCCAGTTTATTAATATTCATGGAATTGAACATGACACAATCTTCCCCTGTCCGTAAGGCCGTGATCCCTGTTGCTGGCCTAGGCACGCGTATGTTGCCTGCAACTAAAGCCATCCCTAAAGAGATGCTGCCAATTGTTGATAAGCCTCTTATCCAGTATGTGGTGAACGAGTGTGTAGCGGCGGGTATCAAAGAGATTATTTTGGTGACCCACTCATCGAAAAACTCGATTGAGAACCATTTTGATACCTCGTTTGAACTAGAAGCAACGCTAGAGAAACGTGTTAAGCGTCAGCTGCTTGAAGAAGTACAAAAGATTTGTCCACCAGATGTCACCATCATGCATGTACGCCAAGGCCAAGCGAAAGGCTTAGGCCATGCGGTATTGTGTGCGCATCCTCTGATTGGTGATGCGCCCTTCGCGGTTGTACTGCCTGACGTTATTTTGGATGACGTGGCCAGTGATCTGCGCAGTGAAAACATGGCGGCGATGGTGGCGGAGTTCAATACAACCGGTATCAGCCAAGTATTGGTTGAACCTGTGCCAATGAGCGAAGTGTCAAACTATGGTGTGGCTGATGTAAACGGTGCAGACCTGAAAGCCGGTCAAACGGCGGCGATGACTAAAGTGGTTGAAAAGCCTGCGGTAGAGGCTGCGCCATCAAACCTGGCGATTGTTGGTCGTTATGTCTTGCCTGCTGAGATCTGGGGCTTACTTGAAAAGACCCCTGTGGGCGCAGGTGATGAAATTCAGCTGACAGATGCGATTGATATGTTGATGGAAAAACAACAAGTTAATGCATTCCACATGTCAGGTGTTAGCCATGACTGCGGCAGTAAATTAGGTTACATGCAAGCATTTGTTGAATATGGCATGCGCCATGATGTACTAGGTGAAGACTTCACGGCTTACATCAAAGAGCTCGCCAAAACACTCTAATCTGCTATTGATTTAGGGGTATAGAAAAAGCAGCCATGGGCTGCTTTTTTAGTATCTGTATCTGAACTATCTTCTCTCATACCGGCATCATCAGCACCAGGGCGGTATAAACCTGACTGTCGATAGCGTTAGGTTTAGCTGTGAAATTGCTCACAGGCTAATAGGGTATTTTCAATCAGCGTTGCGACCGTCATTGGTCCGACACCACCTGGTACAGGGGTAATGTGCTTCGCTCTTGTTTTCGCGACATCAAATTCGACATCACCGACTAACTTACCCGTCTCTAAGCGGTTGATACCCACATCGATCACGGTTGCGCCTTCTTTGATCCAATCTCCTGGAATAAAGTTAGGTTTACCCACTGCGACGACCACAATATCAGCTTGGCGAACATGCCCTTCTAAATCTTGCGTAAAACGGTGACAGGTGGTTGTGGTGGCGCCAGCAAGCAGTAATTCCATTGTCATTGGACGGCCAACAATATTCGATGCGCCAACCACAACAGCATGCTTACCGCGAGTAGGGATGTTGTAGCGCTCTAGTAAGGTGATAATGCCTTTGGGCGTGCATGAGCGTAGTTTTGGCATGCGTTGGCATAAACGGCCGACATTGTAAGGGTGGAAGCCATCTACGTCTTTCTCTGGCGTAATGCTCTCTAGAATAACCGTGCTATCCATACCTGCAGGTAGAGGTAGTTGCACTAAAATACCATCGATTTCGTTGTCGGCATTCAACTCAGCAATTAACGCCAGCAGTTCTGTTTCGTTGGTTGTTGCTGGTAAGTCAAAAGATTTTGAGATAAAGCCCACTTCCTCACAGGCTTTACGCTTACTGCCTACGTAAACTTGTGATGCTGGGTCTTGGCCAACCAGAACAACAGCAAGACCTGGCGCACGAAGGCCTGCATCAACACGTGCTTTTACACGAGCAGCGACTTCCTGACGAACAGTTTGTGAGATGATTTTGCCATCAATAATTTGAGCGTTCATGGTTTTCCTTCTGACTTATTGCTAACGAGCACGCTCGTAGCGTATCAACTGTAAAATAATAAAAACGGATGAAAGCTAAATGTTGTTTTCACCATTTTTTATTGATGGGATATTGTCGCAGATACTGTGAGCAAGATCTATAACGCAAACGTTTGCCTTGCGTTGAAGCAAAGAAAAAGTCGATTCAGTATTTATTTAATTGCAATGTAGTCTTTTTGGTGTGAATAAAAAAACAGCATTGGCTTGGCGATAGAATCATCATAACATACGCGATATTCTATAGAACGCTTTAAGTTTAACCGCTTGAAGTTATAAGAATTAAAAAAAAGGAAAAACCGTTGACCTTAGAGAGTAGCAACGTATAATTCCGACCCATAACGCACGACAGCGTTACAGTGCGCCCTTAGCTCAGCTGGATAGAGCACGTCCCTTCTAAGGATGTGGTCGCAGGTTCGAATCCTGCAGGGCGTGCCATTATTTTAAGAAACCGTACCTAGCGAAAGCTAAGTACGGTTTTTTTCGTTTAGGCCAATGCACTTCCTCTTAGTGCCGTTTATGACAACGACGCCAACCTCAATAGCCTGTTCATACTTCAAACAACCGTTTGCTACCAATTGGTGGTCTGTGCACAAAATCGGCATTTAAACTGATTTTTTTCGTTATTTCCCTTGAAAATCGATTTTTAGCCCCTATTTTGTGGAGATGCCACGGTTTATGGGCTGTAGTCTCGACCTGAGAGTATCAGACCGTTATAATGCCGCGTTTTAATTTCTATCCCTGAAACGGCTTTTGTCGACAGCGGTAGAAATTATCAGAATTAAGGCGTTGTGGTAGGTTTATCTAAATCGCCATAACACGAAAGGATGCCACCGTCAGATTGAACTGATCGGCAACATCACTCAGTGATCTGAGTAAGTTTTGAGGTTAAATAAAATGCAAGTTACCGTTGAAACCACTGAAGGCCTAGAGCGCCATCTAACTATCACAGTTCCTGCTGCAAACATCGAAGATGCAGTAAAAGTTGAACTGCAAAAAATCGCTAAAAATCGTCGTTTCGATGGTTTCCGTCCAGGTAAAGCGCCAATCAAAATGGTTGCTCGCATGTTTGGTGCATCTGTTCGTCAAGAAGTAATGGGCGAAGTAATGCAACGTCACTTCATCGAAGCGATCGTTAAAGAAAAAATCAACCCAGCTGGCGCACCTACTTTCACTCCAGTTGAGTTCGCAGAAGGTCAAGACCTAGTATTCAAAGCGTCTTTCGAAATCTTCCCAGAAATCGAACTTCAAGGTCTAGACAAAATTGCTGTTGAAAAACCAGCAGTTGAAGTTAACGCAGAAGACGTTGACACTATGATCGAAACACTACGTAAGCAACAAGCTACATGGTCTGAAGCAGACGCTGCTGCTGTTGCTGACAGCCGTGTAACTATCGACTTCAACGGTTCTATCGACGGTGAAGAATTCGACGGCGGTAAAGCTGAAGGTTTCGCACTTGCTATGGGCCAAGGTCGTATGATCCCTGGTTTTGAAGACGGTATCGTAGGTAAGAAAGCGGGCGAAGAGTTCACAGTAGAAGTATCTTTCCCAGAAGATTACCACGCTGAAAACCTAAAAGGTAAAGCCGCATCTTTCGCTATCAAACTACACAAAGTTGAAGCGCAAGAGCTACCTGAACTAACTGAAGAGTTCGTTGCTAAGTTCGGCGTGAACGACGGTTCTGTAGACGGCCTAAAAGCTGAAGTTCGTAAGAACATGGAACGCGAAATGAAGCAAGCTGTTAAAGGTCGCATTAAAGACCAAGTACTTAACGGCCTAATCGAGCAAAACGACATCGCTGTTCCTGCTGCGCTTATCGACCAAGAAATCAACGTTCTTCGTCAACAAGCGGCACAACGTTTTGGCGGCGACGCTAAAAACATGCCTGAGCTACCACGTGAACTGTTCGAAGAACAAGCTAAGCGTCGCGTAGTTGTTGGTCTTCTTCTTGGTGCTGTAATCAAGTCTGAAGAGCTAAAAGCGGATGATGAGCGCGTTAAAGCACTTATCAACGAAATGGCTTCTGCATACGAAGATCCAACAGAAGTTGTTGCTTACTACGAGCAAAACGAACAAATGATGAACAATATGCGTAACGTTGCTCTAGAAGAGCAAGCAATCGATGCGCTAATTGCTAAAGCACAGGTTACTGAAAAAGAAGTTGGCTTCAACGAGCTAATGAACCAACAACCTGCAGCTTAATTTACTGAAATTATTGTAGAGATTTGACTTTGCTTCGAATCTTCTGCTAACAATGGTCCGTGTGAGTCATTTCATTCGGGCCATTTATTTTAGGGAAATAACGTTATGAGCTACCAAGAAAAAAACGCCATGTCGCCAATTATGGATGCGCTGGTTCCTATGGTGGTCGAGCAGACTTCTCGTGGTGAACGTTCCTACGACATTTATTCCCGACTATTAAAAGAGCGTGTGATTTTCTTAACCGGTCAGGTTGAAGATCATATGGCAAACTTAGTAGTTGCACAGTTGCTATTTCTTGAGTCTGAAAACCCAGACAAAGACATCTTCCTGTACATTAACTCTCCAGGCGGTAGCGTAACTGCAGGTATGTCTATTTACGACACCATGCAGTTTATTAAACCAAATGTAAGTACAGTATGTATGGGCCAAGCATGTTCTATGGGTGCATTCTTACTTGCTGGTGGCGCGAAAGGTAAGCGTTTTGTATTACCTAATTCTCGCGTGATGATTCACCAGCCATTGGGTGGATTCCAAGGACAAGCTTCTGATATTCAGATTCATGCTCAAGAAATTCTAACCATCAAGCAAAAACTGAATAACTTGTTAGCAGAACATACTGGTCAGCCGCTTGAAGTGGTTGAGCGCGATACTGATCGTGATAACTTTATGTCTGCAGATCAAGCAGTTGAATATGGCTTGGTTGACGCTGTTTTGAATAAACGTGACTAATTTGCGTTAAATTGTTCGGGCTTACTCACCGTAGGCACGGAGCAAAATAACCAGAGTTGTTATACACTCAAAACAAGGCAATGATGGGGTTAAACCCGAAAAGAGGTTAGCGGATGACAGATAAGCGAAAAGAGAATGGTAGTGGGAAACTGCTTTATTGCTCTTTCTGCGGCAAAAGCCAACATGAAGTTCGTAAGCTGATTGCTGGCCCTTCTGTTTATATTTGCGATGAGTGTGTCGATCTTTGTAACGACATCATTCGCGAAGAAATTAAAGAAGTAATGCCAAAACGCGATGGCAATGAGCTTCCAACACCGCAAGAGATTCGCACCAATCTTGACGATTATGTAATCGGTCAAAATCATGCGAAAAAAGTCCTAGCTGTAGCTGTATATAACCATTACAAACGTTTACGTAATGGTGATACAACCAGCGAAGGTGTAGAACTAGGCAAGAGTAATATCTTGTTAATCGGTCCTACAGGTAGTGGTAAAACATTACTGGCTGAAACGCTTGCGCGTATGCTGGATGTACCTTTTACAATGGCTGATGCAACCACGCTGACTGAAGCGGGTTACGTTGGTGAAGATGTAGAAAACATCATCCAGAAGCTACTGCAAAAGTGTGATTACGACGTAGCAAAAGCGGAACGAGGCATTGTTTACATCGATGAAATCGATAAGATTTCTCGTAAGTCAGACAATCCATCGATCACGCGTGATGTATCGGGTGAAGGTGTTCAGCAAGCATTGTTGAAACTGATCGAAGGTACTGTTGCTTCTGTTCCACCGCAAGGTGGTCGTAAGCACCCACAGCAGGAATTCCTGCAAGTGGACACATCGAAAATTTTATTCATCTGTGGTGGTGCGTTTGCTGGGCTTGATAAAGTCGTTGAGCAGCGTGTTGCAACAGGTACGGGGATTGGCTTTGGTGCGGAAGTTCGCTCTAAAGAAGATTCACGTACACTGAGTGACTTGTTCGAGAAAGTAGAACCAGAAGATCTGGTGAAATACGGTTTGATCCCTGAGTTTATTGGTCGTCTACCTGTAGCTGCTATCCTTAGCGAGCTAGATGAAGATGCACTAGTACAGATCTTACGTGAACCTAAAAACGCCCTTACTAAGCAGTATGCCGCGCTACTAGAGCTTGAAAATGTTGAGCTTGAGTTCCGTGACGACGCGCTAGTAGCTATCGCTCGTAAAGCGATGGAGCGTAAAACAGGTGCTCGTGGTCTACGTTCAATCGTAGAAGCTGTATTGCTTGATACTATGTACGAGCTTCCTTCTGCGGAAGGTGTGAGTAAAGTTGTGATCGATGAATCAGTAATTAAAGGCGAATCTGAGCCGCTACTGATTTACGAAAATAATGAAAATCAAGCAGCTGGTGCTGAGTAATTGCTTAATTACCGTCCATAATGACCAAAAAAAGGAGGCTAAGGCCTCCTTTTTTATTTTCTCTCGTTTCTGTCGTTGAATCTTGAGGGTTTACCCCCATATACTCAGGTATACAACTGAACGGAAGAGAGAAAAATATGAACCTGGAGCGTTCTGAACGCCTTGATATCCCCGTTCTGCCATTACGTGATGTAGTGGTTTACCCTCATATGGTTATTCCATTGTTTGTGGGCCGGGAAAAATCTATTCGTTGCCTTGAATCGGCTATGGATAACAACAAACAAATTCTGTTGGTGGCTCAGAAAGAAGCGGCCACGGACGAGCCTTCTATCGAAGACATGTACGATGTTGGTACTGTCGCAACGATTCTCCAGTTGCTGAAACTGCCTGACGGTACGGTGAAAGTACTTGTCGAAGGTCAGCAACGCGCAAAAGTTGAAAATCTCACTGACGACGATTTCTTTACTGCCCAAGCTGAGTTCCTGGTAACGCCAGAAATGGATGAGCGCGAGCAGGAAGTGCTGGTACGCACGGCTATCAGTCAGTTTGAAGGTTTTATCAAGCTGAATAAAAAGATCCCACCTGAAGTACTGACGTCGCTTAATGGCATCGATGAGGCTGCACGCCTTGCTGATACGATTGCCGCGCACATGCCGCTGAAGTTAGCCGATAAGCAAAAAGTACTTGAGATCATTGATATCGTAGAGCGTTTAGAGTTCTTGATGGCAATGATGGAATCTGAAATCGATTTGCTTCAAGTTGAAAAACGCATTCGCGGTCGCGTGAAGAAGCAGATGGAAAAAAGCCAACGTGAGTATTACCTCAACGAGCAAATGAAAGCGATCCAGAAAGAACTGGGTGAGCTTGATGATGCGCCAGATGAGTTCGAATCTTTGAAGCTTAAAATCGAAGAATCGAAAATGCCTGCGGAAGCAAAAGAAAAAACAGAGCAAGAACTTCAGAAGCTAAAAATGATGTCGCCTATGTCAGCCGAAGCAACGGTTGTACGTGGCTACATTGACTGGATGCTGAGTGTACCTTGGTACAAGCGCTCTAAAGTGAAGAAGAACTTGGCCAAGGCTGAAGAAGTCCTTAACGCCGACCATTACGGTTTAGAGCGCGTTAAAGAGCGCATTCTTGAGTACCTCGCAGTACAAAGCCGTGTTAACAAGCTAAAAGGTCCAATTTTATGTTTGGTTGGTCCTCCTGGTGTCGGTAAAACATCGCTTGGTCAGTCTATTGCGGCTGCAACGGGGCGTAAATATACCCGTATGGCGTTGGGCGGCGTGCGTGATGAAGCGGAAATCCGTGGTCATCGCCGTACCTATATCGGCTCTATGCCGGGCAAGCTGATTCAGAAAATGGCAAAAGTGGAAGTGAAAAACCCACTGTTCCTATTGGATGAAATCGACAAAATGTCTTCGGATATGCGTGGTGACCCATCATCAGCATTACTTGAAGTGTTAGACCCAGAACAAAACAGTGCGTTTAACGATCACTACCTTGAAGTGGATTACGACTTGTCAGACGTAATGTTTGTGGCAACGTCGAACTCCATGAATATCCCAGGACCATTGCTTGACCGTATGGAAGTGATTCGTCTATCGGGTTATACCGAAGATGAAAAACTCAATATTGCCAAGCGTCACCTATTAGGTAAGCAAATTCAGCGTAACGGTTTGAAACCTGCTGAAATTGATGTGGATGATTCTGCACTAACAGGCATTATTCGTTACTACACGCGTGAAGCCGGTGTTCGTAGCCTAGAGCGTGAAATTTCTAAACTGTGCCGTAAAGCAGTGAAAGAAATTTTGTTGAACAAAGATATCAAACAAGTGTCTATCACCATCGATAACCTGAAAGATTATCTTGGTGTTCAACGCTTCGATTACGGTAAAGCCGACGAAAGCAACAGCATAGGCCAAGTAACGGGTCTTGCGTGGACAGAAGTGGGTGGTGATCTGCTTACGATTGAAACTGAATCTATGCCAGGCAAAGGCAAGCTCACCTACACAGGTTCGCTTGGTGATGTCATGCAAGAGTCAATTCAAGCGGCAATGACCGTTGTTCGTAGCCGTGCAGAACGTCTTGGTGTTAACCCTGATTTTTACGAAAAACGTGATATTCACGTTCACGTACCTGAAGGTGCAACACCAAAAGATGGTCCAAGTGCCGGTATCGCAATGTGTACGGCATTGGTGTCTAGCTTAACGGGTAACCCTGTACGTGCCGATGTGGCAATGACAGGTGAAATTACCCTACGCGGTGAAGTATTACCGATTGGTGGCTTGAAAGAGAAGCTACTGGCTGCGCACCGTGGTGGCATTAAGACAGTACTGATCCCGAAAGAGAATGAGCGTGATTTGGAAGAGATCCCAGACAACGTGATTGCTGATCTTAAAGTCTGCCCAGTACAGTGGATTGACGAAGTGCTAACAATTGCACTGCAAAACAACCCATCAGGTATTGAGCTGGTTGAAACTCAAAACAGTGACATGCAGCAAAGTTAAGTGAAGAAAAGGCGCAGTCAGGCACGAAAAGGCTTGTCAGCGTTTTTTCCACTGGCTATAAGATAGGTCTAATTTTGCTGTAAGCCTAACAAAATCAAGGCTTACACACTCCATCGGTTGATAGTGCTGGTATAATTAGGTCCAAGTTAATTTGATTGTCCGTGCCATTGTGGATATTACGGACAATGTTCATAGAGGGGATGAAATCGTGAACAAAACTCAGTTAGTTGATAAGATTGCCGAAGGCGCAGATATTTCTAAAGCATCAGCAGGTCGTGCACTTGATGCATTTATCGATGCTGTTTCTGACACACTGAAAGATGGTGATCAAGTTGCTCTTGTAGGTTTCGGTACCTTCTCTGTACGTGAGCGTGCTGCTCGTACGGGCCGTAACCCTCAAACGGGTGCTGAGATCCAAATCGCAGCAGCTAAAGTTCCAGGTTTTAAACCAGGTAAAGCTTTAAAAGATTCTGTAAACTAAGAGGGCTTTGCCCTTAGGTTATTTGCATTACGCATTGACTAAGTCTAACTTGGTGAAATAACCGACAGAAAGGGCGCATCATCGAGATGCGCTTTTTTACATTTTATACCGGTGTCATTGTTAGCTTTAATTTCATCCTTGAAGTAGCTAACACAACCCTGCCAGCTCGAACAACTAGGAGATACGGCAAGTTATGATGGAGCGATTGCGCGAAGGCGCTAGCAGCATTTGGGTTAAGATTATTCTTAGCCTGATCATTTTCTCTTTTGTCTTCGCAGGTGTAGGTAGCTACCTTGCAGGCGGCAGTGAACAAGCAGCTGCAAAAGTAGGTGATCAAGAAATTGGTCAACGCCAATTTGAACAAGCCTACCAAAACGAACGTAACCGCATGCAGTCGCAACTGGGTGATTACTTTGTAACGCTATTAGGCGATCCAGAGTACAAAAAACAGTTCCGTCGCAGTGTGCTTGACCGTATGGTTAACGATGTACTGATTGAACAGCGCGCTCATGCGTTAGGTTTACGCATTAGCGATGAGCAAGTTCGTCAAGCAATTGTAACCATGCCTGAATTCCAACGTGACGGTAAGTTTGATAACGATACATACAACATGTTGTTGCGTCGTTCTAACTTCACACCTGATCAATTTGCTGAGTACATGCGTGGCGACATGCTTCGTCAACAGTTCTTAACTGCAATTCAAGGCAGCGATTTCGCACTAAGCAATGAACTGATTGCATTACGTAAACTTGAAGTTCAGCAGCGTGAAGTACGTACGCTAACACTTTCTTTGGCTGATTTTACGCAAAAAGCGGAAATCACAGATGAAGAAATTCAAGCCTACTACAATCAAAATCCACAGCAGTTTATGCGTCCTGAACAAGTTAAAGTGGCTTACATCGAGCTTTCTGGTAAAGGCCTGAAAGACACCATCGTTATTTCAGATGACGAGGTAGAAGCTTACTATAATGACCATCAAGCGAAATACAGCAGTGCCGAGCAGCGCCAAGTTAGCCATATCCTTATTCAAGGCGATAGCGACGAAGCAAAAGCGAAAGCAGATGCGGTACTTGCTAAGCTAAACGATGGTGCTGATTTCGCCGCGCTTGTTGCGACGGATTCAGACGATACATTCAGTGCGAAAGATGGCGGCAAGCTAGACTGGATGGAAGCGGGTGTGATGGATCCTGAGTTTGATAAAGCGGCTTTTGCATTAGCGAAAGCGGGTGATATCTCTGGTGTTGTGCAATCGGCATTTGGCTTCCACATCATTAAATTAGATGCGGTTAAACCATCAGTCGTGAAGCCTTTAGCTGATGTGAAAGACAGCATTGTTGCTGACCTTCGTGATCAACAAGCGGCGGAAGTCTTCTATGAAATGCAAGAAACACTAGCGAAAACGGCATATGAAATGCCTGATTCATTAGAAGATGCTGCAGCTGCTGTGAGTGCTGATGTACATACAACAGACTTTATTTCAGAAGCTGACGCGCCTGAAATCTTGAAAAACCCTGCTGTATTCCGTGCATTACTAAGCCCTGAAGTGCTAGAAGATGGTATGAACTCTGATGTGATTGAACTTGCACCAGAGCATGTGATCGTTGTGCGTGTAGAAGAATCTCGCCCTGAATCAGTATTACCGTTTGAAGAGGTTGCTGAGTCTGTTAAAGGTAAGCTAGCTGCTCAAAAAGGTGAGCAACAAGCACAGCAAAAAGCAGATGAAGTGATTGCGGCCTTGCGTGATGGTAACACTGACATGCTAGCGACTGAAGGTTTAAGCTTTGGTGAATCACACACTATCGCCCGTAATGGTGGTGAACCGACTATTGCACAGGTTGTCTTTACCTTGGCTAAACCAGTTGATGGTAAAGCTGTATATGGCATGACGCGTGATGCATCTGGCAATGTTGTTATCGTCGCGCTTGATAGCGTTGTTGAAAATGACGTTGAAGCGATTGCGACGGATAGCCAAATGGCGAAGCAACTAGAGCAAATGTTTGCTCAGCAAGATGTTATGGCAACACTTAAAGTGCTGCGTGATACATCTGAAGTGGCTTACCCAGCTTTGGACACAGCTACAAACTAATTGCAATTAATTGATTGCTTAGCGGGCCGCCATTGTGCGGCCCGTTGTTTTTTTAGCTAAAGAATTGGATTATTTCTTTTCCCAGAGTTTGTGTTCATTACGATATAAATTCGAACACAATATAAAACTGGAGAAAGAATGAAACATTTATTGGTCAGTGCATTGTTATGTGGGGCAGTACTGGGCGCTTCACCTGTGAGCGCGAATGATAGTCATGAAGGCATTGAAATTACCATCAATATCAATGATGCGAATGCTGAAGAACTTGATAAGTTACTCGTGGGGATCGGGCCTGAAAAAGCCGAGAATATTATTCTGTACCGTAAGCAACATGGCGACTTCCAAACGGCGGATGATTTATCGAAGGTAAAAGGGATTGGTTTGGCGACGGTCGAGAAAAATCGTGACCGCATAGAGCTTTAACACTGGGTGATTTACCAGCGTTACAATAAGCGGCCTTGTAAAAATAGGTGAAATACGAACAGGAGAATAAGTTGTACTCCTATTGAAAATTGAATTTGTATTCCTATTATTCAGTGGTTATCTTTTTGCTGTTTAGCGAACAAGGGGATAAAACCCAACAGAATGCCTGCGATAGCGCCAATCAGGTGTGCTTCTGTCGCAACACGTGCACCAATAAGTGCCTCAGAACTTATTGAGCCTCCGAAGATTTGCTCCCAACCAATTTTAGTCACCAGGCCAAGTAGTAATAACCATCCCCCTTTGGTTTTCGATTTAATATCTTGTATCGCTCCCCAACCAAATAGACCATGTAATACGCCAGAGAAGCCTGCGTACCATCCCATACTGGTTGCAAAAATACCTAGACCGATAATGAATGAGATTGTTGCGATGAGTTGGGTGTATGGCTTAATGGTTATGTGTTTTCTAAAAATAAAGGTGATGATGATGAAAGCAAACGCATTCATTATCAGGTGCGCCCAATTGGTATGGGTGAGGTTTCCTGTTAGTATGCGCCACACTTCGCCGTTGAGAATTAGATTTCGGTCCCAAACCAATAGCGGTTGAAGCTGCGGCAATTGGGCGATGATCCCTAAAAGTACCGCGAACACTAAGTAATGACGAGTAGACAAGGCAACCTCATGAGTCGATATTGCGAACAATGTGGAAAAGCAAAAAAAGCGTGTATTTGCCAATGGATACAAGCTATTGATGCTAAAACGCAATTGTGTATTTTACAACACCCCTCTGAAGTTAATCGTGCAATTGGTACGGCACGGATTTTGTCGCTGTCGCTGACAAATAGTGTGCTATTAGTTGGTGAAGACTTTAGCGAGCATGAAGTACTCAATACTCTGCTTGCGGATCCTACTCGTGAAGTCTGGCTGGTGTACCCAAGTGAGGAGTCAACTGCTGTAACTAGGTTGGCTCAGCAGCAGACTGGTAATAAGCCCCTGACATTGATCTTGCTTGATGGCACGTGGAAGAAGGCCTATAAAATGTGGCAGCTTTCAACCAACTTACACGCTCTTCCCACGGTCAATTTAGACAACGTGAGCTGTGGTAACTACCGTATTCGCAAATCACCGAAAGAGGAAGGGGTCTCAACTGTTGAGGCCGGTTATCTCGCGTTAACCGCGCTAGAAGGGAATGAAACCGACTTTACGCCATTGTTAGAGACCTTTAACCAGATGATTGAATTTCAAATTCAGCAAATGCCAGCAGGTGTATTTGAGCGGAATTATTTAAAATAAGTCGTCTTGATGTGTAAAGGCGAGTATCTCTCGCCTTTGAATCGATAAGCCCCAGGTAGAAGCTTATCGCCTTTAATATCTCTTAGTCTTTAATATCTCTTAGAAGCCATGCCCTTCGCTACCCACACTCATTGCCGTAGTGGGGTGAAAGAGTGTGCTGTATAAGCGCTGCGCAAAGCCATCTGTCATGCCTGAGATATAATCTGCGATGATCCGCATTTCATTGTCACCGTTATCAACAGCGTGTTGCCAACGCGTTCGAGTGTTTTCTGGCAGTAAACGTTCAGGATCAGAAGCAAAGGCATCAAAGAGCTCCATCACCAACTGTTGCCCTTTGTATTCTAGCAACTGAATTTCAGGCTTTTTCACGACGTACTCGCTCACAAAATGCTTGAGAATATCGAGTACTCGTTCCATGGGTTCTGATAAAAAGGCATTCCATTGAAGTAGCGGCTCGTCAAAGCTATTTAAACCGTCTTGAATACTGGGCGCAATATGAATAGAAGTCAGCAGGGCGTTCACCATTGCGCCAATCGCATCTTTGCGTTTATGGTGCGAATCAAACAGTTGTTCACTTAAGGTGCTGATCCGCTCTTCTAGCCAAGGCTCACCACACTCAGCCAGTTGGCTTGCGGCGACTTCTTGCCATTGTTCTCGGGTGACAATCCCCATCACAATCGCATCTTCTAAATCATGAACACCGTAAGCGATATCATCAGCAAGCTCCATGATAGAGCAATCTAGGGACTTAAAGCGTGTCTTTTGATGAGCATGATTATCTGCTTTTTCATCACGCATGGTGCTAAATAGCGCCCGATCGTTAGCACTTAATGTATTTAGTACCCAATCAAAAGTGACTTGGTCATCGCGGTACACTCCTTTGGCAGGGTGCCAGTCTTTGGCTTTTAAGTGGCGATAGTTGATTACATCAGGTGGCGTGATAGCGGCATGAGTTTGATCGATAAATGCGGGATATTTCAATAAACCAAGCAGTGTACGGCGACACAGATTCATACCGAAATGTTCAGTATAAGGTTCTAATAAGGCCACAATACGAAAGGTTTGTGCATTGCCTTCAAAGCCGCCGTGGTTTCGCATCATGTAGTTTAGCGCGACTTCACCACCATGCCCGTAAGGGGGGTGACCAATATCGTGGGCTAAGCATAAGCTTTCCATCAAGCTGGTCGATGGCAAGAGCGAACGAAACTCAGGTTGATTGATTTTAAACTGGGCGACAATGCCAGTTCCGATCTGTGATGCCTCAAGTGAGTGAGTAAGGCGTGTGCGGTAAAAATCATGATGCCCAGCACCATGGACTTGCGTTTTGGCTTGAAGGCGACGGAAAGCGGCGGAGTGAAGAATACGGGCGCGGTCACGCTGATAAACCGAACGGTGATCATTTCGGCGTGTTTTCTGCTCGTTGCTTTTACGATCTTGCCAGCTGTCGGTGAGAGTAAAGTCTTCCATTAACTGATTTCATCCAGCGTTAAATTAAAACTATCAACAAAGGTCGCTAAGAAATATTCCATTTCAGGCGTCGACCGTTTTTGTAGGTTGTGCTCGATATTCGCTTTCGCCTTGGCAAATTCATGGTTACCGACGTTGAGCTCTTCTAAACATTTTAGATAGGCGCACAATGAATCCGCTTGTTTCACAATGGCGTAATCTTCTTGATTGATTTGCTCACTGTCGACTAAAGGCGCGTAATCATCATGAAATTCTTCGGGTAACATCGACAAAAGTTTCTGCTCTGCTGCCAGCTCGATCTTTTTATATTCTTCAGCAATGGCTGGGTTGAAGTACTTGATTGGTGTCGGCATATCCCCCGTGATCACTTCGCTGCAATCGTGGAACATTCCTAATAGCGCAATGCGTTCTGGGTTGAGTTCACCACCAAATTTTTTGTTTTTGATTAGGGCCAATGCGTGAGCAACAAAAGCAACTTGGAGGCTATGTTCTGAAATGTTTTCGTTAGAGACACAACGCATTAAAGGCCAGCGTTGGATGAGCTTCATACGTGCTAGGTGAGCAAAGAAATGACTACGTTTCATGATCGACTGCTTATAAGGTTATGAATAGCGTAAGCTCAGCATGTCATGCTGATTTCTGTCTATTAAAGGTAACAGAAAAATGTGAGTTTGTGGCGGCTTCAAATGAACAAAAGCCCCTGCATGGCAGAGGCTTAAAGAGCCATGTTGTGATAACGGGCTAACCGTTACTTATTGGCGACTATCTATGGGTGCTAACCTATTGACGGTAGTTGTGAAGGAAGCGCTCTAAACGGCCAATCGCGACTTCGAGATCATCAACTCGAGGTAATGTCACAATACGGAAGTGATCCGGTTTCTTCCAGTTAAAACCTGTGCCATGAACCAGCAACACTTTTTCTTGCTGTAAGAAATCCAGTGCCATACGTTGGTCATCAACAATGTTGAATTTCTTTTGGTCCAGTTTCGGGAATAAGTACAATGCGCCTTTTGGCTTCACGCAGCTTACGCCTGGAATTTGAGTAATGAGCTCGTAGGCTTTATTACGCTGCTCTAATAGTCGGCCACCAGGCAAGATCAGCTCGTTAATACTTTGATAGCCACCTAGCGCTGTTTGAATGGCGTGCTGCATTGGGACATTGGCACACAAACGCATAGAGGCCAGCATTTCCAGGCCTTCAATATAGCCTTTCGCGATATTTTTGGGCCCTGATAGCACCATCCAACCCGCACGGAAACCACAGACACGGTACGATTTTGATAAACCGTTAAAGGTAACGCAGAAAACATCTTCAGCCAGTGGGGCAATGGAAGTGTGTTGTGCGCCGTCATAAAGGATTTTATCGTAGATTTCGTCGGCAAAAATGATCAGTTTGTGCTTACGCGCGATCTCAACCACTTCTAATAAGAAATCTCGGCTATAAACCGCACCCGTTGGGTTGTTCGGGTTTATTAGTACAATCCCGCGGGTGTTTGGAGTGATTTTCTTTTTAATGTCGTCGAGATCGGGATACCAGTCTGACTGTTCATCACAGATGTAATGTACAGGAGTACCGCCAGATAGTGATACCGCCGCAGTCCAAAGTGGGTAGTCAGGTGACGGTACTAAAATTTCATCTTGGTAGTTAAGTAAGGCTTGCATCGCCATTACAATCAACTCAGACACACCATTACCAATGTAAACATCCTCGACATCTAAATCGAGTAGGCCACGTTTTTGGTAGTGTTGCACTACCGCTTTACGGGCAGGGTAAATGCCTTTTGAGTCGCAATAACCTTGTGATGTCGGTAGGTTACGGATCACATCGACTAGAATTTCATCAGGGGCGTCAAAGCCAAATGGGGCGGGATTCCCAATGTTGAGTTTAAGAATTTTCTGCCCTTCTTCTTCCATGCGTTTGGCATGCTTAAGAACGGGCCCACGAATGTCATAACATACATTGTTGAGCTTGGAGGACATCCCGATGTTCTGCATTTTACTTTCCTGACAATAATGACGATATTTCGATAAATTACACGATAAAATGGATTGAAATAAATACCTTGCAGAAAATAATCAGGCAAAATAGTTTTTTCTGTTATTAAATTCTGTTCTAGCCAGTGATATCAACTGGTCTTTTTCGTTGAATTCAATGAAGAGGAGCTGGATGTGTAAGGCGTGACGTTTTATGACCAGATATGAAAACTCATGTTGAGTAATGACTTTATTAGTCAGATTGGGATTAGTACGATAGAATGACCCAATCAATTTATGGTTATACCGATTCGCGTTATGCATACTTTATGTGTTTGGCTGAATAATTGGTGTAGCGAAGGTAGAATTTGTGTCCAGTGATAGGCGCACTAACAATCAGCCAGGGATGAGCCGTAAGGTGCTAGAGAGCTGAGTGAGGTTACCTTGACCGCGTTACAAACTGCTGTTGAGCAATTAATCCAAAAGATTCAACACGCTTCAAAATCAACTCAACGTTTGATGGTAAAGATGAATTTACCGACAAACACTGATCTTATTGACTGGATGGACGCCCAGCCTCTTTTTCCAAAATTTTATTGGCAATCGCGAGATAGCCGAGAAGAAGTGGTGGCCTTAGGTCAAATCAAGACATTTACCGACCCTTTAGTTGCTGAAAAAATCTTAGCCGATGATCAGCGAGTGTGGGGCGGCCGTTCGTTTGATGGCCGTACTGATCGTAATCGTCGTTGCTTATCTTCTTTTTTCTTTTTGCCCCAGTGCGAAGTGATCCGAATGGATGATAGTTGGCATTTGGCGGTGAACCTGTCTGAATCATCGACCATTCGTGATCAGTTGATCGCAGCGCTGAGTAAATTAACTACAGCGACGTCGCCGATCAGCCAAATACGCTCTAATGTGATTGGTCGAACTCATGCGCCTGATTTTTCAGGCTGGTCGAACATGATAGGGCAAGCGCTTGATGCTATATCGCAAAAAGTGTTTGAAAAAGTCGTTTTAGCCCGCCGCACGACGCTGAAATTAGATGCGCCTGTATCTCCTGCGCAGTTATTGAAAGCCAGTCGAAGCAGCAATGCGAATAGCTTTCACTTTATGATGGCGCTTGATGCCAAGCATTGCTTTATTGGTTCAACCCCAGAACGCCTATTCATGCGTCACCACTGCGACATTAAAACCGAGGCATTAGCGGGCACGATTGGTCGTGGCGCGAATGAAGCGGAGGATGGGCGTTTGGCGCAGTGGTTATTGGACGACAGCAAAAATCGTTACGAAAACCGCTTAGTGGTTGATGATATTGTGAGTCGCTTAAATACCTGTTGTCACGCTCTGGATGTTGCGAAGACGCCAGAGTTAGTGCGCTTACGCAAAGTACAGCACTTAAAGCGTCGTATTGGTGGTCAGCTTAATGAGCTGGTGTATAACGCCGACTTGTTAGATAACTTACAACCGACAGCGGCGATTGCTGGTTTGCCACGAGATAAAGCACTGGATTTTATTTCTACTCATGAGCCGTTTGCGCGTGGGTGGTACAGTGGTGCTGTGGGCTTTTTAAGTCGCCACCGTAGTGAGTTTTGTGTCGCGATCCGCAGTGCCCTGATCATGGGTGAGGAAATTCACTTGTTTGCGGGGGCAGGGATCGTACCTGGCTCAACGGCGGACAGTGAATGGAAAGAGCTGGATCGTAAAACGTCGACATTGTGTAGCTTACTGAATAGTAATGAAACAGAAATGGAGCGTCAGTCGGCATGACACAACCTTTAATGCCTTCAACCACCTATCGCGCCGCACTTAATCAATGCTGGGCAGGATTAATGCTTGAAGAGCTGAGTCGATTAGGTGTTAAAGATGTTTGTATTGCGCCTGGTTCTCGTTCTACGCCGCTAACATTGGCGGCGGCAAATCACCCTGATATAACGATTCATACGCATTTTGATGAGCGTGGCTTAGGCTTTTTAGCATTAGGGTTGGCGAAAGCCAGTGATTTGCCTGTTGTGGTGATAGTGACATCAGGCACTGCAGTGGCAAACTTATTACCTGCAGTGGCTGAATCTGGGTTAACGGGTGAAAAACTGGTGTTATTAACCTCAGATAGACCTGCTGAGTTAATTGCCTGTGGCGCAAACCAAGCGATTGTCCAAGCAGGGATTTTCTCCTCTCATGTTACTGCTTATCACGATATACCGTCTCCCAGTCTTGATGTTCCTGCCGCATGGTTATTAACAACCCTTGATGAAGCCATGCACCAGCAAGCGCAACTTGGCGGTGCGGTGCATTTTAATTGCCATTATCCAGAACCTTTATACGGTGAATCTCGCGCATTCAGAGAGTACCTTGCGCCGGTTTCTGCATGGCAAGAGGATGAGCGGCCTTACCTGACTTTTCAGCTAGGCACCGTATCGGCCATGCCTTGCATCGACCCTCAGCAATGGACGGAAATGCTTCGTGGCCGCGGTGTTATTGTTGCGGGTAAGTTACCGCCTTATGAGTTTGCGGCGGTTGAAGCATTAGCACAGCAACTTGGCTGGCCATTATTGGCCGACCCGCAAAGTGGGGGCAGCACGGCCTATCAAGGTTTTGATGTCTGGCTACAAAATGAAGCATGCCAGCAGTTGATGGCGCAAGCCGATACATTATTGCAATTTGGTGCCCGTCTTGTTTCTAAACGCTTAGGTCAATTTATTGCTGCGACTGACTGGTCGCATTATTGGTTAATCGACCCGTCTATTGGCCGCTTAGATGCATCTCATCGTCGTGGTGTGCGTATTCAATCCAATGCCAAAGATTGGGCTGAACAAGCATTCATTATTTGTGAGCAGTTACCTGTAGAATCTGCGTATAAAGGGTGGGCGAAGGCACTGGAAGGGGCGGGTACCCAATACCGCCAATTACTGCAATCGCATACTGAACAACTTTGTGAATTAAGCATTGCAGAGCGCTTACCAAGTTGGACATCTGCGGACACTGAGTGGTTTTTAGGTAATAGCCTCATTGTACGCTTACTTGATATGTGTGGTAGCTTGCCGACTGCAGTTACTTTTGCCAATCGTGGTGCTTCGGGTATTGATGGCTTGATTGCAACGGCTGCGGGTGTACAACGCGCACGACAAGCGCCGTTAATGGTATTACTTGGTGATACCTCTTTGCTCTACGACCTTAATTCACTAGCCTTATTACGAGAAGCTTCAACCCCTATTGTGGTGCTAGTGACCAATAACGATGGTGGCGGCATCTTTGATTTGCTGCCTGTGCCGAGCGATCAGCGTGATGACTTCTATCGTATGCCACATGGTCTTGATTTTCAGCATGCAGCTGCCATGTTTGGTTTAGGTTATGCGTGTCCACAAAACTTGTCACAAGCAGAAGATGCCGTCCGTTTAGGCTTAGCGCATGCAGGTACAACTCTCATTGAAGTGAAAACCCCTGCGGGTGAAGCGGGCGAAGCCTTAAAAGCCCTTTTTGCTGAGGTGAAAAATGCTGCTCTACTCTGAGAGTTATTACCCTAATGACCTCACCTTGTTACAGAGTAAGCCCACCTTGGTTTTTCTGCATGGGTTATTAGGGAGCGGGCAAGATTGGCGATTGGTGATTGATTATTTATCACCGTATTACCCTTGTTTAGCCATTGATCTACCAGGACACAGCCAGAGTCAGTGTGTGACGGTAACTGATTTTGAACAGGCGAATGCGGCAATTACAGAGACCTTACTTCATCGTGGGGTGACAGAGTATGTTCTGATTGGGTACTCGTTGGGGGCGCGTTTAGCCATGTATCATGCTGTCGCTGCTTTTTCAAATGAGCCAGATTTTACAGTTGAGCATGCGGCGGTTGTGAATAACACAGAAACAATGCTTAACAATCAACCAAAACTTAAAGGCTTGGTGATTGAAGGCGGTCATTTTGGGTTACCGCAGACAGAACGTGCTACAAGATTTGCAAATGACGAAAAATGGGCGCATCGTTTTGCCCATGAGCCGATGCATCAGGTTTTAACCGATTGGTATCAGCAAGCGGTATTTTCATCACTGGATCATGACCAAAGACAAGGTTTGATCACAAAACGCAGTGATAACCTTGGCAGTGCAGTGGCGGCAATGATGATGGCTACGTCATTATCCAAGCAGCCTGAACTATTGCCAGAGTTACAAAAACTCACGGTACCTCACTGTTATATATACGGTGAGCACGATGAAAAATTTAAAGGCTTGGCACAAGCATCAGCACTAGACAATATTGCTGTTGTGGGTGCGGGGCATAATGTACACATTGAACGACCTCAAGCGTTTAGTGGGTGCGTCGAAGAGTTTGTTAAACGTTGTTGAGTGCGATTGCTCTCATAACGCAGTTAAAAAAGATTAGGAAAACATCATGGCTAGAACTGTAGGTCTGACAGAAGAAGAATTGTACGCACCGGTTGAATGGGCTGATTGCTCTGAAGGCTACGAAGATATTCTTTTTGAAAAATCAGCGGATGGTATTGCAAAAATTACCATTAACCGTCCACAAGTTCGTAATGCATTTCGCCCGCAAACGGTTAAAGAAATGATTGATGCGTTAGCAAACGCACGTTACGACGAAAATGTGGGTGTGATTGTCTTAACTGGTCAGGGTGAAGATGCATTCTGTTCTGGCGGTGATCAGAAGATCCGTGGCGACTACGGCGGTTACCGTGACAATGAAGGTACTCACCACCTAAATGTACTGGACTTCCAACGTCAAATCCGTACTTGTCCTAAGCCTGTGATTGCTGCTGTAGCGGGTTACGCTGTAGGTGGTGGTCATGTTTTACACATGATGTGTGACTTAACCATTGCGGCTGATAACGCACAGTTTGGTCAAACGGGCCCTAAGGTTGGTTCATTTGATGGTGGCTGGGGTGCGTCTTACATGGCGCGTATCGTTGGTCAGAAAAAAGCACGCGAAATTTGGTTCTTATGCCGTTTCTACGATGCACAAGAAGCATTGGATATGGGGCTCGTAAACCATGTTGTTCCTTATGCTGAACTTGAGCGTGAAACGGTGCGTTGGTGTCGTGAAACACTGCAACACAGCCCAATGGCACTGCGTTGCTTGAAATCAGCGCTCAATGCAGATTGTGATGGCCAAGCGGGTCTTCAAGAGCTGGCGGGTAACGCAACCATGATGTTCTACATGACAGAAGAAGGCCAAGAAGGTCGTAACTCATTCAATGAGAAGCGTCGCCCTGACTTCAGCAAGTTTAAGCGTAACCCATAAGGCTAACCGATATGCGAAGTGTAAAACTGTATCGTTACGCGCTGCCGATGGATTCGGGCGTCATCTTACGCTCACAGCGTTTAGTGACCCGTGAAGGTTGGGTCGTTGAGCTGCGTGACGGCGATAAAGTGGCGTTTGGTGAAATTGCCCCATTACCTGAATTTAGTAATGAAACGGCTGAGCAAGCGGGTGAGCAAGCTCAGCAGTTACTTGAAGCTTGGGCTACCAATGAAAATGCCGCATTTGATCTTAGCGATGCCTACCCATCTGTCGCGTTCGGCCTGAGTATGGCGGAACTTGAGCTAGCGGGTGGGTTACCTGCCGAAGGTAATTATTTAGTTGCACCGCTATGCTCTGGCGATCCCGATGACTTGGTTGAACAACTTAACCAAATGCCGGGTGAAAAAGTCGCTAAAATTAAAGTGGGTATGTATGAAGCAGTACGCGATGGTATTGTGGCAAACATGTTCATTGAAGCGATCCCTGACGTAAAATTGCGTTTAGATGCAAACCGTCAATGGACGCCTATTAAAGCGCAGCAATTTGCTAAATATGTTAAGCCAGAACATCGTGCTGGGATCGCTTTCTTAGAAGAGCCTTGCATGAACCCAGCAGATAGCTTAGCGTTTGCCAAAGAAACCGGCATTAGCATTGCGTGGGATGAAACCGTACGCGATGAAGGTTTTGAAGTGAAAGCGGAAGACGGCGTGGTGGCAATTGTGATTAAACCAACATTGGTTGGTTCGGTCGCTCGCTGTATCTCGTTGGTAGCGCAAGCACAAGCCGTCGGTTTAACGGCAATTATTAGTTCAAGCATGGAATCAAGCTTAGGTTTGAATCAGTTAGCGCGTTTGTCGCAGTGGCAAACACCCGCTGTGATCCCTGGGCTTGATACGATGCAATTATTTAAAGCACAGTTGGAGCAGGCTTGGCCGGGTTGTGATTTACCGGTGACGCCGCTCTCAGAACTTGAGGTGGTATGGCAGAAGTAATAACTCACTTCTCCACATGGCCCTGGCAACATTGGGCAACAGAGCGGCCGTCAGCGGCCGCTTTGTCGTTTGGGGAACAAAGCTTTAGTTGGCATGAAGTATCTGAGCGTATTGAACAATATGCCCAGGGTTTGATCGAACAAGGCATTAAGCGTGATCAATTAGTGGCGGCAATAGCACCTAATTCTGTGCATTTAGTTTGGCTCTTTTTGGCAACGATACGCATTGGTGCACGCTATGTGGGATTGAACCCAAGGTTTTCAGATATTGAGCTGAATGCCATTCTTGATGAATTAAAACCACAAGCTATTTGGTTACCGCCAAAATCGAGCTTTATTCCACAGCAGCAAGATGACGCTTGCTCGTCAGTCAACGTACCTCAAATCTTGCGTTTACTGCCTGCAATCCAGCCGCGCCTTGTCCCTGTGACTTGGCAACCGTCACGAGCTGTTACGTATACCTTAACGTCGGGATCAACTGGGCTACCGAAAGCCGTAGTTCATACCGCAGAGCAACACCTTGCCAGCGCCGATGGCTTGCTCAGTTTGATGAGTTTCACCCCCGGTGATAGCTGGTTATTATCGCTGCCTTTGTACCATGTATCGGGTATGGCGATTGTGTGGCGTTGGCTGCATAGTGGTGCTGCTATTGTGATCCCTAAATCGGCGGATTTAGCCGATGAATTGCGTCAAGTGACGCATGCGTCTTTAGTGCCAACGCAATTACAACGCTTACTGGATAACACTCAAGAGCCTAATCAAGCTTGGCAACTAAAAGAAGTGTTACTTGGTGGAGCAGTGATCCCGCCATCATTAACCGAGCAAGCTGAACAAGCGGGTATTGCCTGTTGGTGCGGTTATGGAATGACAGAAATGGCATCAACGGTCACAGTGAAGCGGGCAGATCGCAGTAGCGGTGTCGGGCATGTGATCCCGCATCGAGAGCTGATGGTGAAAGAGGGGGAGATTTTTGTTCGCGGAGCGAGTTTATGTTTAGGCTATTACCGTAATCAAATGATTTTTCCAGCCACAGAAGGTGAGTGGTTTAGCACCCGTGATTTGGGTGAATGGCAAAACGATGAGCTAGTCATTCTTGGTCGTGCGGACAATATGTTTATCTCTGGTGGCGAAAACATACAACCAGAGACGGTTGAAAAGGTACTAACGACTCACCCTAAGGTTCAGCAAGCATTTGTATTACCGCGAGCAGACGATGAGTATGGCCAACGCCCTGTTGCCATTATCACCACGGCCTTGCCTTTAGATGCTGGCTTAGTAAATGAGCTGGAGCTGTTTATGGCAGAGCAGGTGACAGGATTCAAAAGACCCGTTAGCTATCTAACTTTTCCTGAACATCTGAGTGGGCGAGGCATTAAAGTTTCACGCTCACAATTACAGCAATGGCTGGATGAGCAAAGTTATCCCAATTCCACTAAGTAACTGAATACGTTGTTACCCAGAAAGAAAAGGCGCTATGAATAGCGCCTTTTTCATGTCTACTCCCACCTAGGAGATAGACAGTAATATATTACCTGAAGAGGTTAGCCTTTATTGTCACGTAGCTGTAATACGCGCTCGCGTAGTATATCGCTTGTAACATCGCTAGTGAGCATTGGCTCTCCTGCAAGCACAGTGACCTTAGACCAAAAACGCTTGGGTATTTTTAAAATCGCTTTCCCCCCCTCACGACTGAAGTAACTTCCCCACAGGCCTTGCAATGCCATAGGGATAACTTTAACCGTCGGGTTGGTGCGCTTAAGCACAACATTAATGCCACGTAAGAAGGGGCCCATTTCACCATCGTATGTCAGTTGCCCTTCAGGGAAGATGCAAACAACATCGCCACGGTTTAAGCGTTCACTCACTTGGTTTAATGCGATAGCCACAGAGCGGCGATCTTCAGCATCAATGGGGATCACATTACATGCGTTACAGAAGCGTTTAACCAGCGGCAAGCTATAGATATCGCGATCCATTAAAAAGCGGATCGGCCGAGGTGTCGAACCTGCTAATATCAGCGCATCCATGTAGGTCACATGGTTACAGACAATTAAAGCGCCACCTGTTTCTGGAATATTAAGTAAATCTTTGTGTTTAACACGGTACATAGTGTGGGTCACAATCCACACCATAAAACGCCAAAAGAAGTCAGGCACTTGGCAATAAATATAGCAAACAGCCACTAAGTTCATCATGGCGAGCATAAAGAAAAATTGTGGTATACCCATGCCCAGTATCGAGAGGCAAACTATGGCTGTGATTGCACTCATTACCATGAATAAGGCATTCCAGATATTATTTGCAGCGATGATTTGGGCTCGTTCTTCAGGTTTTGCTCGGTTTTGCATCATGGCATACAAAGGCACGATAAAAATACCACCAGACACGCCAAGCATGGTTAACGAGATGAATACACGGAGTAATTCAGGGTTCGTCACAAAGGCCAAGAATGAATCCGCAGTAGCAATGGTTGTTGGCGTGGCAAACATGAGATCTGCGGTAAAGATCGTGATGCCTAAACTGCCGAGCGGCACAATACCAGGTTCAATTCTGTGGTTCGACAAGCGGTCACACAAGAGTGAGCCGACGGCAATACCAATTGAAAACAGTGCTAACAAGAAAGAGACCGACGCCGCATTGCCACCTAAGTATTGCTTAGCAAAGTTAGGGAACTGCGTGAGGTAACAAGCCCCCAAGAACCAGAACCAGCTGATACCAATCACACACTGAAAAATGGTTTTGTCTTGACGAGCTAATTTCAGCGTATGCCGAGTTTGACGCCAAGGTTGCCATTTGAAGGTGATATCGGGTGTGCTTGGTTTGGCTTCAGGGATCCAACGCGATGTCAGATAGCCCATCACGGCAAAACTCACCACGCTGATCGCCGCGATAAGTGGTGCGTGTTCTTGGTTGGCAATAATACCTGCCAGCAAGGTTCCCAACAAAATAGCGACGAAAGTGCCTGTTTCAACTAAAGCATTACCTGAAACTAACTCATCTTTTTTCAAATGTTGAGGCAGTAGTGCGTATTTTGCCGGGCCAAAAAATGTCGACTGTGTCCCCATTAGGAACAAGAGCACCAGCAGCAGTAAGTAACTCTCAAATAAGAAAGCGACAGCCGCTAAAGACATGATAACAATTTCAGCAAATTTGACGATTCGCATGATCTGCGCTTTGTCATATTTATCGGCTAACACACCGGCAGTGGCTGAAAATAAGAAAAATGGCAAAATGAACAGACCCGCAGCAAGATTAATTGCTAAGTCTGAACTAAAAGGGAGTGCGCCAGGTGCAGAAAAGGCAATCAAAATCAATAACACGTTTTTATACACGTTATCGTTGAATGCCCCTAGCGCCTGAGTCAGAAAGTACGGTAAAAAACGTTGTTTTGTTAATAGCCGCGACTGAGGCTTGTTACTCATTGTTTACTCCGCTTATTGTTGCCAAGCGGCTAAATAAGTATTGAGCAAGTTATCGATCAGTGCTTTGCCATCAACAGGTGTTGAGGTAAATAATTTGTCGTCAACTGACAGTAGAGTAATACCGTGTACACCCGCCCAAATCACACGACTTGCTTCTAGAATCGACTCATCGCTGTTGTTCGGGTTAATGTCGCGGATCAGCTTTTCAAGCATGCCTGTCATATTGTTGATACGATCAGATTGCCAGTCAGGTAGTTGCTCACCATTCATGGTGTGCTGGAAAATAAGCTGCCAACGGTATGGGTTTTTAGACGCAAAATTTAAGTAGCAGTAGGCCAACTTACGCAATGCATCTTCTGATGAGGTTGCGCTATCCATTTGTACTGCAGCTTCAGCAAATAATTCATCAAGAGTTTGGGCAACAGAGTGAAGTAGCAAAAGGTTGTAGTTACCAAAAACATTGACCAGCGTACTTGGTACATAACCAATCATGGCGGCAACTTTGCGAAGGCTAAGTTCGTGATGCGGATGCTCACTTAAAAATAGCTTCACTTGCTCCAATGTCATGCTTACCAACTCTTCACGAGTGTGGTCATTTCTTCTTGCCATTAAGTTGTCTCTTTCGAATATAAAAATTTCACTCAGCTACATTTCATTGGTAAACCCTCACCTAGGAAACTGAATTATAGCTGTACAATATAGAACGATGTTCGATATTTTAATCCTTCCATACACCTCGGGTCAAGGTGTATTGAGGGGCCGTTTTTCATTACAAAACATGTTGTGAACCCTCTCTCACTCTAGGTTGGCTAAATATTTGCCTGTCAATTTTATGACGTTTTAGCTGCGGCGTTTCTGGCTATTTTCAATCGATACTTGATCATTTAACGTCCAAAAATCGATCAGTATCCCAATCAGGAAAAAGCCAAATGTACAAAGATACAAAATGCCAGTAAGCCACTTACCCATGTACATGCGATGTACACCTAAAAAGCCAAGGAATGTCAGCAACAACCACGCGACATTGTAATCAACATCACCGGCTTGAAATCGCATGTCAGCTTCTCTATCCATCGATGGGATTAAAAACAAGTCAATTAACCAGCCAATACCGAACAGTCCCAGCGTTAAAAACCAAATTGTACCTGTTACTGGTTTGCCGTAATAAAAGCGGTGCGCCCCTGTGAAACCAAAAATCCACAGAAGGTAGCCAATGACTTTGCTATGCGTATCTTGCATTGTATGTTCACCATAAGTATAGCCGTCCATTATGACGGCCTGGATAGGTTAAGTATTAGCATTATCATGCAGGCTAAGAAAGTTTAATTCGCTTAAAAAGTGTTGAATTAAGGGAAATAAACGAAATGGTAACATTTTGAGATACCTGTGTGATTGACTTTCCAACGCTTGCCGCTACGATGCTGGGAGCTTATTTTGGCAAAGGTATTTTTGATGAAACGCTTTTTCACGCTTTTTGCTCTGATCGTGGCGGTAACATTTGTTGCACCTCATGCAGACGCAAAGAAATTTGGTGGCGGTAAATCTTTCGGTAAGAGCTTTAAAACAGCCCCAGCGAAAAAACAACAGCCACAACAAACGGATTCGATTGGCAAACAAAAAGCCAGCCCAGCAGCTCAGTCGAGTAAAAAAGGCTTAATGGGTGGTTTGTTAGGTGGCTTGCTTGCTGGTGGATTATTAGCGGCATTCTTTGGCGGTGCTTTTGATGGTATCCAGTTCATGGATATCCTGATCATTGGCTTGATTGCGTTTGTTATTTTCAAACTATTCAAAACTATGCGTGGTACTAAATCGACGCCAATGGGACACAGAGAAGCTTATGCGGGGAATTCCCCACAGCAGCAACAGCCTCAATACCGTCAAGCAGCACAAGCGAATACAGCATCAAGCGCACAACCTAACCATGGTTATGCATCAACAGATAGTGATGTGCCATTCAATCTGCCGCCAAACTTCAATATGAATGCGTTTTTAAGTGGATCTCGCGATCACTACCGCGTCATTCAAGGTGCGTGGAACCATAACGAATTAGATAAAATTCGTGAATATGTTTCACCAGCATTATTTGCTGATCTTTCTGGTGAACGCGCAAAGCTAGTTGGTGAGCAACATACCGAGGTAATGTATGTTGATGCTGAGCTAGTGCGTGCTGATTACGATGCGAATATGGCGCAGCTGAGTATTCAATTCTCTGGCCGTTACAAAGACAGTAACGAGGGTGTTGAAGAAGATATCACGGACGTATGGCATTTAGAGCGTGACTTAGTCACACCAAATGCACCCTGGTTGATTGTGGGTATTCAAGCATAAACTGCTGAAAAAACATTCAATATTAAGACCGCTCTTTTAGAGCGGTTTTTTTTCATTTTGCAATCTTTGAACTATGTCGCTTTATTCGCGATATAGAGTGGCAGAGATATGATCTCATCACCTATTTTTATTATGGCTAGCCGCTAGTATTAAGACAGCACTAAAAATAGAGAATGAGGTACCTATGCCATACAACAATGAACTTGTCGCAGAACTAAACCTGTTAGTTAAATTCCCAATGCACAGTGATTTAGAAGGGATCAAAGTACGTACAGATGCAGCGCCTGAATTAGTCGATGCAGCGAAGCGTCTTTACGCGAAAGGATTAGTAACCCAAGAAGATGGTGGCTACTTAACGTTCTCTGGCCATCAGGCTGTAGAACATGCTAAATCAGCATTACGTATTTTAACGGGGAAAATTGCGTCTTAGTTGGCCGTAGCGTTCAGGTAAGCAGTATTACTCAGATAGCCAGATTAGCGATAGCTCGCTAACCGACTTAGGTTAAGCTTTCTAACTCTGTAATATTATCCAATGCTTGCTGATTCGTTTTACCGCACAGATCAGGACACGCCTTAAAGTAATGACATACTTTAGGGCGTTCTGGTTTTCCAAAGAGCTTACATAAGTTCTCTTCATTTAGTTGTACGCAGCGCATACCCGCAGGCTTCCCATTTGGCATACCTGGGATTGGGGACGAAATGCTAGGGGCGATACAGCATGCTCCGCAACCTAAACGACATTCCATAACACTTCCTATACTCTAGATGTGGTTCGTATGAGCACTATGCTCAAAATGGACGCGAACGTTATCACTCTTGCTATAAACGGTCAAAAAAAGCCGTAAATTTAGCATTTAGATAAGAGTGATTATTATTACATAGGTAATTGTTATCTTGCTGACGGCTAATGCTTGCACTTTATGCTGTGGCTCGCTATAACACCGCCTTCTTTGCTTGATCGAGCGGGGAGTAACAAGATAGAGGTAGTGAGTATGACGCAGTTTTGGCAGCAAAAAGATTTACGCGATATGACAGATGATGAGTGGGAATCGCTGTGTGACGGCTGCGGAAAGTGTTGTTTGCACAAGCTTATCGACGACGATACCGATGAGATCTACTACACGAATGTTGCTTGTAGCCTGCTCGACGATAAAACGTGCTCATGTAAAGATTATCCAAACCGTTTTGAATCCGGTGAAGAGTGTTTGAAGCTAACTCGCGATCGTATTGATGAGTTCGTTTGGCTTCCTGATACCTGTGCTTACCGTATGCTGGCAGAAGGTAAAGACCTAGCAGAGTGGCATCCACTGATTACGGGCTCTAAAGACGCGATGCACAAAGCGAATGAATCGGTATGCGGCCAAGTCGTGTACGAGATTGATGTAATTGATTGGGAAGATCACATTTTAAATCATCCCAATCGCTAGATTTTAAATTGTGCTAAATACTGAAAACCCAGCTTGATGCTGGGTTTTTTCGATCTGCGTTATTGGGTGATATTTATATAACCAATTTTGGTCTATAAATATTATAAGCAACGTCATCTTCATTACAGGCAGGTATGATTATGAACGAGATAGAGAGAAAGGCTGGAACAGATCTTCGCTCCCAAGGTTTAAGCCCTCATGGCGCTGAGAGCTTAGATCATATCTTATGGGACGATTACAGTTATCGTTACAATTGTGAGCAATCGTCGAATTGCCAACAGACTAAAGCACAGCGAGATATACACCATCTTGATTGGTTAGGTGATTAGCTTGGTTATTGAGACTGCTCGTTATCATGTGCACGCTGTAATACTTCAATAATCGGCGCGGCCTTTTTGTGGCTGCGAATATCCACAAACAATTCTTTGGCTTGCGGGTATTCATGGCGCAAGTAAGCAAACCACTGCTTCACACGATTAGGGTAGTAGAGCCCTTTGTCGCCTTTAATTTCATATTCAGAGTATTTAAGCAAGAGTGCTAAAACATCTGTCCATGTCATGTGTCTGTCGTTGTGCTTTACCACATTACAGAGGTTAGGCAGATTAAGGGCGCCGCGGCACACCATCAATGCATCGGTCTGTGTCGATTCAATACAGCGCTGCCCGTCTTGATAATTCCACACTTCACCATTAGCAATAATAGGCATACGTAAGCGTTGACGCAGTTGGCCAATATAATCCCATTTAATCGTGTCGGCTTTGTAACCATCAATTTTAGTGCGGGCATGAATCGCTATTTCATCAGCGCCTGCTTGTTGTACTGCATCGGCAATTTCAAAACAGTGATTGGGGTCGTCCCAGCCAAGACGCACCTTCGCTGTCACCGGCTTGGTTGGATGAACGGCTTCACGCACTGATTTAACGATTTGATAGATTTGCTCGGGGTCTTTCAGTAATACAGCGCCGCCACGGCTCTTATTTACCGATTTAGCAGGGCAACCAAAATTGATATCCACGCCAGCAGAGCCTAGCTGGTGGGCGCGATAAGCATTTTCTGCCATCCAGTGTGGGTCTTGCCCTAGAAGTTGCACACGAACAGGTGTGCCAGCCTTTGTTTTGCCGCCTTGCTGTAGCTCTGGGCATAAACGGTGAAACACACTGCTTGGCAATAATTGATCGACAACACGGACAAATTCCGTCACGCAGAGATCATAATCGTTGATATCGGTTAGCATCTCGCGCATCAAATGATCCAAGACGCCTTCCATCGGCCCTAATATTACTCGCATGACAGTTCTTTTATCTCACCTATTGAAGGGGCGTGATTGTAGTGTGGAATGCGAGTGATGTCATCTAAGCGAACAAATCTTTTCCTGCAATCACTGTGGTGCTGGATTCTTCTCCTGTTGGGTGAAGAGCATGGTTTAGCATGATTTTAGCGACGCGATCTGCAGGGATAGGCGTTAGGTTAGCAAAAGGGCCAATCAGCAAAGGGTGGAGGGAATCAAGCAAGCCTTGGGTGATGGCTTCGTCTTTACGTGGTTTTGAACGCTCTCCCTTTAGTGGGCCTGGGCGGACGAAAGTGCAGTGTTCAAATCCCATCCCTTTAAGGGTTTGTTCCATTTTGCCTTTGCAGCGTAAGTAATGGGAGGGGGAAAAAGGGTGGGCAAATAGGCTTGAGACCACAATGATATGGTTAACTCCCAGCATTTTCATGGTCGATGCAACGTCTTTAACTAGTTGATAATCAACCGCTTTTAATGCCGCATTTGAACCAGCTTGCTTACGGGTCGTGCCTAAACAAATAAAGCCGATCTGGGGTGTGGGATCGGTATCCCCCCATTCGGTGACACGTAATTCAGGGTGGATGATTTGTTTTAGCTTTTTGCTACGAAAGGGTAATTCGCGTCGTGCTATAGAGTAAACGGTGGCAATATCATCATGTGCCAGTAACTGATGAAGTAACTCATCACCCACTAAACCACTGGCCCCAGCAATGACGGCGTGCATTTTTCCCTGCATTGTTTGTATCCCTTGCATAACGGTGTTAACGACCACCGCTAGTTTTGCCTCTAATTGTGTTTGGTTTCAACACATTTGCGCAAAAAACTTCAATTTTATTGACCTACCTTAAGAGTTGTTTCGCTGAGAGGTGACTGGCAGCTACGGGGGAGTGCTGTATAATCCGTGCCAAACCAGAGTCTGATAAATTGGATTAACCCATGATGACATTAATGACCTTACCTAATGATTGGGAAGGCATGCCAGCGGCGTTTATTGAAGGCGCATTATTAGCTGCGAACGCAAACCCTAAGCCTCTAGAGCCCGAGGTGTGGCTTCCTGTACTGCTTGACGATGGCACGGAAGAGACTGGTGTTACCATGTCTGATGAGCACAAAGTGGCGGTGTTAAACCATTTTGAGCTGCAATATCGCCATATTAAAGCGGGCGAGTATGACTTACCTGCTGAAGTATGCTGGACTGAAGAACAGGGTATCAGCGAGAGCATGGCGCATTTCGCGGAAGGTTTCTTATCTGTTTGGCCGCACATTGAGCCAGCATGGTCAGAGCAAACACTATCTGACGGCACAATGAACATGTTATCAGCGTTGATCACAACCCTGATGTTAGTGATGAACGAACAAGAAACATTAGCGCAAATGCAAGCGGCAGGTATTGATAATATGCCAGCGCCTGCCTCTTTGTACCCGCAACTTGAGATCATGCTTACGGAAGTGGTGATGGCGGCTGATGAGCTGCAAATTGGTGCGGGCGCCGTGGCAGTTAACCCGTACAAAAACATTGGCCGTAATGATCCGTGTCCATGTGAAAGCGGTAAAAAATTCAAGCAGTGTTGCGGTAAGTAAGTCGTGATGACTGTGACGAAGAAGCCAAGGATCACCGTGGTGGCGGGTGTTATCGAGAAAGATGGATTGTATCTACTCGCTCAACGGCTTGATGATGCTAGCCAAGGTGGTTTATGGGAGTTTCCAGGCGGCAAAGTAGAGCCTAATGAAACACCAGAGCAAGCGCTTGAGCGTGAGTTAGCCGAGGAGTTAGCGATTGAAACGCAAACCGGTGCTTGGCTTGCGAATAGTGTGTTTGACTACGGTGATAAAGTTATCGAGCTAAAGGGCTATGTCAGTCATTGGCGATCAGGCCACTGTGAACTGCATAGTCATCAAGCTATGGTGTGGCTGGCTAAGTCACAAATCAAAGATTACGCTTTGTGCCCAGCAGATTACCCAATAGTTGATGCTCTGATTGCAAAAGGGTGATAGTCCAAGTTATTAAAAAGGCGTTCGTAATGAACGCCTTTTATTTTAACGATTAAGCATACCAAGCCGAGTGACTATGCTTCTTTCTTTGCTTTGATCCCGACCAATTGCGCGATAACAATGATTGCCAGCGCGATTAAATTTGCACCAAAAATGATGACTAGCCACTGTGGCATAGTTTGTCCCATGAACATCCACACGACTTTGCCACAGTCACCATAGGCTTCAAAGACACCAGGGATCCATTGATTTAATGGTGCCCAGCTAGGGAACTGAACAAAGAGATCACAGGTGTTAAATGGCGATGGGTTGAGCTGATAGTCTACGTGCTTGATTGAAAGCATGAGACCTTCATAGGCGCTATACCCCCAACCAGCTAAGCCAAGCCAACGGATCACCGGGTTATGCGGGGCACTTAAACCCACTAACGCGGCAATAGCGATACCAAACATGGCTACACGCTCGTAGATACACATAACACAAGGTGGCAACTTCATCCCATGCTGAAAGAAAAGCGCACTCGCTTCAAAAAAGAGTATAAATGCTAGCAGTAACAGCCACGATGAGCGACGTTTAGAGAATGAATATAAAAATTGCATTGAATCGTCTCTTCAATTAGTTCATATGCCAGCGTGATTTCGGCGTTGGCGTATATATCAGTTTGATGGATATAATATAACAAAGCCCTGACAAATCAGGGCTTTGTTGATAGTCAGACCATTAAATTTACTGAAAATTCAATTAATGTCCAGCAACTGGTGCAATCGTTGATACGGCTTCAGCTGTGTTGTGAACTAGCCAGCCCATGTCGTAGAACCATTCCGTCATCGGAACCAGCATAAACTCGATACCCGCCAAACCAACCAGCGTTAGCACGATAGTGTATGGCAGTGCCATGTACACCATGCGACCGTAAGATAGACGAATTAACGGTGCAAGGGCTGATGTTAGTGCAAATAGGAATGCTGCTTGACCATTTGGTGTCGCAACAGAAGGTAGGTTAGTACCTGTGTTAATCGCAACGGCTAACATATCAAATTGGTCACGTGAGATCACACCATGAACTAGCGCAGACTTCACTTCATTGATATAAACGGTACCAACGAAAACGTTATCAGACACCATAGACAGCAGGCCATTCGCAACATAGAACATGGTTAGCTGTGCACTACCTTCAAGGCTAAGTACCCAAGTAATGATAGGGGTAAAGAGCTGTTGATCAATAATCACAGCAACGATTGAGAAGAACACGGCCAATAGTGCTGTAAACGGCAGTGCCTCTTCAAATGCTTTGCCAAGTGCATGCTCTTCAGTAATACCTGTAAACGAAGTCGCAAAGATGATAACAGTTAAACCAATCAAACCTACCGCGGCTAAGTGCATCGCTAGACCAACAATCAACCATACTGCAATCAGCGCTTGGATAATCAGTTTTGCATAGTCTAGATTTGTACGGCTTTTACGTTCTTCATTATCAAAATCTTTAAGGATTTTTCGAACATTCTCTGGTAATGCTGCACCGTAGCCACAAAGGTGGAATTTCTCGACTAACACACAAGTTAAAATACCGCAGCAAAAGACAGGAATAGTAACGGGAGCCATTCGCAGTATAAACTCACCAAATAACCAACCCGCTTGGTCGGCAATGATCAAGTTTTGTGGTTCACCCACCATGGTCATTACACCACCCAGAGCGGTACCTACACCAGCATGCATGAGCAAGCTACGAAGGAAGGCGCGGTAGTTTTCTAAATCATCACGGCTCACTTCGCGGATATTGCTATCTGTGGTGTGATCGTGGGCGGCATGAGGTTCTTGCCCCGAAGCCACTTTATGATAAATGCTGTAGAAGCCCACAGTAACACTGATAACAACGGCAATAACGGTCAACGCATCAAGGAAGGCCGATAGAAAAGCCGCCATGATACAAAAAGACAGTGATAGCAAGATTTTAGAACGTATGCCGATCAATATTTTGGTGAAAATGAAAAGCAGTAATTGCTTCATGAAGTAGATACCCGCGACCATAAAGATCAGCAGTAGTAATACTTCAATATTCGCCACAAGCTCATGTTTCACTTGTTCGGGGCTTGTCATGCCAATGGCGACAGCTTCTATCGCCAGTAAGCCACCAGGCTGAAGGGGGTAACACTTTAATGCCATCGCAAGCGTGAAAATAAATTCAACAACCAGTAGCCAGCCAGCAGTAAATGGGTCGATTACAAAAAATACGATTGGGTTGATAATCAGAAACGAAATGATCGCCACTTTATACCAATCAGGTGCTTTGCCTAAAAAATTCTTTACGAAGGCGTTTCCCAGCGAAATAGCCATGTATCAGGTCTCTTGTTATAAATGCATACGAATAAAAAATACCCCAGAGGCGGAAGAACCACAGAAGTGGCGCCTAAAAGGTATACATGAGCTGGCAGCTGTCATGCCTTTATAGTCAAGAGAGAAGGGTTAACCACAGAGCTGTGATTAAATATTCTAATGAGACCCTCTAAGCTAAACATCATTACATATGGTGTTTAACTTAAAGCAGGCAGCAGCTTCCATTCAGCTCCCAGTTCATTGCGGTGCTAACTGTACAGTTTGATCTGGATCAGTCAAGTTGTGGCTGATGAACAATTTTATTTTACTTAAATTTCATTCCAAAACGGGAGTTCTGAAGCATCAGAACTCCGCCCATGCAATTTACATTTATTGCTTTCAATAAAACTTGCGTTACGTCAAATTTTTGCTTGAGTGAAAAGTAAAATAAGATTGTGCTTTCTGGCAAATTTCGTCATATCCTTTTCTGGTGGTATGATGAGTTTATAAGTATAAGCAAGAAGCGATTGGAAAAAGAATTAAATGGTTATAAAGGCTGATAGCCCAGCAACATTTGCTGAGAAATACATCATCGAAAGTATCTGGAATAATCACTTTCCTCAAGGTTCAATCCTGCCTGCTGAACGTGAACTTTCTGAACTGATTGGTGTAACACGTACCACGCTGCGCGAAGTGTTACAGCGACTTGCGCGTGATGGTTGGTTAACGATCCAACATGGTAAACCAACCCGTGTGAATAATTTCATGGACACCTCGGGTTTAAGTATTCTTGATACGCTAGTCACACTGGATGGCCAAGATGTACAACGTGTTCTGACTGATTTACTTTCTGCACGTACAGATATCAGTAGCGTTTTCATGCGTTATGCTGTGAAAGGTAATAGTGAAGAATCAAGTGAGCTGATTGATTCAATTATTCGCTCATGTGAATCACTACTAGCAGCTGACTCATTTGCAGACTACATCGAAGACAACGAAGCAAAAATTCAGTTGTTGAGTGAAGTAAAGAAAATCACCGACAAATATGGCAAAGATCAGCCTGAGTTGTGTGAAGCAATTTGCCGTGCTCGTGCATTTAACTACTACGATTACCGTTTATTCCAAGGCATGGCGGCTAAATCGGGTAACACCTTGTATGTGTTAACAATTAACGGGTTACGTAAGATTTATACGCGTGTTGGTGGCTACTACTTCATGAGCCAAGAAGCGTGTGAATTAGCGCTTGAGTTCTACCGTGATTTGAAAGCCATTTGTGATAATCATCAGCATGAATTAGTGGCTGAGAGAATCAAAAAATACGGTCGAGATAGCGGTGTGATTTGGTATAACAATCGCGAAGCCATTGGCCGTTACATGCACGAAGAAGAGCAGTAATAGCCATCGCTAAAAGATATTTTTAGTCGGTTTTAATGCTATCTAAAGCAAGAAAGCGTGATAAATCAGAGGTAATCTGACGTATCACGCTTTTATTTTATTGAGCTGATTTTACCGCTCTTTCAACAATTAAATATCAGAGCCAAATTGGGTATTACGTACAGGACATGTCCCTAAAATTTGGGTCCGTCCATCACTCAACTCTTCTTCTAGCGTAATATCAAACCCCCATAAGCGGTACATATGCTTTAACACTTCAGGGTGGCTGTCTGCTAATGGAATCCTGTTGTGTGGTATATAACGTAGTGTCAGTGAACGGTCACCTTTCAATGCCACATTCCAGACTTGAAGGTTAGGTTCATTGTTGCTCAAGTTATATTGCGACGAGAGCTTCTCTCGGATCATCCGATAGCCTTCCTCGTTATGAATCGCACTGACTTCCACATAGTTATGGCGATCATCGTCATTCACAGCAAAGAGCTTGAAGTCACGCATCACTTTTGGCGATAAAAACTGACTGATGAAACTCTCATCTTTAAAGTTTTCCATCGCAAAGTGCAGCGTATCCAGCCAATCTTTACCTGCAATATCTGGGAACCAGTATTTATCTTCCTCGGTTGGATTTTCACAGATCCGACGAATATCCTGGAACATCGCAAAGCCTAAGGCATACGGGTTGATCCCGCTGTAATAGGGACTGTTGTATTCAGGCTGCGCTACCACATTGGTATGACTATGCAAGAATTCCATAATAAAGCGGTCTGTGACTAACCCCTCATCGTAAAGATGATTCAAAATAGTGTAGTGCCAGAACGTTGCCCAGCCTTCGTTCATGACTTGGGTTTGTTTTTGTGGGTAGAAGTATTGGCTTACTTTACGCACAATTCTTACTATTTCACGCTGCCAAGGTTCGAGCAGTGGCGCATGTTTTTCGATAAAGTAGAGAATGTTTTCTTGTGGCTCCGTAGGGAAACGATGTTCCTCTGACACCTCAGATTTATCTTCTTGGACCGGAATAGTGCGCCATAGTGCGTTGACCTGTGTTTGCAGGTAATCTTCCCGTGCTTTTTGACGCGCAGTCTCTTCTACCAGTGATATTTTTTGCGGACGCTTGTAACGATCGACCCCAAAATTCATCAAGGCGTGGCAGGAATCGAGCAAGCGCTCGACATCCTCAACCCCGTACTTTTCTTCACAATCAGTAATGTAATTACGAGCAAATAGTAGGTAATCGATAATCGAACTGGCGTCTGTCCATGTTTGAAATAAGTAATTGCCTTTAAAGAAAGAGTTATGACCGTAGCAGGCATGCGCCATTACCAAGGCCTGCATGGTAATAGTGTTCTCTTCCATTAAATAAGAGATACAGGGATCAGAGTTAATCACGATCTCATACGCTAATCCCATTTGACCGTGTTTATAACCACGTTCAGTTTCAATAAAACGCTTGCCGAATGACCAGTGGTGGTAATTGATGGGCATCCCGATACTTGAGTAAGCATCCATCATCTGCTCGGCAGTGATGACCTCAATTTGGTTGGGATACGCATCAAGCCGATAGTGGTCAGCGACACGCTTTATCTCTTTATGATATTGGTCAAGCAGATCGAACGTCCAATCTGGCCCATCACTGAGTGGCTTTGTCTTTGTTGTTGTCACCATAACTCACTCCCCTAAGCGCGTTGACATCCAGCTATTAACTGACTTGCTTCTTAAATAGCTCCCTAAATACAGGGAATATGTCATCCACCGTCCGTATGTTCTGCATAGCAAAGTTATCATGACTGCCTTGCAGTGTTTCGTATTCACGCCATAGCGTTTGATGCGCACGGCGAGTGATTTCGATATAAGAGTAGTAACGTGTTACTGGCAAAATACTCTCTTTTAATAACTGACGACAGCCTGGTGAATCATCAGCCCAGTTATCGCCATCCGAGGCTTGAGCAGCATAGATATTCCATTCGCCAGCTGGGTAGCGCTTCTTAATGATGTCATCCATCATGCGTAATGCACTTGACACAATTGTGCCACCGGTTTCCTGCGAGTAGAAAAACTCATGCTCATCCACTTCTTTTGCTTGTGTATGGTGGCGAATAAAGACCACATCAACATTCTTGTAGGTTCGATTCAAGAATAAATACAGCAAGATATAGAAGCGTTTAGCCATATCTTTGGTTGCTTGATCCATTGAACCTGATACATCCATCAGACAGAACATAACCGCTTGGCTGGTGGGCAGTGGGCGACGTTCATAATTTTTGTATCGTAAATCAAAGGTATCAATAAAAGGCACACTGCCAATTTTTTCACGCAGCGCTTGGATTGCTTGTTTTACGCGTTCTTCTTCAAAAGGTTGAGCGGGCTCTGTTGATTTAAGTTGCTCAAGTTCTGCTTCGAGTTCACGTAAGTGACGGCGTTTCGCAGCTGTCATGGCCGTGCGTCGTGCCAACGAATTTTGTAGCGATTTTACAATCGCGATATTTGATGGCACACCCGATGATTTGTAGCCTGAACGGAACGTTTTCCATTCGACCACTTTGTTCATCTGGTTTTTTTCTAGGTTAGGTAGCTCCAAATCTTCAAACAGTAAGTCGAGGTATTCGTCTTTGGAAATTTGGAATACAAATTCATCTTGGCCTTCACCATCTTGGCTCGCTTGACCTTCCCCTGCGCCGCCTTGTCCCGCCCCTCCTTGGGGGCGTTCAATGCGGTCACCTGGAGAGAATTGGTCGTTGCCTGGGTGGACAACTTCACGTTGTCCACCTCGGCCTTGGTGAAAGCTTGGCTCTTTGATATCACGAGAAGGGATAGTAATATTTTCCCCGCTCTCAACATCAGTGATCGAGCGTTTATTTACCGCATCAGCAATCGACTCTTTAATCTGCTGTTTGTGGCGGCGTAAAAAGCGCTGGCGGTTCACCGTGCTTTTATTCTTACCATTGAGCCTGCGATCTATAAAATGCGCCATAAGCTCCCCCTCATACTTCCATTCAACCGGCTATGATGATTTACGAACGCGTAGGTACCATTCAGATAGCAAACGCACTTGTTTACGGGTATAGCCTTTCTCCATCATACGAGCGACGAAATCATCGTGTTTTTTCTGCTCGTCGGTAGAGGTTTTCGCGTTGAACGAAATAACTGGAAGCAACTCTTCGGTATTCGAGAACATTTTCTTCTCGATAACGGTGCGCAGTTTTTCGTAGCTGGTCCAGTTCGGATTTTTACCTGCGTTACTTGCACGAGCACGTAAAACAAAGTTAACGATTTCATTACGGAAATCTTTAGGGTTACTGATACCTGCTGGTTTTTCGATTTTCTCTAGCTCATTGTTAAGCGCAGAGCGGTCGAATAGCTGACCGGTTTCAGGATCACGGTATTCTTGATCTTGAATCCAGAAATCAGCGTAGCTGACATAGCGGTCAAAGATGTTCTGGCCATATTCAGAGTAAGACTCTAGGTACGCGGTTTGAATTTCTTTACCAATAAATTCAACATACTTAGGAATCAAGTAGCCTTTCAAGAATTCAAGGTACTTCTCGGCCACTTCTTGTGGGAACTGCTCACGTTCAATCTGTTGCTCTAGTACATAGAACAGGTGAACCGGGTTAGCAGCCACTTCGGAATGATCGAAGTTGAACACGCGCGATAGGATCTTAAAGGCGAAACGGGTTGATAGACCGTTCATGCCTTCATCGACACCCGCGTAGTCACGGTACTCTTGATAAGACTTGGCTTTTGGATCGGTATCTTTCAGTGTTTCACCGTCATATACACGCATTTTCGAGAATACACTTGAGTTCTCTGGCTCTTTTAGACGAGAAAGAACAGAGAAACGAGCAAGAATATCGAGCGTACTTGGTGAGCATGGCGCACTTGCTAATTCACTGCTTTGAAGCAGTTTTTCGTAGATGCGAGTTTCTTCCGATATACGTAAACAATAAGGCACTTTCACGATGTAAACACGATCAAGGAAGGCTTCGTTGCTCTTATTATTACGGAAGGTTTGCCATTCTGACTCATTGGAGTGAGCAAGAATAATACCTTCATACGGTAGGGCAGATAGACCCTCAGTACCGTTATAGTTACCTTCTTGGGTCGCTGTTAGTAGAGGGTGAAGCACTTTGAGTGGTGCTTTAAACATCTCTACAAATTCCATTAGACCCTGGTTGGCTTTACAAAGCGCCCCCGAGTAGCTATACGCATCTGGATCATCTTGTGAGAAGTGTTCGAGCTGGCGAATATCCACTTTACCGACAAGAGATGAAATATCTTGGTTATTTTCATCGCCAGGTTCAGTTTTCGCGATACCCACTTGATCTAAAATGGATGGACGTACTTTCACGACTTTAAAGCGAGTGATATCCCCACCAAATTCGTGCAAGCGTTTGGCTGCCCAAGGCGACATGATGGTATTGAGGTAGCGCTCTGGAATACCGTATTCATTATTAAGAAGGTCGCCATCTTCGTGTTTGTCGAAGAGGCTAAATGGGTGATCATTAACAGGACTGCGCACGCCATCAGCCGTCAGTACGTAAATTGGTACTTTTTGCATTAAGCTTTTTAGCTTTTCGGCCAAAGAAGATTTACCGCCCCCAACTGGGCCCAGTAAGTATAGGATTTGTTTACGTTCTTCTAAACCTTGCGCTGCATGTTTGAGGTAAGAAACGATTTGTTCAATGGCATCTTCCATGCCATAAAAATCTTCAAACGTTTTGTAACGTGAGATAACACGGTTAGAGAATAGTCGACTCATGCGTGGATCTTGTGCGGTGTCGATCATTTCTGGCTCACCAATCGCCATAAGTAGGCGTTCGGCTGCGTTTACATATGCGCTTCGGTCGTTTCGACAAATTTCAAGGAATTCTTGCAATGAAAGCTCTTCATCCTTGGACTCTTCATAGCGTTGACGATAATGGTCAAAAATACTCATGGTATGCCCCCTGAATCGTTCTCTTATCAATTAGAAAGGACGAAAACAAATAACTTTCACATCCCTCATATCTTTAAGACTAGACCTAACTGATCAAATTGCGTCACTGAGTTGTTGGTTTTTAAATAAATTTCCTAAGCTAGGTGACAATGAAAAAGTGTGCAAACTTTGTACACATTCTTACTATCCTCTTTAAAAATCGGTTTCGCAAGAAGGTTTAGGTGGAAAATCTTTACATTTATTTAACGATTTTGTGATGTGTAAACTTGATTTGATGCTTAGTCGTATTGTTTGAAATTACTTTCTTATGTGAGATCTATAACTGAAAATAGATGCATGTGAGCTGTTTGGTGAGGGATGCTAGTCGGAGAGCGGTTTAATTCACTTTTTTCTGTTGTGAAGCATTATTGAGACAACTATGGCCTTGATGATAAAGCATTATCACGCTTTGCTTCTATTCATAGAATATTTCTCAGTTAAGATGCTTTTTTTGTGAGCTAAATCAACAACTCTGACTTAAGCTAGATAGGTGATTGTATTTTGGGGAGCTGCATTTATGGGTATTTCGCGCGTTGATACTGTCTCTATTCCAGTATCGGATCAAGGGCAGGCATTGGTTTTCTATCGAGATGCATTAGGGTTTGAGTTGATTCGCGATCATTGCGCAAACGACGATAAGCGTTGGGTTCAGTTAGCACCCAAAGGGGCAGAAACCACTATCAGTTTGGTGAGGCCATTTGCTGGAATGAAAGCGGGCTCTGTACAAGGGCTAGTGGTACAAACCGACGATATTACCTCAACCTATAATGAGTTGAGTGGTCGTGGGGTTGGTTTATCTGAAATTGTGACGCTATTGAGTGGCCGTTTTGCAACCTTTGCCGATCCTGATGGTAATGGCTGGGTGTTGATTGAAGCGAATAGCACCATGCAAGCATAAGGTGTGGCGGTTGCCACACCTTGATGCCTGATGCTTACTTAGCAATACGAATGATGGTTGAAAGCGTGTGTGATTCTTGCGGTGCTAAGGTTACCCCTTCACCATGAATTGTTGACTCTACGCACACCATAGTTTCAAAACTGTTCGTTGCCATATCAGCCATGCTTTCGCATAGGTCTTGCCACGGGTTCCAAATAACAGCCGCGTTGTGACCTTGGTTTTCGACCAGGATTTGGCGCTGGCGAGGGGTGTCGTGGATGGCAACCGTCGCTTCAGGTGCAGTGTAAACACGGTCAACTTCTTGAGCGATCGTGAGTGTGTCATCTCCTTCAGCTTCAACCCCACCGAGTACACCATCAATATAAGGCAGGCCCATACCCGTTAAGTGTGTTTGACGGATGTCTGCAATATCAAAGTAGGTATGTAGAGCGCCGCCGTAAGACCATGGGTGCTCATCTGTATTGGTTGAGGTCAGATGAACTTTTAGCGTCTCACTTAATTCAAAGGTGATAGTCAGATCGAACTTATGTGGCCAGATAGCGTGAGTTGTTTCTGAGTCTTGTAGATTTAGTGCCACGATCACACCAGTATCATTCTCACGGTGTTCTTTGAGTGTCCACTGGCTGTTACGTGCAAAGCCGTGCGAAGGGTTACCTGCTTTACCAAACCATGGCCAGCAAACAGGAATACCACCTCGGATTGCTTTTGCGGGATCGATAATCGCTTCTTCGCTTAACCAGATAACATCATCTTGGTTGGCAGGTTTGAACCAAACAAGGTGGCCGCCATGCAGTGAGATCCCGGCTTCAACAGCGTTGTGGATCACTCGAATAATTTTTACGCCATTGTATTCACACACCGTAATAGCATCTGAAAGGGCATTGATAGTTGGTAGATTACGTAAATCCATGATCATTTCCTTACTAATAGCATCTTGTATCGCTGTTTAATGGCGTCGGAATGTATAAAAAACGATATAAGATGCTACTTATTTTTCATTAAAAAATATCAATATAAATTAAAACTTATTTGTTAAATTTGTTACTTGGTTTTATTTTTTACAAGAATAGTTGAGTGACTTGGGGGTTAAATAGCCGCTAAACGAAGGGATATGCTGGTATTTGAGGGCTAAGAGAGTAGCAGATCCAATGTCATTTGGGTATGGCTAACTAACAGGTACAAAAAAGGCGACTCAAGGCCGCCTTTTATCATCGCTTACTAAGTATTAATTACTTAGAGATGTGAGCGATTAGGTCTAGAACTTTGTTTGAGTAACCGATTTCGTTATCGTACCAAGATACAACTTTAACGAATTTGTCAGTTAGTGCAACACCAGCTTTAGCATCGAATACTGAAGTTTGAACTTCACCGATGAAATCTTGAGAAACAACAGCGTCTTCAGTGTAACCAAGAACACCTTTAAGCTCGCCTTCAGATGCTTCTTTCATAGCAGCACAGATTGCTTCGTAAGATGCAGCAGTTTTTAGGTTAACTGTAAGGTCAACAACAGAAACGTTTGCAGTTGGAACGCGGAAAGCCATACCTGTTAGAAGGCCGTTTAGTTCTGGAAGAACAACGCCTACAGCTTTAGCTGCACCAGTTGATGATGGGATGATGTTTTGAGAAGCACCACGACCACCACGCCAGTCTTTAGCAGAAGGACCATCTACAGTTTTTTGAGTAGCTGTAGTTGCGTGAACTGTAGTCATAAGACCAGATTCGATACCGAACTTGTCGTTAAGAACTTTAGCAACAGGTGCTAGACAGTTAGTAGTACAAGAAGCGTTAGAAACGATGTCTTGGCCAGCGTAAGTTGAATCGTTTACGCCCATAACGAACATTGGAGTTGCGTCTTTAGAAGGACCAGTAAGAACAACTTTCTTAGCACCAGCAGTGATGTGCTTACGTGCAGTCTCGTCAGTTAGGAAAAGACCAGTTGCTTCAGCTACAACGTCAACGTTGATTGCATCCCACTTAAGATCTTCAGGGTTGCGCTCAGCTGTAACACGTACAGTTTTACCGTTAACGATTAGGTTACCGCCTTCAACTTCAACAGTACCGTTGAAACGGCCGTGAGTTGAATCGTACTTCAGCATGTAAGCCATGTATTCAACGTCGATAAGGTCGTTGATACCAACAACTTCGATGTCGTTGCGCTCTTGCGCTGCACGGAAAACAAAACGACCGATACGGCCAAAACCATTAATACCTACTTTGATAGTCATTGTAGTTGCTCCACAACTTAATTTCTAATGAAAGATAACTGGTAGTAAAATTACAGAATACTGGGTGACGCTGCAAGCAAAAAAGGCGGTTAAATTGCTTGAGGTCAAAAAAAAGTTCGGATTTTTTTTACATTCCCTCTACATTGCCGACAATTCATACGAAACTTGTTCAATTAGTCACCATAGACGTTGTTAACTTTTAATATTGAGCAAATCTATTTTTATGTTGGCACTTAGATTGATTCGGTAACTAAACACTCATAGCGCAAAAAGTATGTGCCACATAAGTCGGAATTGACAACTTTTTAAACAAAATCTTAGCGGCAGCTTTTGTTCTGATGTGTAAAGTTGTGGTGAGGGTTTAAATGTTTTAACGAGAATGCGTCGTCCTCTAACCATGGGTAGCGAATTTATTATGGCGTAGTATGATTAGGAAAGAGCCGTAAAAATGTGCTCAGCGTTATAAAGGAAGAGACAGGAAAAACAATGACTAATAAAAACGATGCGTACTGGCGAGAGAAATTATCCCCTGAACAGTATCAAATCTGTCGTGAACAAGGTACTGAAGCGCCGTTTAGTGGCACATTGCTGCATAATCGTGAAACAGGTATTTATCACTGCACCTGCTGTGAATCGCCATTATTCCAATCGGATAATAAATATGACTCAGGGTGTGGTTGGCCGAGCTTCGATGCGCCAATAGAGAAAAACGCGATTCGCTATCTTGAAGATCACTCACACGGAATGAGCCGAACGGAAATTCGTTGTGCACAATGTGATAGCCATTTAGGGCATGTTTTCCCTGATGGGCCTCAAACAACGGGCGAGCGTTATTGTGTGAACTCGGTATCTTTACAGTTTAAAGCGTGATGTTACGTTGCATATAGGCTGAAATATTATTACAAAATCAAAGGCATCTTAGGATGCCTTTTTTGATCTTGGTCACTCTTAGCGGAGGCTTGGCGTAATCGCGTAAGAGGATTAGTGACTAAGTGCAGCAATGAACCGACCTTGTTTGAGTGCTTTAATGACAGCCTCTGCTTGTTGCTCTAGGCCATCGCGTTTTTCACCCGCCATAGGATAGAAACTGGCTAATTTGTCTTTGCTTGCCACTGGCATATTAAATTCAGCTCCGACAATCGACCACAGGTAAGCTTGTTCATTGTTTTTTTGTTGATGGTAAATGGTCGCCAAGGTTTGGATGATCTCAGGCTTTACCGTATCGCCTTTTTTATACAGAGAGAGTGCATGTAATAAAATACGTAGGGTTTTCTCTTGATCTTTACCATTGTAATAAGTGGCCAAGGCAAGTTGTAGCTCAGGTGTTTCTAAGGCCGGTTTTCCTTCGAGCCTTAAAAATTGGCGCATGGCCTGTTTGTCACCTTGCGACCAGCGGTAATAGATGATCTCGGGGTCGATGGATGCTTCTAGTTCTTTATTGAGTCGATCAATAGAGTCATAACTGTGGATTAGCGCTTGCATACGGTTGGTTTTGCGCTCTTTCAGTTCGGTTGGCTCTATACGTGCCGCGTACTCTAAACACATTTGATAGTTATGCGTGAATTTGAGTTCTTTAAACTTTTCGCTATCTATGGGGTTTTTTAATACGTCATAACGTTTCCAAATTAAACTGGCGCGTTGCAAACGGCATTGACCGTCATTCACATTTAATTGGGCACAGATGTCGGGGTAGGATTCACATAAGCTATCTGTAGAGCGGTGGCGTTCAAAACAGCCACTGAGAAGTAGTGTGCAACCCAAAACAGTGAGCAGTTTAAATTTTGCTGTCGACTTTTGTTTTACGCTAGCCGTCATTGTCTTTTGGGAGGTGTTTACACGCATTGTAAATGAAGCTCGTATAGTTAACGTTATGAGACCTCATTCTATAGGAAAGTCGCTCTGAGGTGATGAAAACATAGAAAATTGTGAATGCTATTCAGGAAAGTGGGCGAGCACTATGGGCTTTTGATGAAATTATCATCGAGACCATATTGCGATAGGGAGTTTGTTTGCAGCTGTATCGTTCTGGACATGGCTGATGTGATTGCCCCTTGTTATTTTTGTGCTCTGCTTTGTTTTAATTGTCGGCAATTCATGATGGAAGCTGTGATCAGAAAAGCATTTCTTATACTACGGCTTGACTGATGTGTACGACTCCTTAAAGGTAATGCAACATGAAATTAACCCTGTCGGTTGTTGCTGGGTTCGCGGTGAATGTAGCCAATCGAAGCTACCTTGTAGAGATGGAGTGTTGGAATGGATGTTGAGCAAATATTACACGCGATGACCCCCGAGGTGTATCAGCGATTAATGACAGCGGTAGAAGTAGGAAAGTGGCCTGATGGTACTGTTTTAACCCAAGAACAACGTGATGCTACCATGCAAGCTGTCATGTTATATCAGTCGCGCAATAATCAAGACGCAGAGCATATGAGCGTTGAGCTCGGAGGCGAGATTAAGTTTAAGTCAAAAGCTGAGCTCAAACGTGATTTTGGCATAAATGAAGAAGCCGCTCATTCAACCGATGATATTGCCCGCTTCAATCACAGCGAGCTGTAATTGATGTGGTGAGAAGAGCCAGCAGGTATGTATTAGCGTTAGTTGGTAGGGGTCTCTAACGCTATTTCTTACCGTGTTACATCTTGATAGGTGCGCAATAAAAACCACGTAATTCATGATCTTCTTCGCTCATCATATTCGCGACGATAGGTTCTTGTTCTATCGCCATTAAGTAGGCGTGTAATTTAGGGTAGCCTGACTCTAAACGCAGACCAGCCATCCAACCGTTCCGCAAAATACTCCAAACGCTAATTTCAGCCATCGAGAAATGCTCGCCAATAAAGCCTTCTGTCGGCATTTGTTCTTCAAGATATTGAAGTGCCAACGGGAGATGGTGCTGTATACATTGCTCAATCGCATCTTCATCAATGTCTTTATTGAGCATCTTGCCTCGCATAATTTTTTGGTAAAACAGCACACCACTGACCAGCGAGGTTAATCGCGTATCGGCGTATTCTTCTAACCATCTGATTTTCGCTCGCACTTTGGCATCACCAGAATACAAAGGTGGGACAGGGTAGAGATCATCTAGGTAATGGGCGATGACGGTTGAATCCATAATGCTTTGCCCATCATGTTCAAGAACAGGGACTTTTCCCATGGGATGGCGTTTGTGGGCGAGTTCTTTTTCTAAGAATGGATTTAAGGGTTCAAGCTGATAGCTAATGCCTTTGTAGGCGAGTGCTAGCATGATTTTTCTGACGAAAGGAGAAATTGAAGCACCGTGTAGAATCATAAGTATCGTCCTACGAAGCATATTGGTTTTATTGTGATTACGTGAAGTCTTGTCGTGTCGACAGTAACGTATTCTTGTGTGTTTTCAGTGCTAGTAAGTGTAGTTGAGATATGAGAAAGCGGATAAACAAAGAGCCGCATACGCAGCTCTTAGAAGGAAAGTAACGTCAGTACATCCAGTTAGTGAGTCAGTTCACCACGTAGATCTTGTTGCATCATACTGCGCACTGTTTCTGCGGGTAGGTTTTTCGACAGCAGATAATGTAATTTCGCTAACGCAGCTTCTGGTGTCATGTCATAGCCACTCAATACGCCTGCATCTGCAAGTGCACAGCCTGTTGCGTAGCCACCCATGTTCACTTTGCCTGATAGGCACTGCGTAAGGTTGATAACAATCACACCACGATCTGTCGCTTCTTTTAGTTGCGCTAAAAGATCGGCATTTTGTGGTGCATTACCGACACCAAACGTCAGCAAAATCATTGCATTAACAGGTTGGCGAAGCGTGTTACGAATAACTTCCGGTGAAATACCTGGGTACATGGTGATCACACCAATCGGTTGAGGTGTAATGTTATGTACGGTAAATGGTGCATCCGGTTTTTTATCAATCTCAACATTGTTAAGTTGAATATTGATACCCGCTTCAAGCAATGGCGGTAGGTTTGGAGAAATAAAGGCGCCAAAGCCATCGGCATGTGCTTTTGTACTACGGTTACCACGAATTAACTGGTTGTTGAAAAACACAGTAACTTCGTTAATTGGGTAGTTCGCTGCGACGTGCAAAGAATTTAATAGATTACTCTGACCGTCTGAGCGAATTTCTGCAATTGGGATTTGTGAACCAGTCACGATCACTGGTTTATCTAGGTTATCAAACATAAACGACAAAGCTGACGCTGTGTACGCCATGGTATCCGTACCATGAAGAATGATGAAACCATCGTACTTGTCGTAGTTTTCTTTAATATCATCAGCAATGCGCTGCCAATCCGCTGGCGTCATATCCGAAGAATCGATCAGAGGATCGTATTCATGGATGGTAAATTTTGGCATTTCTGAACGATGGAATTCTGGCATGCTTGCTAATTGCTTCTCCATGAACCCTGCAACAGGGACGTAACCATGGTCTGACTTCTGCATGCCAATTGTGCCGCCAGTATAAGCAATGTATATGTGTTTTCTTTCCATAATTCAGTACAGCTTTTTATCGGTTTGGTGCGCGCATTATACGGCTAACGCTCGGTAAAAAAAGCCCAGCGTTGCTGGGCTGATCTCACTTTTCACTATTGGTGCAGTTTAGGCAGAATGCATATTGCCCTTTTGGATCATTAAAGTTATTTAATGTGGTTAGGTCTGTTGCAACTTGGTGTGCTACAGGTTGTAATGCTGAAGGAACTTGTCCCCACAAGATATTATGTAAATGTACATTGATCTTGGCAGTAAAGTTCTGCAAGAAAAGCTCTGTAGGGGTAAGATCTTCGGTTACCCACTGTAGCTCGTAGCTGTCGAGCTCTGCTAATGTAGCGGCTTCTGCAATGGCATCATCAAAGTCACCGAGTTGATCAACCAGACCGAGTTCCAATGCATCTTGACCTGTCCATACACGGCCCTGAGCAATATGATCCGCTTGCTCTAGTGACATGTTGCGGTATTGGCTAACTAAACCAATAAAGCGCTGATAACCGTGCTCAACCCCCAGTTGGAATACTTGTGCCACGCCTTCAGGTAGCTCACGAGTAACACCTACACCAGCAAATGGCGTTGTGCCGACACCATCGTTATAAACGCCCATTTTTTCCAGCCCTTTTTCAAAGGTGGTTAAAATAGCGAAGATACCAATAGAACCGGTAATGGTTGTTGGCTGCGCGATAATTTTATCGGCGCTGGATGAAATCCAGTAACCGCCTGATGCGGCTAAGCTCGACATCGACACAACAACAGGTTTGCCCGCTTGCTTGAGGGCATCAACTTGATTTCGAATCACTTCGGATGCAAATGCACTACCACCAGGGCTATCCACGCGAAGAATGACGGCTTTGACATCATCATCTAAGCGAGCTTCACGTAGCATCGCTGCAGTACTATCTCCCGCAACGGTACCTTGTTGACGACCATCACCATCAACGATAGCGCCACTTGCAACGACTACGGCAATTTTATTGCTGCTTGGCAGTTCTGTTGGCATCACGGTTGGCATGTAATCGTAATAGCTGATGTGTTTAAAGCTATCGTTGTCATCGCTACCAAAAGCGTCCACTAAATTTTGTAGCAGCTGAGGGCGGCTCACGAGTTCATCAACTAAACCCATGTTTAATGTCAGTTTCGCAAAATCACCGTTAACCGCTTTCAATTGCGTCACGAAATCATCAAGTTCAGGCGATAGCGCTTGGGCATCAATCTGGCGGTTAGTGGCGACATCTTGCGTGTAAGCCCCCCACAGTTGGTTTAACCAAGCGGTATTCGCTTCACGAGCAGGATCAGACATGCTATCGCGGGTATAAGGTTCAACAAACGATTTGTAAGTACCTACACGGAATACATGGGTATTGACATCGAGTTTGTCTAACAAGCTTTTGTAGTACAGGGTGTAGCTGCCGTAGCCTGTTAGCAATACACCACCGTCAGGCGACATAAAAACTTTGTCGGCGTAGCTGGCAAGGTAGTACTGACTTTGGCTGAAGTTATCACCAAAGGCATAAACGGGCTTGCCTGCTTCTTTAAATTCGTTAATTGCCTTGGCGATATAACGTAGTTTGGTGAGATTAGCACCTGCCATGTCTTTCAGGTTAAGCACCAAGCCTGTGATGTTGTTGTCAGTCGAGGCATGTCGAATGGTATCAACAATATCAAACAAGACATTTTCTTGAACTTGTTGGTGGCCTAGCGCATTGCTAGTCAGCTGATCGACAGGGCTAATAATGCTGCGTTGTTCAACGATAGGACCCGCTAAATCGAGTACAAGTGCAGATTTTGTCGCTTGTACTGGCTCTTCTGTTCCTTGGGTGAAGGCAAAAATGATGATGCCAATAAAAGCCAAGAAAAACAGGTTAAGAATAAGCTGACGAGTGAAGCTGAGTAGTTTCCATAGGGCGCGGAAAATCTTTCCAATCCCTTTAAATAACATTTTCATGAAACGTCCTGATAATGATTCCTGCTCTTATCCTAACGCAGGAAAGCGCTATGTCACAATTTTTCACCAATATCCGTACGTTAGGTTCGGAGCCACATAGCGTTAATACGTTCCATTTTTCATAACCGATCATCCATTTTGGTCACGCTTCCTGATGAAAACCCTTGCATAGATCATGCTTTGTTGCGTTAATGTAAACAGATGTTTGAAATTTGTTGTTTGTTGACCATATACTGGTCTGACCATAATTAAAAAAGAATGGAAGCCATGAACGATAAATCTTACCCACACTTACTTGCGCCCTTAGATCTTGGTTTCACACAATTAAAAAATCGTGTGCTGATGGGATCAATGCATACAGGGCTAGAAGAATCTCGTGACGGTTTTAAAAAGCTGTCGGCCTTTTATGCAGCCCGTGCCCGCGGTGGTGTGGGTTTGATTGTAACAGGTGGCTTTTCCCCTAATTTTCGCGGTCGACTGCACCCATTAAGTGCTGAATTTAGCTCTGCTCGTCAAGCAAGAGCTCACCGTACGATCACTGATGCTGTGCATGAAGAGGGTGGCAAAATTGCGTTACAGCTACTGCATGCTGGCCGCTATGCCCTACATCCTTTTGCCGTGAGTGCCTCTGCGATTCGGTCACCAATCTCTAAATTCACGCCTAGTAAAATGAGTGCTCGTCAAATTAATAAAACCATCGATGCCTTTGCTAAAAGTGCAGAGTTGGCCCGCGAAGCGGGTTATGACGGTGTGGAGTTAATGGGATCGGAAGGGTACTTGATTAACCAATTTATCTGTCAGCGTTCCAATCATAGATACGATGAATGGGGCGGCAGTTATGAAAACCGTATGCGCTTCCCGATTGAGTTGGTCAAGGCTGTGAGGGAGCGTACAGGCCATGATTTCATCATCATTTTCCGTCTATCCATGCTAGATCTGGTCGAGCAAGGTAGTACCCATGAAGAAGTGGTGATGTTAGCGAAAGCACTGGAAGCTGCGGGCGTGACAATTTTAAATACGGGCATTGGCTGGCACGAGGCGCGTGTTCCTACCATTGCCACTCAAGTGCCACGGGCGGCATTTACGTGGGTCACCGAAAAACTGAAAAGCGAAGTTAAGATCCCGCTGGTTACCTGTAACCGCATTAACACCCCTGATGTAGCGGAAGGTATTTTAGCGGGTGGGCAGGCGGATATGGTATCGATGGCACGACCATTCTTGGCGGATGCTGAATTTGTAAATAAAGCAGAACAAGATAGAGCGGATGACATCAATACCTGTATTGGCTGTAACCAAGCTTGCCTCGATCATGTGTTCGTTGGTAAACGTGCCAGCTGCTTAGTTAACCCGCAAGCTTGTTACGAAACGGAACTGGTACTGACACCTGCTGCTACAACACGGAAAATCGCTGTTGTTGGAGCGGGTCCTGCGGGTTTGGCGTGTGCAAGCGCGGCGGCAGAGCGGGGCTTTAGCGTTGATCTGTTTGAGAAGAATGATTACATCGGTGGTCAGTTTAATCTGGCAATGCAAATCCCTGGCAAAGAAGAGTTTAAAGAGACGATTCGCTATTTTAGCCGTCGTTTAGAACAGACCGGTGTCAATGTGAAGCTAGGCCATGCCGCTACCTTAGATGAATTAAAACATTACGATGAAGTGATTGTCGCGACAGGTGTTCAGCCTCGTATGCCGCCGATCCCTGGCCTTAAAGATAGCGATAAAGTGGTTGATTACCAAACCTTGATCCGTGACAAAGTGGAAGTGGGTCAGAAAGTGGCAGTGATTGGTGCGGGGGGGATCGGTGTGGATGTCTCTACCATGCTGACAGAGCCTGAACATCAAGTGCTTGCCGATTGGTTACAAGACTGGGGGATTGATACCGATATTAGTCATGCGGGAGGGTTATATCCGCATGAAGAATACGTCAGTCAGCGCCAAGTATGGTTAATGCAACGTAAGCCAGGGCGTGTCGGGAAAGGGCCGGGTAAAACAACGGGCTGGATCCATAAGAAAGTATTAGAGAAACGCGGTGTTGAGTTGCTAGGTGGTGTTAGCTACGACAAAGTAGATGATCAAGGGCTGCATATTACGGTAGAAGGGCAGGCGCGCGTATTGCCTGTTGATCATATTATTGTATGTGCAGGACAAACGTCTGTTAATGTGCTGACGGAGCAGCTTGAGGCGATTAATGTAAAAGTTAGTGTGATTGGTGGTGCCGATGTGGCGGGTGAAGTGGATGCTAAGCGAGTGATCCGCCAAGGCGTTGAATTAGCGGCTAAGCTCTAACGCGGACATAGTCGCGGTAATGATGTAAGCACAAGCAAAATGTTTGATACGAGTAATTCAAATATATGTGTAGACCAAAGCACCGATACTTCTCGGTGCTTTATGGTTATGATATTGTTAACCAATAATTATTATCATTAAAGGTTGTTGTTATGGATGCGCTTTCATTATTACTTAATCGCCGTTCGTTACCTAAGTTAATGGAGCCCGCACCGCAAGGTGAAGTGCTCGACAATATTTTTCGTGCCGGGCTACGCGCCCCTGATCATGCCGGACTTACACCATGGCGTTTTATTGTGTCGCAAGGAGAAGGACTGAATAAATTCGCTGATATCCTAGTGGAAGCGGCCAAAGCCGATGGTGCTGATGAAGCGACCTTAGAAAAAGCCAGCAAGGCACCGTTTCGCGCCCCTATGGTGATCACTGTGGTTGCGAAAGTCACAGAGAACGACAAAGTCCCTGTGATTGAACAGCACCTATCGGCGGGCTGTGCGACTCAAGCCATGCAAATGGCCGCGGTAGCACAGGGCTTTGCTGGTTTTTGGCGTACAGGTAAATGGGCCTACCACCCTGTGGTTCGTGAATCACTGGGTGTACAAGGTGACGATCTGATTGTGGGTTTTCTGTATCTTGGTACATCGGGTTGCCGAGAAGCCAAAGTGCACGAGCGCGATCTGAGTCAGTTTGTTGAGTACCTGTAAAACCACACCAATGTAACAGGGAAGGGATGCCTTCCCTTTACTGTCTTTTTATCCAGTATTTCTTGTTCTTACCTGCCGCTTTGGTTAAAGTCTCAAACTCATTGAAGTTTGCTGAATAATTGTTATGTCTCGTTTATTTATTGCTGAAAAACCTAGCCTTGGCCGTGCGATAGCGGCGGTACTCCCTCGTCCTCATAAAAATAATAACGGCTATATTGAAACGGGTAATGGCGATATCGTCACTTGGTGTATTGGCCACTTGTTAGAGCAAGTTGAGCCCGATGCGTATGATGAGAAATACAAAAAGTGGAACATGGTCGATTTACCCATTTTGCCCGAGCAATGGCAACTCACCCCACGAAAATCAGCCAAACAACAATTGAGTGTGGTGCGTAAACTCGCCAAGCAAGCGACAGACATTGTCCATGCAGGCGACCCTGATAGAGAAGGGCAACTGCTGGTGGATGAAGTGATTGATTACGTCAAAGTATCAGCGACTAAGAAAGCAAAAATTCAGCGATTATTGATTTCAGATCTTAACCCAAGTGCTGTGAAGCGCGCTCTGTCTGCGATGCGCAGTAATCGAGATTTTATTCCGTTATCGGTGTCAGCTTTGGCTCGTTCTCGGGCTGATTGGCTGTATGGCATGAATATGACGCGAGCCTATACCTTGCTGGGTCAAAAGGGCGGCTACAAAGGCGTATTGTCGGTTGGGCGGGTTCAAACGCCAGTGCTCGGCTTGGTAACGCGTCGTGATGATGAAATTGCCAACTTTGTGGCCAAGCCTTTCTACGAAGTGTTTGCTTTGATCCCTTATCAAGGTAATGACATTCGTGCGCGCTGGAAACCGAGTCCAGCCTGTGAACCTCATCAAGATGAAGATGGCCGTATTCTTAACCGCAAGCTGTGTGAAAATGTCGTCGCGCGAATCAAAGGCCAACCGGCTGAAGTAACGGAATCAGAGCGCAAAGAAACGCGCCAATTCGCCCCGCTGCCGTACTCGCTTTCAGCATTGCAAATTGATGCCGCTAAACGCTTTAACATGAGTGCAGCCGATGTGCTGGCAACGTGTCAGTCTTTGTATGAAAAACACAAAGTGATCACTTACCCACGTTCGGATAGCCGCTACTTGCCAGTTGAGCACTTCAAGCAAGCGAATGATGTGTGTAAAGCGATTCAGACGACCAGTACAGCGCTTAGCCAAGCGTGTGAAGGGGCGAATACCAGCCTGAAATCCAAAGCATGGAATGATAAAAAAGTCGATGCTCACCATGCCATTATTCCCACTCCCAAAGGTGTTAATCCTGCATCCTTGAGCAGTGGTGAAGCGAAAATTTATCAATTAATTGCACGTCAGTATCTGATGCAGTTTTATCCTGCCGCTATTTATAGTGAAGCGAAGTTAGTCTTTACTATTGCTGGTGGCGTTTTTATTGCCAAAGGACGTCAGCTGATGAGTGCTGGTTGGCGAGAGCTGCTAGGGCGTGATGATAAGAGTAAAGACGAGGATCTTGCTGATAAGGTACCACCGTTGGAGAAAGGCACCGTATTAACCTGTCGCGAAGGTGAAATTAAAGACAAAATGACAGAGCCACCGAAAGCCTTTACCGAGGCAACCTTGCTGCAAGCCATGACAGGGATCGGTCGCTTTGTATCTGATGCTTCACTGAAAAAAATTCTACGCGACACTGATGGTTTAGGCACAGAAGCAACGCGGGCCGGCATTATTGAAATTTTGTTTAAGCGTCAGTTGTTGAAGCGTGAAGGTAAAAATATTCATGCGACCGATGCTGGACGCGGTTTGATTTATGCCTTGCCGACAGAATCGACTTACCCAGATATGACCGCGCATTGGGAACACCAGTTGCAAGATATGGCGGATAAAAAATGTGCCTATAAACCTTTTATGGACGCCCTTCAGTTGCAGGTGAGTACTTTGATGGAGAAAGTAAAAACCAGCGATGTACCGCCAAGTTTACGAGAATTAAAGTCGCCAGAGTTTAAAAAAGGCGGCACTAAGAAACGTAAATACACGAAGCGAAAAACCACGAAGCGCTAAGTAAGGTTGAGTGCACCTTACTTAGCGGCAATACTGGGATGGCTCCGCTCTTGCCCAGTATGAAAGTAATAGCCATTTTTACCATGCGCTTTGGCGGTATAAAGCGCATCGTCGGTTAATTTAAATAAGTCACTGGCAGTATATTGCAGTGATGGCGTCATCGATGCGACACCAATGCTGATCGTGACATGATCTGCATTATTGGGCTGCTTATGTTTTAAGTTGAGCTTTCTGACTGCGTGCAGCGCTTGCTTGGCCGCATAAACGGCAGCCTTATGGTTTTGGCCTGGTAACAGTAAGACAAACTCTTCGCCGCCATAGCGCGCAAACAGTGCACCAGCGCGACGTTCGATAGCATTGAGAGCATTAGCGATAACGTGTAAACATTGATCACCAGCGGCATGACCATATTGGTCGTTGTAGGATTTGAAATTGTCGATATCGATGATTAACAAAGATAGCGGTAGCTGGTGACGTTCTGCACGTCGCCATTCATCGTTAAATTGATTGTCGAACGCACGGCGATTAGCAACGCCAGTGAGAGGGTCACATTTTGCCAGCAGTTCTAGCTGTTGATTAGCACTTTGTAATGCCTGGGTACGCTCTGTGACTCTATGTTCCAACTCTTTATTTAAGCGGATCAGCTTTTCTTCCGCTTGGCGCCGAACCAGATGCTGAGACACAATAAAACCAAACTGTTTCAGTAATTGTCGATGATAGTCTTGCAATGGTCGGCCTGAAATTAAGTTATCGCAAGCTATCCAGCCCACGGCTTTGTCTTCATCCCACAGTGCCACATAGGCATTCCACCCTGACCCCACAGGCTCTAAATCATGATAGAGCTCGGTATTGGTGTTGATCACAATATATTCTTGGCCTTTCAAGGCATGCGATGAAAACCAATGATCTGGTATCGCGGACTCAAAATAGTGTTCATCCACAGTTGCACCGCTCATATCAGTGCCGTAAGTCCCGTGCATTCGCAATTTTTCATCGAAAAGAAAGATGGCCATTCTGTCGATATCGAGCTGTTTTTTTGCTTCATCGACGGCAGTAAAAAGCATTTGATTGATGGAATCAGTACGCCACAACATAAAGGAAATGTTGTGAAGTGCTTGTAATTGCTCAAGCAATGCCTGTTGGTGAAATGAGTGAATATGGGGAAGCACTTCGCAACTCTCCTTGTTATTTTTGTTTGTGTAATAAGGTATTGTTAGCGAAATTTTAAGACTAAAGGTAGGGGCAGTTCGCAAATATGGGTTACCTTAGTTGCATATGAGGTGAAGTGTGTAGAACGTCACATTTTTAAGCCAATTGTAGGTTGCCTTACAAAGGCAAATGCGCAGGATTGACTCAAGTGCTACCAGTGCACTTGAGACGAAATGTGATTTGGCTTACCAAGGGATGCTCGTGCCATCAACGTTGTAAAGTGCGCCACTTTGAGATGGCGTGAGATTATCTAAGGCGTTTTTATGCCTGTAGCGGAAACCTGTGCATTAATTAAAGCATTGGGGCCACCCATTGTCGTTTGCAGCTGTGAGCAGTAGCCGATTGGGTTTGGTTCATAAACTCAATATTGAGACACCAGTGTCTTGGTGATTTTCGCTAGGGTTGTAAGTAGGGAATCTGATGGGTGATGGTTTATGAAGCTGCTATGGGGATATGCGAAACGTGGAGTAGGGGTCATTGAAAGAGGTGCTATGATAGCGGCTGCGCTTTTATTAGTGAGTGGCTGCGAGAGTGCCCGCCATGAGCAGCTCGTTGATCTCGGCTTTACTCGCCCTTATTTAGATGGCTATCAAGATGGCTGTCATAGTCGAAAAGAGCAAGCGATCACGCATCTTGATGGCTTTCGCCAAGATCCAGAACGCATGCTAGGTGACAGGAAGTACGCCAATGGTTGGCAAGACGGTTATGACCAATGTTATGCCAGCAACAGTAATTACCATTAGTGAAGAATTATAGAATAGACAGATATAAAAACAGCAGCTTTTTAGCTGCTGTTTTTTGCTATTTAGTGTGAACTACTTCTGAGGATGATAAAAGCGTTTTAGCTCATTCATTACCTGCATCAGCGTTGATAGTTTAGGTCGACGTTCATCTTTGACCTTATAGTCTTTATCGTAGACTTGATAGTTGCCATAACGGTCGACAACTGTGGTTGAGTTCTTTTGAATAACAACAATGTCTTTGCTGTCACCGGCAATGACCCATCTACGATCGGGGTCGATGGCAAATAAGTTATGACCGCTGCTGTATTTGTCACTGGTCGTTGAGACATTGAGCAGTGTTTCCATGAGAGTAGGAACAACATCTAAATGGCTGGTCATCGTCGTAATGACTTCTTGATCATGTTCTGGCCAGTGTATGACTAAAGGCACTTTGAGTTGATACTGGCTGTAGTTACTGTTCGAGCCCCAACTGTTGGTGCCCGTTTCATTAAACTCTGTACCGTGATTAGAGGTAATGATAACAATAGTATTATCAAGAGCTTGTTGTTGCTCTAATGTGTCTAAAATCTGGCTAACTAAGCTATCAGCGTAGTAAGCGGCATTACGGTAGCTATTTTTAAGTAACACATCAGGATCAGTGATTTTGGTATTTTTAGCTGTTGTACTGAGTGATGGCGTAAAGGTCGGGGTGTAATCGCCACCTTCTTCAAACTCTTGTACCGACAATAGCTCAATATAACTGAACCAAGGGCTGTCATCTTCTTGTGTCGTGCTTAACCATTGTTGCCAGTTACTAACAGCAAGTTGATCATTTGGGGTGACTTCCTCAGAAGTATGGGCTGCTAGCTTTTGCTGTTCGAATAGCGTTTGGTAATAAATCGGAGCAGTAAAGTTATCGCTACTAAATAAGCCAAATTGATAATTACGTTTGTTCAGCGTAGAAACGAGAACAGGATTCGTCGCTTCGGTACGGATACTTTCAAGGTAACTACCGGGTAAACCATAAAACAAGCCAAAGATACCCACAGTATTATCATTACTGGTGCTGAAGTGATTGGTGTAATTTAGGTTCTGTTCGGCAAATTTAGTTAAATTCGGCATGGTGCTGCTTTCGACCATGTCGCTACGTAGGCCATCAACCATGACGATCAGAACATTTTGATTGGTACCTTGGTCTGAAAAGCTGAGTTTTTCAATTGGGTAGCGAATGAGCGGTGTTTCAGCATCACCTTTTTGTTCTTTTCGTTTAGTGTACTCATTGCGGTCGATAAGACCGTGTTTTTCCATGAAGTTTTTTGCTGTCATTGGGTATGACAATGGAAAATTAGAGCGTTGCATTGTCACTGGGCGATACAAAAATGCATCAGCCCAGATATAGACTAAATGGCTGCCTAAGAAACATAAACCAAAGACCAGTGCGATAGGGCCACCCACATGTTTGCGGGTTAACTTTCGTAATTTACGCCATAACCATTCGGACAGAACTAGCTGCAACAAAAAGAGAATAGGCACAGCAATAAACAGGTATTGCCAGCGTGCATTCAGTTCACTTTTCTCACCACTAAGCAAAAGATCCCAAACTAATGGGCTTAAATGGAGATCCAAGGTGGTATAGGCATAACTGTCTAAAATTAAAGTGGTTAAGCCTAAAGTGGCAATAAGCACTGCGAATAAACGCATTAACCGCTGAGAAGGGATCAGAAAGCTAGCAGGAAAAATGATGAGTATATAAAACCCAAACACAAGGAAGCCAAAGTGACCCACCCAACTTAGCAATAAATACAGTTGACCGAGTAGGGTTACTGGCCATTCTGAATGCACAATATATCGCGTGCCAAAAAGCATGGCAGCGATGATATTGAAAAAGCTAAACCAGTGTCCCCAGCTGATCAGCTGAGATACTTTGTCTTTGTAATTGTTTCCGCTAGCGACCATATCTGTTTTTTCTTCTCTGTCTCTTGGGCAAAGTATCTCTGTTAGTCTTTGATTGTGGTCTGCAGTGCTTGGGCAAATTTCTCAGCAATGGCTTTTCGTTGGCCAGCTGGTAGATCAGCATTGATGATGTTGGTAGCAATATTGCCCACAACCATCAGAGCAAGTTCTGCTGATGCATCGTGTTTTTCTAGTACGTCAAACATATCACTGATGATTTGTTCAACTTTGTCGTTACTGTATTTTGAAGTAATAGGCATAGGAAGTCTTGTTTAAAGTTTACTAAAGCGGCTTATAATAACCTACACTTTTGGTTAACTGAAAAACTTTTCAATTATGAGCCTGACACTTTCGAACGTTATTCTGCACCAACTTACTAAGAATGATAAAGATGAATTTGAAGTTCATCTTAGAAAACAAACACTTGATCACAGTGAGTCGACCGAAAACCTTGTTGCTGAGCTCCATCGAGTATACAGCAGTAAAGGTGCAAAAGGTTTTGCTCACTTCTCAGAAGAGAGCGAATTTAGCCATTGGCTGAAGCAATGTCGCACTAAAGAGCTCGATTTTCTGTCATTTTCTGACCAATCAGCAAAACGTTTACAGGCCGAATTAGCAAAATATCCTTTTGCTGAAGCGGGTACGCTTGTAATGGCTGAATACCAATCATTGGCAACTGATTATCTTTTCATCGGTTTAATGCCAACTTGCCATAGCATGAAAGTGACTGAGCAACTCGACATTAGCGCGACGGATTATTTGGATGTCGCAAAAATGGATATTGTTGCGCGCATTGATCTTTCTGCATGGGAAACGGACGCGGAGTCTAAACGTTACCTGACCTTCATTAAAGGTCGCGTTGGCCGTAAAATTGCAGATTTCTTCTTAGATTTTTTACAAGCAGAAGTGGGTTTAGACGTTAAAGTTCAAAACCAAGTGCTGATGCAAGCTGTGGAAGACTTCTGTGCGGATTCGCGCCTTGATAAAGAAGAAAAGCAACAATACCGCAAGCAAGTGTACGACTACTGTAATGAGCAACTCCAGGCGGGTGATGAAGTCACTGTTAAAGAGCTTGCTGGTGAATTACCACCATCAGAAGATGGTACTGATTTTTATCAGTTCACTTCTCAGCAAGGTTACGAGCTTGAAGAAAGCTTCCCAGCGGATCGTACTGCAATGCGTAAACTGACTAAATTTGTTGGTTCTGGTGGCGGTATGTCTATTAATTTCGACAGCATGCTACTGGGTGAGCGTATTTTTTATGATGCCGATACGGATACCCTAACTATCAAGGGCACGCCGCCAAATCTAAAAGATCAATTACAACGCCGCTTGAATTCAGATAACTAAACCTGTTATCGATTCAAGGTGTAGATAAAGCGGCTGGGGTGATTGACCTCTGTCGCTTGACACGCATTTTGAATATGGCGTAGTGACTCTCTTCAAGTATTACATGGAAGTTTGTTGGCTTAACTAGGCATCGTTGTCTAATATTATGCTTGCAATATTAACTACTTGCGTTTCAGGAGCAGACATGGATGACGACAAGAGTACTGCCTTCTCATCAATAGCAATCCCGCTGACAAAATTACTTCCAACCAGACTTTTGTGGTTATCTCGTGCTCTTTTTGTGATCGCTCTATCCGTCGGGGTTGCTTTTGCCTACTTATACATACAATCCAGCCGATTAGCGACGCTAGAAAATGACGTTGAACAACTGCAAGCAGAGGCCTTACGCCTGCATAAACAAGCGGTTGTGAATCGGTTTGAATCTATAGATCAACCAAGTAAGATCTCAATTGTGTTTCGCCAGCGACTGCTACAGTTAGGTAGCCATGCAGTAAGTGGCGAGCTGCAAGTAGAATTAAATCGTTTGATGCTACAAGGTAGTCAATACGCCGAGCAACTAGATGTCGCCTTGATGAGTCATGACGCATTTAGCAATATCGCTTCAACTTTGATCGCAGCGCAGCAAGATAACGAAGATCCAATGTTGGAATCCTTGTATCAGCAGTTGACGTTAGATTTATTAAGTTTATTGAGCCAAGAGCAAATCAGTAATGATATGGCTTTAGAGCCATTGAATCGTTCGCTACTTTCTGTTGATTTTCAGCAGCAACAATTAACGCCAGAACGACAAGCTCAGGCACAGTTTGTGATTAGGTCTATATTGCCAATGCTATCGCGTTATATGCAGTATTTGCAGGCGATTCATGATATTCATCTCACCCCCTTTGACGAGACATATAACAAGGTCTTATTTCAGATCAAAGAGGTTCGTAGCCAATATGCACAAGGGCAGTTGGTGCTGTTTGCTGTACTCGTTATTTTCCTTACATTAACAACCTTGTTACCTGCATTCTTTCAGGTTGCACCGAAGAAGCTACTGTCACACCTTCCAATCCCTGAAGCGAAAGAGTCTGTTGCCGTAAATAACGAAGTTCCACTAAACACCGCTCAGTTGCGATCAACCACCACAGAGGCCGCTCCTAATACTAATGCTACCCAAGAGCAAGTTGCGCCATTAAAAGGTCAACCAAGTCATCAAGTTGCCATTCAGCCAGCGGTAGAGCAGGAAACGCCATCGGTTTCATCACCTGTGAGCACGACCGAACTTTTTGATGTTAGCCATATCTTGCATTGCATGGATGACGATCTCGATTCCGTTCTGATGTTACTGGAGATTTTCGTCCAAGAGCACAATAGTGATGATGTTCATTTTATGGATGCGCTTGAGCAAGGGCGTATTGAAGACGCCGCTCGTATCGTTCATAGCTTGAAAGGGGTTGCAGGCAGCATAGGCTCTAATGCATTGAAAAATATCGCTGAGCGCTTAGAGATAGCAATTAAACAAGAAGATATGATCGTTGAGGGTGACAGCATTGAATTAGGCACTATCCTTAATGATGTGGTGAAAACAGTACAGGATTACCTAGAAACGCAGGGTATAACGGTTGTCATAAAAAAGCATAAGTCTGAAAAGATTGCGGTAAAAGATAGCTTGAGTGATGCAACAGTTAACGAATCTATCGATGCCAGTGATCCCCTTACTAAAGGTGAACATTTTACGGCGGAGGCGAAACAAACAGGAAAAAAAGCAGACTCTACTCCAAATGTACGCGCGTTAATCGATATTAAATACATGATGACAACCATGGATGATGACATTGATTCGGTAAAGATGCTGTTGGCGATTTTTGTTGAAGAGCATGTGAACGACGGTAAAAAGTTATTGCAACAAGTGCATGGCGTTTCTGAGATACCTGAAGAAGCCATTCGTATTGTGCATAGTATTAAAGGCGTCTCTTCTAGCTTAGGGGCGAATCCGTTAAAAGTATTAGCGGGTAATATTGAAGCTAGCTTTAAACAAGGTCTAGTTGTGAGTGATGCCGATTACCGCGCATTTGATACGTGTTTGACTGACACTATTTCTGCTGCAACCTACTATTTAGAGGCAGAGAATTTAGCCATTTATGAAGAAGGGGTAGCCTAATCGTGTGGTTGCATCAATGAAGCCAAAAGTGATTGCTTGGTATCAGTCGATTAGTTTTAAAGGCCTAGCTTTGCTATTGGCGCTTTTACTGATGGTTGTACTGAGTATCGTTTATGTGATGGAGACTGTGGGTGTTCAGCTTTCTACCCAATCGGCAGAGCAAAAAGTCGCAGCCGAATCAGAAGCGGTAGGGCAATCCATTGTGCAACTTGGCGCTAAAATAGAGAGCGCAGCGCTGAGCTTATCGAATGCTGTTGAAACGGTAGAGTCCCCAGAAGTGCTTGACCGTTTTTTCCAAAACTTACTGACGAACCCAGCAATAGGTAAATTTATTGCTGGTGGTGGGATTTGGCCTGATGCCTATAAAGATGATCGTCAGTTACTGAATAGTTTGTTTTACACCAAAAATAGTACGGGATCAGTAGAGCGTATCGACAGCTATAACAGCCATTTATCGGCCCCTTATTATGCGGCTGAATGGTTTGTCCCTGCTCGGTGGTTAGCTGCGGGTGATGCGTATTGGTCACAATCCTATACCGACCCTTATACCGCAGAGCCAATGGTGACCTGCGCTGTACCTTATTATTCTGATGGGAAATTTGCAGGTGTAGTCACCTTGGATATCAGGGTTAAAGCACTGAATACCTACTTGATTGAACAGGGGCAGCTGCAAGGCGTTTACTTTTCTTTGCTGGATCGTTCCGGCCGTTTTTTAGCTTATCCCGAAGCGGCGAGAGTGATGGATACGTCCACCGCGGTGCCAAGCTATATATTAAGCCATGAATATTCAGAAAAAGAAGCTAGCTTTACACCGATAGCATTGGCGATTAATGACATTATGGCGAATCGTCGGCACCAGTACCAAGTGGATAAAAAAGTAGCAGGCCTTGCTCAAAAAATTGTTGAACAGTCACTAAGCATATCAATGAGTTATGCGATAGCTGTCGCGACTGAACTCCTTTACCCTGATGAAAATATGAGTCGTTCCCATCCCTTGTTTAACTTGAGTGTGGATACCGACCCTATACTCAACCAACCAGCATTTATTTCAGTAATTCGCATACCTCGAATGCAATGGATGTTATTACAAGGTGTGCCTCAGCGTGATATGTACGCGCAAGCCATTCAGCTAGAAAGGCAGCTGCTGTTATTTATGTTACCTGTTGTGGTGATATTTATTGCTGTCACATTTATCTTTTTCTATCGCCGTATTTTCAAACCATTGAAGTCCGTACGTGAAGCATTAACAGAACAAAAAAATGATGATGAATTTACGCCTTTACCCGTTTACTCGCACGATGAATTAGGGGCGCTAGTACATCGCTTTAATCAGCGAAGTGAAAATTTAATAACGGCGAAGCAACAGGCGCTAAAAGCGGCAGAAGCGAAGCAGCAATTTTTAGCGAATATGAGTCACGAAATTCGTACCCCAATGAATGGCATCATAGGGGCTGCGGGGCTGATGCAAAGTGAATCCTTATCAGGCCAACAGCGAGAATATTTGTCGATTATTAGCCATTCAGCGAAAAGCTTGATGACCTTAATTAATGACATTCTGGATTTTAGTAAAATTGAGTCGAGTAAAGTTGAGCTCGAAACTGTGCCGTTTAATCTTTACGAATTAGCACAATACGCCCATGAACTGCTTCGACCTACCATCGAGAATCCAGCGTTAGTGGATTATCAACTGCATTATGATGATGCGATCCCGGTTGAGTTATTAGGGGATCCGACTCGAGTTCAGCAGATCCTGATTAATTTACTCGGTAATGCCAGTAAGTTTACCCATCAGGGCTTTATTCATTTATATATCGTATTGGCGCAGCGAGATAAGGACTGTGTTGTGGTTGAAATCAAAGTCTCTGATAGTGGAATTGGCATACCAAATGAAAAATTACATCATATTTTTGATAAATTCTCGCAGGCAGATGAAACAACAACCCGTCGCTTTGGCGGTACAGGGCTGGGTTTAACCATTACACGTCAGTTGATTGAGCTAATGGATGGACATATTCATGTGGTGAGCCAAGAAGGGCAAGGCTCTGAGTTTACTGTCACGCTGTCATTTCCACTGGCTAAAAGCAGAGGTAATCCGTTGGTGTCTTATATTGCTTCAGCCAATACTGCTCCGCCAGAACAGCCTTTTACAGGGCTACGTTGCTTATTGGTTGAAGATAATAAAGTGAACCGCTTGATTGCGAGCCAACTGCTGAGCCGTATGGGGTTCTCCATTGATACCGCATGCGATGGGATTGAAGCGGTTGAAAAAGCACAGCACGAGTTATTTGATGTGATTTATATGGATATGCAGATGCCACGTTTAGATGGTGTGGGGGCGACGAAAGCTATTCGTGAAACCAATGGGATAAATGTAGATACCGCGATTATTGCGATGACGGCAAATGTGATGGTTGCGGATATTGCGAGATGCCGAGAAGCAGGAATGCAAGGTCATATAGGTAAACCCATATCGGAATCCGACCTTTATACTGTGACTATGCAGGCGAGAGAGGATAATAGTGCGATCACAATGCAAAGTTGATCTTTATCAAATCTTCTTTGTACCTGCGGTGGATAATATGCCGCACTATGATAGTTCAAAACCAACATTCAGTTCGTTCGCAGCGTGAACTGGACACAGTGAAAGCGATGATTCGCTTGTATTGTAAAACGCTGCATCGTGGGGCAATTATGTGCCCTGAATGCGAAGGTCTTATCGCTTACGTTGAAAATCGAATGACAAGCTGTCGGTTAGGTAATGAGAAGCCTACGTGCCAATGTTGTACAGCCTCTTGTTATCCGCCCGCGAAACGTCTTCATCTGACACATGTTTTACGTTGGTCGTTGCCTCGCTTTTTTTGGCGGCACCCGATGAAAGCGTTTCATTTTAAAATGGATAGTTTACGGGCAGAACATCGCCACACCAACCAGGCGACCACAGGGGCGAGTCATAAAGGGTAATGACACTAGCTTCTCTTTGACAATCATCTATCGAAGCTTTGGCTTCAGGTAAACAAGAAGGCTGCCATGGCAGCCTTCTTTGTATTTATGTCGCTTCAAGCTTGGTAGCGCTACAATGCAAAACCTAAAGCTGTTAACCAAGTCGCAATACGATCATCAGTGAGTTCTGGTTGACGGTCTTCATCAAGTGCTAAGCCGACAAATTGACCACTCTCTTTTTCTGCGCGAGAGTCATTAAACTCATAACCATCGGTTGGCCAAGCGCCGACTAACTCGCCGCCTGCATCTACCACTAAATCAGCAAGATCGCCCATGGCATCTAAGAAGCTATCAGGGTAATCCACTTGATCGCCAAGCCCAAATAGCGCTACTTTTTTTCCGCTTAAATCAGCATCTTCTAGCTCAGGTACGAAGTAGTCCCAGTCAGGTTGCATCTCGCCATAGTTGGCTGTTGGTGTGCCTAAAATAAGTAGCTCGTAGTCATCAAAAATCTCGCTGCTGCACCCTGCGATGTCTTGCGCTTCAAGGTTGAGTTTTTCTGCGATTTTTTGTGCTGCCGCTTCGGTATTACCTGTGTCGCTACCAAAGAAAATAGCGGTATTAAGTTGAGTTGTCATGGTGTCTCCTTTGCTGCCCGCAGGCAGCCTATCTGTAATATTTATCTAATGTGCGATGAGTGATGTTGTGATTTGAGTAAAATCTACTTCCACTCTAATAATTGGTTCAATAGCAAATGCTTATGGCTAACTTGCTGGCGTAGACGTTCAAGGTTTGCAGCATAGCGTTCTGGGTCTTTACGCTGAACCTGCGTAAAGCGTGCTTCTCGGCTAATGAGCGCTTCTACGTCTTTCTTCGGTGGTTTCGAGTCCAGTTGCAGTGCGGCGCGGCCTTTCTCGGTACGGCGTGGATCAAAGCGGAACAACGGCCATAGCCCTGTTTCCACCAAGAGTTGCTGATGCTCGACACCTTCTGCCATATCAAAACCATGGGTAATACACGGTGAGTAGGCAATAACCAGTGATGGACCAGGGTAAGCCTCGGCTTCCTGTAGGGCTTTAACGGCATGGTTCATGTTGGCACCAAGGGCGATTTTGGCGACATAGACATTGCCGTGCATCATGATGTTTACGGCTAAGTCTTTACCGTTGCTCGCTTTACCTTGGGTGGCAAATTTTGCCACAGCACCTGTTGGGGTTGCTTTTGATTGCTGGCCACCTGTGTTGGAGTAACCTTGGGTATCCATCACTAAGACATTAACGTTATCACTGCCTGACAGCACATGGTCGAGGCCACCAAAGTCGATGTCGTAAGCCCAACCGTCACCACCGACAATCCAGTTACTTTTTGCCACGAGATCATCTGCACTGTTGATGAGTGCTTGATGCGAGAAATCAAGTTGCGCGCGTAGTTTGTTGACGTTATCACGCTGACGACAAACGGCGGCTTCGCTGCTATCAAAAGCGTCATTGGTGAGTTGTTCACGTAATTCAGTTGGGATCACATCGGCCACTTGATCCAGTAAATGCAATACGCGATCGCGCTTACTGTTGAGCGCCAAGCGCATACCCAGACCAAATTCAGCGTTATCTTCAAATAGAGAGTTTGCCCACGCAGGACCACGGCCGTTTTTGTCTACCGCATACGGTGTTGTCGGTAAGTTACCACCGTAGATAGAAGAACATCCTGTCGCATTGGCAATTAACATGCGATCGCCAAACAGTTGAGTCAGTAGCTTGATGTACGAGGTTTCCCCACAGCCTGAACAGGCACCAGAGAACTCAAACAAAGGTTGTAGCAGCTGGCTGCTACGTGCATCGATTCGCTTTATGTCGATGCGAGCAAGTTCTGGCAATTCAGTGAAGTACTGGTAGTTTTCACTTTGGCTTTCAATGTGTTCAACTTTTGGCTGTAAGTTGATGGCCTTACGGCTTGGATCGTCTTTATCGCTTGCAGGGCAGGCCATGGTACAGAGGTTACAACCAGTACAATCTTGTGGTGAGACTTGGAGGGTGTATTGCTGCCCTTTGAAATCACGTTGCTTGTATTCTGTGACTTTGAAACCTTCTGGTGCATCGACTAAGTCATCAGCATTGACGGCTTTTGCTCTGATTGCTGCGTGTGGGCAAACTAAAGTACAGATATTACATTGGGTACAAAGATCTTCTTCCCATACTGGAATGTCTTGGGCAATGTTGCGTTTTTCCCATTGACTGGTGGCGGTTGGCCATGTGCCATCAACAGGGAATGCACTGACTGGCAGTAAATCACCTTTGTCAGCCATCATCATGGCGCTGACGTGTTTGACGAGATCGGGGGCGCGTTCGCTAACAACTGCAGGGCGAGAGAAAGTGCTGGTGACTGTGCTTGGAATCGTCACTTGCTCAATACGGGCAACCGTTGCGGCCACCGCTTTTTGGTTCGCTTCGACAATGGCTGGGCCACGCTTACTGTACGATTGCTCAATCGCTTGATTGAGTTTTTCGAGTGCCTGATCGGTTGGCATCATGTCGCTGAGTGCAAAGAAACCCGCTTGCATGATGGTATTAATGCGATTTTTTAGCCCGAGTTCGCGCGCCAGTGATACTGCATCAATCACATACATGGATAGCTGCTTATCGATGATCTGCTGCTGTACTTCGCGGGGCAGGTACTGCCACACGTTTTCAGCCGAGTGAGGGCTGTTAAGCAATAGCGTTGCTTGTGGGGCTGCGCGCTCAACCATTTCCAATTTATTGATGAATTGGAATTGATGACAAGCAATGAACTCTGCTTGCTCGATTAAATAGGGTGCTTCGACTGGGCGCTGATCAATGCGTAAGTGCGAGACGGTGGTACCGCCTGACTTTTTAGAGTCGTAGACGAAATAACCTTGGGCGTGTAAATCGGTATTTTCACCAATAATTTTGATGGTGTTTTTGTTGGCACTGACGGTGCCATCTGCGCCTAACCCATAAAATAGCGTACGAAGGCGAGAGCTTGGCTCTGCATCTATTTGTGTTTTTACGGGCAAAGAGAGATGAGTAATGTCGTCGGTAATACCGATAGTAAAGTCGTGGTGTAAGCGATCTTCTGCCATCGCGGTAAAGATAGCGTTGGCGTGGCTTGGGTTGAACTCTTTCGATGATAAACCGTAGCGACCCCCCATAATGCGAGGTAGTTGGTTAAGCGTCTGTGTCGCGACCGCTTGAGTAAGACTTGCCACGACATCAAGGTAAAGCGGCTCGCCCATTGCACCTGGTTCTTTGGTGCGATCGAGTACCGCTATGTTTTTGACACTGGCAGGCAGCACTTGCAGGAAGTGCTTGAGTGAAAACGGGCGGTACAGGTGAACGTTGAGCACGCCCACTTTTTGGCCTGCTTGTAATTGATGATCAACGGCTTGTTGAACAGTCGAGGTAGCAGAGCCCATCACAATGATGATGTTAGTGGCTTCTGGATGACCGTAGTAATCAAACAGTTTGTATTCACGGCCAGTGAGCTTAGCAAACTTCGCCATGTTATCTGCGACGGTATCTGGACACGCCGTATAGAATGAGTTTGCAGCTTCGCGTGATTGGAAAAAGGTATCAGGATTTTGTGCAGTACCACGGATACTCGGTGCATCAGGTGTTAGACCGCGCTGGTGAAATGCATCAACGGCATCTTGATCGATCATTTCAGTGATGGTGTCATCGTTGATCATCGCGATTTTGTTGATTTCGTGAGAGGTACGGAAACCATCAAAAAAGTGCACAAAAGGAATACGGCTATCAAGCGTTGATGCTTGTGCGATCAGTGAGAAGTCATGGGCTTGCTGGACAGAGTTGGCTGCTAGCATGGCAAAACCGGTTTGGCGTACTGCCATGACATCTGAATGGTCGCCAAAAATAGATAAAGCATGGGTAGCTAACGTACGCGCGGCAACATGCATAACAAACGGTGTTAGTTCACCTGCAATCTTGTACATGTTCGGGATTTTTAGAAGCAAACCCTGTGACGAAGTAAAGGTTGTGGCCAGCGAACCTGCCATTAATGCACCGTGAACAGCACCAGCGGCACCACCCTCAGATTGCATTTCAATGACTCGAGGAACTTGTCCCCACAGGTTTTTCTTTGACTGGCTTTCCCATGTTTCACAAGCTTCAGACATCGGAGAAGAAGGGGTGATAGGGTAGATACCAATCACTTCATTACAACGGTAAGCGATGGATGCGGCGGCTTCATTACCGTCTAGTGTTTTATAAATATAGTTTTGTTCAGACATAACAAGCTCCAGCGAACGAGCACTGTAATAATTTCTTATTAATGAAGGAGTGAGCCGCTTCCTGAGTGGGTAGGGTGGAAGCGACTCATGAGGTCTATCCCGGTACTGGTGTAGCACCAAGTAACGTAGGCGGGATAGATATAAAAGCTATTACGCTTCTACTACCTCAATTTTTGGTTGTGGATTTAGCATTTTTACTAAATCGTCTTTTGCGTCGCCTGTAAGCTGCAGGTTGAACTGCTGCTGTAGGAAAGCAAAGATATCTTCGTTTACAAACTCTGGTGGGTTTGGACCTAAGTAGATGTTTTGAATACCTAAGTTGAACAGTGCCAATAGGATCAATACTGCTTTTTGTTCCATCCAAGAAAGCACGATGTTCACAGGTAGCTCGTTCACCGGCACACCCATAGCATCACTTAACGCCAGTGCAATCATTACTGCACCGTAGCTGTCGTTACACTGACCAAGGTCGAGGTAGCGAGGGATCTCAGTGCCAGGGATGTTACCGAAATCATGGTCATTAAAGCGGAATTTACCGCAAGAAGAGGTCAAGATAATGCAATCATCTGGGATCGAAAGCGCAAGTTCGCGGAAGTAATCATTTGGTTTACCTGGTTTATCACAACCCGCAACTACGAAGAATCGCTTAATTTTACCCGCGTTAACTGCATCAAGAATTTGTGGTGCTAGGCCCAAAATTGTCTTGTAGTTATGGCCCGTCATTAGGGTTTCTTCGCTATCAAAACCTTCGATATCAGGCAGTGCAAGTGTTTGCTCGATAAGTGGCGCAAAATCATCTTCAAGTTGACGGCAGTTATCAATGCCGACAATACCGTAGCTGTAGAGACGATCGGCGTAATCTGCACGGCCTGTTGGTGGCACGATACAGTTAGTGGTCACTATGATAGTTCCGTTCCATTGTTGGAACAGTTTCTTCTGATCGAACCATGCTTTACCCACGTTACCTTTTAGGTGTGCGTATTTACGTAGTTCAGGGTAACCATGTGCTGGCAACATCTCAGAGTGAGTGTAGATATTGATGCCTTTACCTTCGGTAGCAATCAATAGACGCTCAAGCAGCTCAAGGTCGTGGCCTGTTACTAGAATACCTTTGCCTTCAGCTTTGTTCTGCGGTACGCATACAGGAGTAGGGATCCCTAAGCGACCGTGGTGAGCTTCACCCAGAATTGACATCATTTCGCTACCTGCACCACCGATTTTCATCAGTTGAGCAATGTGCTGGTCGAAGCTGAAGTTAACGTTAGTCAGCGTGAAGTACAGTGTTTCTGCGATAACATCATCAACAGATTTAGTTGCAGCACCAAGATCGTCAGCATGAGTACGGTATGCTGATAGGCCCTTTAAGCCAAAAATCATAATATCTTGGAGGCGTGATAAGTTTTCATCTTTACCACATGTGCCTTGTGTTTTACCTGTGCTACCACAGCCGCCACTTTGTGCCATAGAACACTGGTGACAGAACATTGCTAGGTTCGACATTGCTAGATCCTTTTAAGGTGTATTTATTTTGCAACTTTATAGGGTAAGGATAGCGAGTGGCGATTAATATCGTCATTGATCAGGATCATTAAGTTGCAAATATAATGCACGTTAATGCGAAAAATGTCTTATAGGATTAAGTATCTAACTATAAATGAGTAGAAGTTATCTTCTAGCATTATGCAACTGTGTCTTTCTTATTTCAGTTTACCTATGATTAGGGTAATATTCTGCTCTCGAATGTAATGTTAAGCAGATATTTGCTTACATACAGAGATATGGATAGAAAATAAAGGGCTGATCACAATGACTTACGCCAGAATGACACGTAGCATTCAACGCAAAGCGAATACCGAGTCGCGTCAGCACTTATCAAAAGTGAAAGAGAAGTTTCTTCGACAGTTATGCGAAGAGAGAGGGCTGCTTCCCCGTGAAGAAGCAAAATACTCAGAAAAGGTCGAATTGGTTAACTAACATCGCAAACCTTTCATTGAAAAGTTAAAGATAAAAAGGGCGCTTAGTATCAATACTAAGCGCCCTTTTTGATCGTGTTAATGAGTGGCTATTATGCCGCTAATTTTTCAAGAACACGCATTAGTAGCTGAATACGAGGTTCGATGGTATTTAGCTCTAAGTATTCATCGGCACTGTGGAAGCCAGCACCTGCAGGGCCAAGGCCATCCAGTGTTGGAATGCCCATCACCGCTGTTAAGTTGGCATCAGAACCACCGCCAACCTCTTGCCATTTAATCTCGATACCTAGCTCTTCACCTGATTGCTCAACCAATGCCATTAGTGCTTCAGTTTTTTCAGATGGCACCATAGACGGTTTATGCGCTTCACGCTCAACTGTAATGGTGACGCCATCAACAAACGGTGTTTCTGTTAGTGCACGGATTTTTGCATCGGCATCCGCATACTCATCGTTATCCCAAAAACGCACATCAACCACCGCTTCTGCTTGATCAGGAACAATGTTTGCACCTGCGCCGCCGTTCACGACACCTACGTTAAGTGTGGTGCCTGTTTCGAAGTTAGTGAGTGCATTGATCGCTAGGATCCAGTTTGCCATCTCAGTGATTGCACTGCGGCCACTTTGTGGATCGTTACCTGCGTGCGCTGCTTTACCTGCAAAGCCTAAGCGGTAACGTGCCATGCCTTTACGCGCTTTAACTAGCGAGCCATCAGCACGTGCAGCTTCTGCTACAAGAACATTTTTCGCATTAACCGCCACGCTTTTTAGCCACTCTTCAGAATGTAGCGAACCGATTTCTTCGTCTGGGTTCATGCAGATGCAGATAGACAGTTTATCTGTTACTGCTTTGTCGATGTTACGCAGGGCGTATACAACGTTCAACAGGCCAGATTTCATATCTGAAACGCCAGGGCCGTAAGCGCGGTTTTCGTCGGTTGTCATTGGGCGTGCAGCCACAGTACCGACTGGGAATACGGTATCCATGTGGCCAATCATCATCACATCGATTTGTTCTGTATCTGGTTTGTTGCGAACTTCAAGGCCAGTGCCTGCGATACCACAATCAACACGTTTTACGAACCAACCCATATCGAGGTATTTTTTTTCCATTTGGTTGGCAATAACTTCGATGCCTTCTTTGGTCAAGGTACCGCAATCAACATCAATTAATGGACGTAGTTCTTCTAGGTAATTCTCTAGCGAAAAATCTTGTAGGGAGATATTCATAATGACTCCAAAGCGCCCTTAGTTGAGATAAATAAGGGGAATAAAACGAATAGAATAAAAAAGGGCCTCGTAAGGCCCTAAAACGGTTTACACCAGAATGTTCATTACAAACATTGCAGCGAAAGCATTCAGTACAGACAAGGCAATCATCACTGGGATGTAGCGACCTTCAGTACCAATTGGACCCATGATGCGGCCCATGTACTGCACCTGAGAACCCATTAGGTAAATAGCAGGGGCAAGAATAGCGATGTGTTGACCGTTAAGAATACCTTGGTCAAATAAGGTGATAACCACACCAACCGCACCACCCATCGACATCCATGCACCGATAAGAACCGCAGCAGCTTCACCTGGTAGGCCGAAGATAGCCATTACAGGTGAGAACAATGAACCCATTAGATCCAGTGCACCTGTGATTTGTAGCGCCTTGATGATAACAAAAGCCATCAATACGTTAGGAACGGTAGAGGTTGTTGCAATAACCCAGCCTTTCTTAGCACCTTCAACGAAGATGTCTGTCACCATTGGTTTTTTAGCGGCAGTCATTATGCTGTCTCCTCAGTCATTTCTGGTTTCTTGTCTGATTTATCTTCTTTACCTTCCGTGATGTTTAGGTAAAGACGGAACATGTTTGCACCCACAAATTTGAAGATGAACATGATAGCGACAGCTAAGCCGATTGATGAAGTAACCGCAGGCGTACCATCCATGTTTGTTAGTGTGAATAGCACCGCGCCAGATGAGAAGAAGTTTACAATCGCAGCACCCGCTGAGAATTGGAACATAGTGAAAACATCGGTTTCGCGCTTGGTGAGGTGGCCTTCATCTTTTAATTGGCGGGTCATTGCTGCACCAGCATCGGTACTCTGAAGTGATGCGATAAGTGCAAGACCTGAGTTACCAGGAATGCCCATTAATGGACGAAGAAGTGGGGTTAACAGCTTACGAGCAGCATCCAGCGCACCGTAATGCTCAAGTACGTTAATCATACCTAGTGCAAACATGACTGTTGGGATCAGTGTTAACGCAAATAGGAAACCATCACGAGCACCGCTACCGCCTTTACCGCGCATAGAGGTTGCTGCTGTTTGGATACCATCAGCTGTTTCATTAACAGAATAAACAACGTTACCAAATGAACCGTTTAGCGTAGTGAAATCAAAAACACCATACCATTCATTTGACTGTAAAAGACCTGAAAAGAAGACAACAGCAAAGGCGAGGGCAATGTAACTGCCGATCGTGACTTTGCGGCCTTGTTCCGCTGGATTGCTCATAGTGTTACCTCATAGGAATCAACATCGCACTGCGATAAAACCACAAATACATTCATGACCTGTTAATAATGTGAAATAACACATTGGGGTCAAAATGGACGTGGGAAATAAAAAACAGGGGTATTTTCGCTAAATAGGGCGCTAAGTAATTGACCGGGGTCAAGTTGGCTACCGAAATGTAACACTATAGGATTAGTTGATTGTAAATGTGATCTTGATCGGCATTCATTATCTATTAATAAATTGTCATCAAGCTAAGAGTTGACGATTAAAAGCCCATTAAATCAGTAAGATAAATAAAACTAATGGTATTGATTAGCCTTGCTTATTTATGATTTTAAGCAAAAAAAAGAGCACCGAAGTGCTCTTTTTTGTTGAAAGAAATTGTAACTATTTATTACGCTGTTTGCGCTTTTAGCTCAGCTTCTTCTGCTTTTGCATCAATTTCAGCTTGTGACGTTGGTGGGCAACGGTCAACGAACCAACCCATGTAAGAGGTCACAATCGTTACGATAATACATACGAAGCTTAACCACATGAACGGTGCGTAAGAGAAGGTTGCCACGCCAAGGATACTGGCCATGTAGATACCGTTATCACTCCACGGCACCATACCTGATGTTAACGTACCACCAAATTCTGCGTTACGAGATAGGTTCTTACGCTTGTAACCTAGACGGTCGTAGTTTTTCGCACAAATCTTAGGCGTTAGGATTAGCGATACGTACATCGCAGAACCAAATACATTACCTAAGAACGCCGTTGCGATAGTCGATACTGATAGGCTACCTGCAGAATTAACGCGTTTTTCGAATAGTTTCGCGATAGTTTGTAGTACGCCTACTTTATCCAGCAAGCCACCAAAACCAAGACCAAATACGATAACTGCAACCGAACCAAGCATAGATGACATGCCACCACGGTTTAGGATTGCATCGATGAAGTCAACGCCAGAACTGATTGAGAATGGTGCCCATGCCGTGTTGAATGCAACAAGCGGATCCATGTCTTGAACCATTACTGCCCATACAATACCCAGTAGAGAACCTAGTGAGATAACAGGGAAAGAAGGCATGCGCATCGCCAGTAGGCCAAGCACGATAATCACAGGGATGAATGACATTGGTGTGATAACAAACTGCTCTTCCATCGCAAGAATAACAGATTCAACTTGTGCCATATCAACATTACCCGCGTAGTGCAGGCCAGCACCCGTAAATAGGATACCAGTAATGATGTAGCTGATTAGTGCGATAGGTAGCATGCCTTTGATGTGTTCCATCACTTCTACGTTAGACATAGAAGACGCTAGAATCACTGAATCAGACAGTGGTGATAGTTTATCACCGAAGTAACAGCCCGAAAGCACCGCACCTGCTGTCATTGGTGCTGGAATACCCAAGCCTTGACCAATCCCCATCATAGCAATACCCGCAGTACCAGCTGCACCCCAAGAGGTACCTGTCGCAAGTGCTGTGAGTGAACAGATGATCATGGTCGCTAAAAGGAATATAGAAGGGTGAATAGCTTGAAGACCGTAGTAGATGATGGTTGGAACGATACCGCCCGCAATCCATGTACCTACAAGTGCACCTACTGCCAGTAGGATAAGTACCGCACCTAAACCGTTAGCAATGCCTTTTGTTGCCGCTTTTTCTAATGATTTGTAATCGTGGCCTAGCTTAATGCCTAAAGCCATGATGACGAACCAACCAATGTAAAGTGCTAGTTGGATGGGTAAATCAAGTTTTGCGGTGAAAGAAAATGCCAGAGCAAGGAAAATGCCTAGAGCTAGGACTACTTGCATCAGCGAAGGTAGTCTTACATTCTGTTTGTCCATACTTCTTAACCTTGTGTATTCGAGCTGTGTAAGAGGGAAAACCCTAAATTAGCTTCATCATGAAGTTAATAAATGTAATTGTGATGGTTAACGTGCTAGCACGTCAGCCTCGTTTTTAATCGGCGCTACTCTATCGGAATGGTTTTGGTATCGCGATAGATAATGTGCCTTTCTGTGACTCTTATCCTTCCTATTAATAAAGAATGATAAAACTGCCGCTTATATATTTAATTTCTGTTAAGTGTTGGTTGCTTTGTTGTGTTTTGGTTGTTTTTTAACTGATGTAACATTGTTTGTTTAACCGCGATATATAGATTTAATAACTGTATCGAGCGAGATGGCTCGGAATATTAATCTCAAATATTGCGGTCGCGTAGGTTATCAGGGTGTGAGCGTTAATTCAAAAAAAGTAAATATCCATGATTTTTGCTGTTACCAGTTTTAGGATGCCATTGGTTGCTAAAATCATCGCAAAAGGAAAAGGTAGGTGGCAATTTAAACAGTGGTTGTTTGTTTAGTAGCCCAGTAAAGCCGTTTGTATAATGTAGCGTGAATTGTAAGAAGCCATGTCGGTACCTCTTTGTTTACTCAAATAGGAGTTACTTTCCCCCCTTTTTGCGAATAAACGCGTTATGCATGTTTAATTACAAAATTTGCTTGTTTTTCGGGGCTTAAAACTCTATAGATGGGACTGCGAATGAATAACAGGGAGCGTAGCAAGTAATGATGAAAGTAGGTTTAGTCGGTTGGCGTGGCATGGTGGGTTCTGTGCTTATGCAGCGAATGGTAGAAGAGCGAGATTTTGATCATATCGAGCCCACCTTTTATACAACCTCGCAAGTTGGCATCCCTGCGCCAAACTATGGGAAAGATGCGGGCTTATTACAAGATGCATTTGATATCGATAGCTTAAAACAGCTCGATGCGATTGTGACTTGTCAGGGCGGTAGCTACACCGAGAAAGTATATCCAGCATTGCGTCAAGCAGGTTGGAAGGGGTATTGGATTGATGCAGCATCGACACTGCGTATGAAAGACGATGCCATTATTACGCTAGATCCTGTTAACTTTGATCAGATTCAGCAGGGGATTCATTCGGGGACAAAAACGTTCGTAGGTGGTAACTGTACCGTTAGCTTGATGCTAATGGCCGTTGGCGGCTTATATAAAGCGGGCTTGGTTGAGTGGATGACCTCACAAACGTACCAAGCGGCATCCGGTGCGGGTGCGAAAAATATGCGTGAGCTAATCAGCCAAATGGGGGCGATTAACGATACCGTGACCAGCGAGTTGGCTGATCCTTCTACATCGATCCTTGACATCGACCGTAAAGTGGCTGAAACGCTGCGATCTTCGAGCTTCCCTGCTCAAGAGTTTGGTGCACCACTGGCGGGTTCATTGATCCCATGGATCGATGTGAAACGCGACAATGGCCAGTCGAAAGAAGAATGGAAAGCATCGGTTGAAACCAATAAGATTTTGGGACTTGATGCGAAGCCGATTCCAATTGATGGTACGTGTGTACGTATTGGCGCGATGCGCTGTCATAGCCAGGCATTAACCATTAAATTGAAGCAAGGTGTACCGTTAGATGAAATCGAAGGCATGATTGCATCACATAACGACTGGGTGAAAGTGATCCCTAATGATCGTGATGTAACAGTGCAAGAACTTAGTCCTGCTAAAGTAACGGGAACCCTCTCTGTGCCTGTCGGTCGTTTGCGCAAATTGGCAATGGGTGACGATTACTTGAATGCCTTTACGGTGGGTGATCAGTTGCTATGGGGGGCGGCTGAACCGCTTCGTCGTACACTTCGCATCATCATGTCTGAAAAAGCTTAGCTATCGCATGCTGACGATCGCTTCACTAAAGGTGAGCGGTCGTTATCGCAACGGTGTTGAAAATAGCTAGATACAAATAGGCACATACAAAAAGACCTCGCATGCGAGGTCTTTTTTATTGGGGGAAATATTTATCACTGAAGTGATAACTAGGGCTAAATTAAGCCGCTAGGTTTTTCGCAACGAATTCCCAGTTTACAAGTGCCCAGAAAGCAGCCATGTAATCAGGGCGAACGTTACGGAAATCGATGTAGTAAGCGTGTTCCCACAGGTCAACAGTTAGAAGTGGTGTAACACCTTCTTCTGTTAGTGGTGTTGCAGCGTTAGACGTGTTTACGATGTCTAGAGAGCCGTCTGCTTTTTTCACTAACCAAGTCCAAGATGAACCAAAGTTGTTGATTGCAGAATCTGTGAATTTAGCTTTGAATTCTTCGAAAGAACCAAATGATTTAGCAATTGCGTCTGCAACGTCACCTGTTGGTTCACCGCCAGCGTTCGGGCTTAGGCAGTGCCAGTAGAAAGTGTGGTTCCAGATTTGTGCAGCATTGTTGAATACGCCACCAGTAGAAGTCTTGATGATTTCTTCTAGTGATTTTTCAGCAAGCTCAGTACCTTCAACTAGACCATTTAGCTTAACCACGTAAGTGTTGTGGTGTTTGCCGTGGTGAAACTCTAGTGTTTCTTGAGAGATATGTGGTTCAAGTGCGTTGATAGCGTACGGTAGAGCTGGTAATTCAAATGCCATTGCTCGGATCTCCATTTTGGTATTTGAGGGAGTAAGCCCTCGACATTGCTTCCTGTAGTACCTCTGCATGAGAGCCACTACCAATTATTTTATTTTTTAACTGACACCGCTATTTTAGCAAGTTTTTACTTTATTAAAAGGGTTGGCCTTAAAAAATTAACCTTAAAATTTTTAGGCGTTTTTTTCCTAAGCTTGAACGAGTAGAATGGCAGGTTAAAAGATTTATTTGGTAGGCTTGTTTTATAACGGCAACGCCCCCATCAAGTAGATATACTTAAAGATAAGCAATTGGTCGTAAGAGGAAGTTATGGAAACCATCGATAAAATTAAGCAACAGATCTCTGAAAACGCAATCCTGTTGTACATGAAAGGCTCACCAAAACTACCTAGCTGTGGTTTTTCTTCACAAGCCTCTCAAGCACTGATGGGTTGTGGCGAGAAGTTCGCTTACGTTGATATCCTACAAAACCCAGATATTCGTGCTGAGCTTCCTGCATACGCACAATGGCCAACTTTCCCACAATTATGGGTTGAAGGTGAGCTAATTGGTGGTTGTGACATCATCATCGAAATGTTCCAAAAAGGTGAGCTTCAGCCTCTAGTAAAAGAAGCGGCTGCTCGTCGTGATGGTGAAGCAGCAGAATAATTTCTGATGTAAGCTGTACTACGTATTTAGAAGCCCTGCATTTTTTGCGGGGCTTTTTATTGGCAAAAACAGCTAATTATTGGCTAACAATACCTGAGTGAGCTGTTCAAGTTGATCTATATGGTCGGTGAGAGCATCAGCATAGTAATACTTTTGCGTTTCATTACTCGACTTCATGATCTCGCTGGTGGTTTGTTCAATTTGCTCAAGCGCATGGGCGATAGGATCACAAGTTACCATTTTAGCGGCCCCTTTCATTTTATGAGCAACCTCTTGCAATGCGGTGTAATTGCCTGAATGGAAGGCATTATTGAGCAATGTCATATCCGTAAGGTGGCTATGAATGAATTCAGCAATAAGCTGCTTAGCGGTTTCTTCGTCGCCAAATAAATCACAGAGCCCTGCAATATCTATCATAGTTAGCGTATTGAATTGATCGAGAGAGTGAGCTTCTTCGTTATCTTCAGTGCTCGTTGGTTGGAATAGATCATCATAGTCTTCGTAAGCACCATCATTGTTCGCTTGCTGGAAGCTGTCTTCAATTGCGCCTAGTAATGTGGCGAATTCATCGGCGAGTAAATCTTCATTAGCGCATTCATTTGATGAAGACAGGTATTCCGCAGAGCTTGATGTTATTGCGCTATCCGCTTCAATTGGGGGAAGCCAGCGGGTTGTGATTGCTGTTAATGCTTGTTGGGAAACCGGCTTAACAAAGAAATCGTTCATGCCGATGGAGAGGCAATGTTGCTCTTCTGCTTTGACTGCATTGGCGGTTAAAGCCACTACAGGCAATGGGTCGGATTGCGAAATCTTCTCCTGCTGACGAATCGTTTTCACTAAGCTATAGCCATCCATTTCTGGCATGTGGCAGTCTGTTAGTAACAACCCATAATGATTAACCTTTAACGCATCCAGCGCTTCGTGGCCGTTACTTACAATGTCGGCATGAAGGTTTAGTTTCTCTAACTGCTGTTTGATGACACGTTGGTTGATCGGGTGGTCTTCTGCAACAAGCACTAAACGACCAGTCTGTTCTGCTTGCTCACGACTTTCTTGATATAAATGAGGAGAAAGTGACGCAATCGTATCGATAATGGCATCGTGGCTAACGGGGTGTTGCAGCACATGATGCAATTGATCGGGTATTAATGGGTTAGTCGATAAACACCAATGTTGGTTTATCGGCTCAGGGGAAAGCATCGAGGATGGCGTGAATACAATCACCTTAGTTTCTTTGTTGATGAGTGCTTCTTGCGCAAAATCAAACTGTTGCCAAAGCGTTAAGTCAATAAAAAGATAGGATGCTGATGCCTGAGTAACCTGTTTTTTCCAGTCGGTTTGACCCTCACCAGTGATGGTTTGTAGCGTCAGACCCCAAGCGGTTAAGTAGCGAGTCAGTTCGGTGCTTTGTACTAGCGGACCAATAATGAGTGCTGATTGGCCTGTAAAGGATTGTGCATCTTGTGGTGTGATTGACTCATTATCGATAGGCATTTTTGTGAGCTGCAGAGAGAAAGAAAAAGCGCTGCCTGCTTCAACTTGACTACGGCAGGTTAATTGCCCTCCCATCATGCCAACAAGCTGATGAGCAATCGATAGGCCTAGTCCTGCCCCATTAAAACGGCGACTGCTGGATTGATCGGCTTGCGAGAAAGGATGAAAAAGCTGCGCTTGATGCTCATCTGGAATGCCGATCCCGGTATCACTCACTGTAAACGTGATGGTTTGAGTATCTTGAGTCTCGTGGGTTACTTCGATTGCAAGCTTGATGGTACCAAACTCGGTGAACTTGACGGCATTTTTCAATAAGTTGGATAAAACATGTTTGATATGAGTGCTGTCTGCAAGCAATGCGAGGGAGGTGGCTGGATCTTGCCAATAGTGAAAGATCAAGCCTTTTTGATGAGCATAACTCGCATGGGACTGGGCTAAGTGAGAAAGTTCCTGGGTTAAATCGGTTTCTTCTAACGCTATGCTCTGCGCACCTGTGGTGATCTCCGTATGCTCAATGATATCGTTGACCATGTGCAGTAAATTATTTGCTGAAAGGTGAAGGTCACGATGAAGCGAAGCGATTTCAGGGCTCAGAGTTTGCTCTTGCATGAGATCAAGTAGGCCAATCATACCGCTAACAGGTGTACGAACTTCGTGGCTGATATTGGCTAAAAACTGAGATTTAGCTTCAGTTGCTACTTTTGCTTCTTGTCTGGTGCGCGCTAGCTCTTGTTGGAGTTGCTTGACGGACTGACGCTGTTTACGTACATACACACAAAACACAATGGCGATAGCAGCCACACACGTGAGCATTTGTATCATGTTTATTGTCATTTTAACGCCGCCCCATATTAAAGACTTCCACCTGAAGTGAAATCGATTGATAGTCGACGTGCTGCAGAGCAAGTTTTTGAAGATTAGGCAGGCCGACTCCTTGTTGATTCAGTTGTTGAACCATAGGTGTGCGTAGGTGGCCTAAATGTTGTTGTAAGTTCAGTGCTTGATAGCAAAGACATAACAGGTAATGTGCTTCAATATCATTTTCATGGAACTCATCGGCGCTCAAGGTTTGCATCATGTCACGGGCCGTATCCATTTCATCGAGCCGAATCAGTTGTAAAGCACGGATCAATTTGATGACGGATTTTGAGAGAGATGGTGCTTTATCTGAGCGCGCAATACGTGGCCAAATATTCTCTGCTCGCCATAATCGAAGCTTGTCTGTGGGTTGATCGAACATATCAGCCCAGAGGGTTAAGGCACGCTTTCCTGGTGTATCCCACATCGAATTAGGCAGTAAGCTTGCCAGTTTTAACAAAAACGGCTTGGCTTGCACCATGTCATTACTGGCTAGTTGTAACCAAATCATATTGACGGTTAGGGCCATATTACTGGTATTGATCGCCAAGATTCGGCGGATCACTTCGTCGGCTTTTTCGTGTAATTCTGCGCTAATACAAATTTCCACTTTAAGCTGTAATAGTTTGATATTTCTGGCATTGTCGCTCAGTAATAGGTCGGTATCAAAGAGCGCTTGCTGAAAGTTTTTTTGCGCCAGTGAAATCTCAATTAGCTTCATCTTCGCGGGTAAGAAGTTATGGATTTTGAGTAAGCCCGTTAGCATGGCTCTAGCATCTGTAAACTGTTGTTCTTTTATTAAAATGTTTGCCATGTAGATAATGGCTTCTTTCAAGGTTGCGGTATCGGGGGATTTAGCGAACAGAGGCTTTACCGCATTGAGGCCATTTTTATTAAAAGTGCCTTCAATCATATTGAAATAGCGCTGTCGCATTAATGTGCTTTTTACACGCTTGATAATGTCGTCAGCACGGATAGGTTTGATGAGATACCCATCAGGTTCAAACTGCGAATAACCAAAAAATATATCTTGGCTATCATTACCCGTCACCACAAAAACCAGTGTTTGTTCTTTGATCAGTCCTTTGAAGCGGAGATATTCGAGTAGCTGTAACCCAGTGCTACCTGCACCTAAGTGATGGTCGATAAGTAAGATATCAAAACGGCGTTTACGGCAAGCATTGATGGCACTTTCGGCATTGGGGGCGCTAACAACGTTGTTAGTCGGGACGCCCAATTTCATTAATAGCGCACGTGTCGCGCTTTGGATAATGTTGCTGTCATCAATGATCAAATAAGTCGACTGAGCGAGTATATCCATCTAAAAGCCTTATACTGGAGTTCAAGCTAATACCAATCTAAATAAGTAACTGATCATTTGTGCGCAGGCCTAACGTAATGACCGAACACTTACTTATCTATACTGGATGATTAACTGGCATGATTTGAAGTCAAGCTAGATTCAGTTAGGAGCGTATATTAAAGATTTATGAAAATATTTCAATTTAGTTCGATGTTTTACTAATTATTTTTGATCGTGTAAAGATAAAGCAGATATGATGTCGGTGCTGGCAAGATAAGCAGATACAAAAAAGATCGCCGAAGCGATCTTTTAAAGAGGGAGGGGAGCTTAAAGGGCGAGTTGCTTACAGCACCATCGACGCTATCCAACCAAATGCAATCAAGGATAAGTTGTAGTGCAAAAAGGTAGGAACAACCGTTTCCCAAATATGTTCGTGTTGACCATCGGCATTCAGGCCCGCCGTTGGACCTAAGGTTGAATCAGATGCTGGAGAGCCCGCATCACCCAGTGCAGCGGCAGTACCCACCAAGGCAATAGTTGCCATTGGCGAGAAACCAAAGGTTAAACACAGTGGCACATAAATGGTTGCTAGAATTGGAATGGTCGAGAACGATGAGCCAATCCCCATAGTGACCAACAAACCCACAACCAGCATCAGTAAGGCAGCAAGCGGTTTATTATCACCAATAACGTCAGCCAGTGAAGCCACCAGTGTCTCAACGCCACCTGTTGCTTTCATTACTGCGGCAAAGCCCGCTGCTGCAATCATGATGAAGCCGATCATTGCCATCATGTGAACACCTTTGGTGAAGACATCGTGGGTTTCTTTCCACTTAATCACACCACCAAATGTAAACATCATGAAGCCCACTAGACCACCGATGATCATTGAGCCGCTAAATAGCTGCGCACCCAATGCGGCAATGATAGCGCCGACTGCAATGTAAACATGCTGCATGTTGATTTGTGCTTGTTCTGGCTCGTTTGCGAGGATCTTTTCTTCAGAATACTCGCGTGGTTTGCGGTAGCTGAAAAAGACTGCGGTTAATAAGCCAAAGACCATACCAGCAGCAGGCAGCAGCATAGCAACGGGTACTTGGCTTGCAGCAACATCTAATCCGTTATCATGCAGGTTTTTAAGCAAGATGTTGTTTAGGAAGATCCCACCAAAGCCGACAGGCAGCACCATATAAGGGGTAACTAGACCAAACGTTAGGACACAAGCAATCAGACGGCGGTCTAATTTCAATTTCGCAAATACATGCAATAGCGGCGGAATAACAATAGGAATAAACGCAATATGCACTGGAATAGCATTCTGAGAAGAGACGGCTAATAGCAGTAAAATGGTGAGAACGCTGTATTTCACGCCAGTTGCGGCAGCGGCATTATGGTGGCCACTGATACGTTTAATGACTTTTTGTGCAAGTACATCAGTAATGCCTGAACGCGAAATCGCGACAGCAAAGGTACCTAACATGGCGTAACTTAATGCAGTTGTTGCACCACCGCCTAGGCCGCCTTCAAAAGCTGCGACAGTGTCTGCGAGGGGCATCCCGCCCACAAGGCCACCTAAAATGGCACTAAAGGTCAGTGCTACGACAACGTTGACTCGCATTAGCGCGAGAATCAACATTACGCACACTGAAATTATTACTGGGTTCATAAAAACTAAAGTCCGTCAGTTTGTTTGTTATTTAGTATGAATGTTGTTTTCTTAGGGCTGTTTTGCTCAGATTAATCAGTTTGCTGAATTTTTTGCACATGTCGAGCGTTTATTCATGTTTATAGCGAATTAATCCGAAACGTATGCTTATTGTGTCGCATGTCTTAGTCTTGTTGTTAGCTGCTGTCTATACTAGTTGCCAGCTGTTTTGTCAGCGCGATGCTGGCAATGAACAGTAATTTTTCTCTACATCACATGGAGTTACTTATGAGTGTTTTAGTTGGACGTTTGGCGCCTGATTTTACAGCGGCAGCAGTACTAGGTAATGGTGAGATTGTTGACCAATTTAATTTGAAACAGCACATCCAAGGAAAAGCGGCAGTCATCTTTTTCTACCCGTTGGATTTTACTTTTGTATGCCCGTCAGAGTTGATTGCCTTTGATAAGCGTTTTGCTGATTTCCAAGCGAAAGGCGTTGAAGTGATTGGGGTATCGATTGATTCTCAGTTTTCACATAACGCATGGCGTAATACGGCAGTGGAAGATGGCGGTATTGGTCAGGTGCAATACCCGCTAATTGCAGATACTAAGCATGAAATTTGTCAGGCATATGATGTCGAGCACCCTGAAGCAGGTGTCGCATTCCGCGGCTCGTTCCTGATTGATAAAGAAGGGCTAGTGCGTCACCAAGTCGTGAACGACTTACCGCTGGGCCGTAATATTGATGAAATGCTACGTATGGTTGATGCCTTACAATTCCACGAAGAGCATGGCGAAGTGTGCCCAGCCCAATGGGAGAAAGGCAAAGATGGTATGGATGCTTCACCAGAAGGTGTGGCGAAGTACTTATCGGCACATACTGACGATTTGTAATTCCATACGATAAATCGCGTTATGTAAAAGAAAGGCGAGCCACTGGCTCGCCTTTGTTGTTTTAACTCTATCAATTACGGCGTAGTGAACAATACTGTGTCATTAGTGACAGTTGTTGTACCTGTCGTAATGAATAACGCAGTTTGTTTTTGCATTTCTGCTGTTACTGCTACAGAACCACCGACAGGTGTGAGTAATGAACTATGTGTACCTGCATTGAACAGGGTCGCAACACGAGGGCTAGTTGAAGTTTGGCCTGCTGTGCTTAGTTGTTCAAACCCTGCGATGAGTGGCATTGTGCCACCGAATGGTGAGTAAGGTTTGCTTGATGCTAGCGATAAGGCATTTGGGATCACTTCGTCATCTTTCACAACATTAATCAAGACAGGAATAGAAGTATCGATATCACCAATATGGTTAATTGGATCGACACTGTCTAACACTGTCTGAGCGGCATACGCAAACTGAGTGAACAAGCCATCAATTTCCGCTTTTTTAGCGGCTGTGAGCGAGTCATAAAAGTCACTTACACACTTAGCTGACGTACTTGATCCACATTTCGCCTCTTTGTAGGCTTTGTAATCAGGAATGGTTGTTAACACTCCGTCTTTCACTGTGCCACCAAATGCCGTTGAGTTAAGCAGTAGGTAAGGGATACCTGCGCCTGGGTTAGCATATTGAGCGCGAGAGATCTTAAACATTCCTCCTTCAACAGCAGGATCTGGACTTAGTTGACGATTAGTTACCGCGGTAAAGTCGATACCTGTGATAGCACCTAAAGAGTGACCTAGGAAGCCAACGCCATTGGTTAAGCTCAGTTTATCAAAAGGCGCAGGTGGGCTTGTTTTTGAAATAGTGGCTCCAAGTGCAGCACGCAGACTCATCTGATCAGCAATAGATTGACGTAAATTATCTCGGCCAACAGGTAAGTAGCTTAGGTTCATGTATACGTCAGCATTTGCGCCATCAGTCACCGTGCCGTCAGATAGGCTTCGCGAACCGTGTAACGGTAAGTCGATTGCCATTAAAGCAGTACATGCACCAGTACTAACTGATGATGCTAGTGCTAACATTGTCTCTTTTTTAGAGGTAATACCGTGTTGATAAATAGTAACTGGCACGTCGGATGTACATTTAGTGCTGTCAGGCATCACCATTAAATAATCGATTGTTTCGACAGATTTTAATTGAGGGATCGGGCTATAACGTGTGATCTCACGGTTGGTATCTAATTGTTTACCGCCAACTTCGATTTTTTCACCCATAAGTTTTGTCATTAGGGTGACTTGGGTTGTTAAGTCGCCCTCAGCCGCTTTTTTCAGATCGTCTTCAGTGATCTTCAAATCTGCCATTTTAGCAGCAACCGCTGCTTTCTCTGCATCACTGCCTGACGCTAAAGTCGACTTCAGTATTGCAAGGCTCGGCATAGCACTTTGCCATGGCGTGGATTGCCATTTTTTACCGTTGACTTCAGTTTCAAGAAAATACGGAAGTGTTAACGTACCTTTGTACGCTTTAGCACCTTTTAAATCTATAGGTGAGAAACTAGTAATATCTTGACCAGCACTCAGTTGAAATAGAGTGTTGAGCTTTGTATCTGAGATATTATTCGGATTCGCGGTACCTTTCCAAACGGTGCTTGCTGGTTGTTGGGCTTTGAATGCATTTAAAGTTGATGCGATAGCGGCTTTAGTTGCGAACATCACATCACCCGCAGAAGCGGTTGAGAACCAGCTAGAATAGATAATGCTATCAGCTGATGTGCCTGTTGCTGCCATCAAACCTTCAGTGAGATGAATGATCTTCTGTGCGTCTTTTAGCTTTTCAACGGGCTCTGATTTTTTGGTTTTTAATGACGCATAAGAACCTGAAAGACCCACTTTATTGCCTTTGACGTCTTTCAAGTCATCGGTTAATGCAAACATGTAGTGGCTTGAAGCATCCAGCGGTTTAATTGGCTGAGCGATAACTGATTTCCCTTGTACAAAGACAAGATAATCGGCAGTAAGATCTGGTGCTGCTGGGTTGAATGTAGCCTTCAGCACTACAGGTTGTTGTGCTGCTGGATCGGTTGTTGTTGGGTCGGACACTTTGATTAATTTAAAGGCCGTTGTAATAGAAGTAGGATCTAGGTCGTTCCCTTCAAATGAGAGCATGATTGGTTGAGTGGTGCTCCAGCCGTCAGTGCTGTTCATTGCAACAACAGGATCGGCTATGGACTTATTATCAGTAGGTAAGCCAAGGGTACCGTCACTGGAGTCCATAAGCAGGAAGCTCGGACGAGGCATATCAGCTTTTGCACCTTGCAACTGGAATTTTACCTTAGTAGGTGCTTTTAGACTTTGTTGAATGCCTTGCTCGTAAGAAATCGTGCTATCGCCTTCAACCGATGATTCATTACCACAGCCAGTTAAGCCAAGGGTAGAAGCGATCATCAGCGCTAATAATTGTTTTTTCATGTGTTGCTCCATAGGGCATATTTTAGGTGAGTGGCTTATTGCCAAAACACACCCTTAGAATGAATAGTTCACTTGTGCTGCACCCACTACGGCGCCGCCAGTTGAAGTAAAGGTCAGTTCACCTGCGCTACTTTCTTCAGTAAATGTGGTTTCTGTTGCGTGAATGTATGTCACGCCCACATCAACGCTAAGCTGTGAACTATATGCCCATGTCGCACCAGCGGAGTACCAGTAACGATCGGAGTCTGGAATGCTAAGTGTCGGCTTGCCTGCTTGCTCATCAAAAGCGAAACCAGTACGTACTGTCCATTCCGGGTTGATACGGTAAGTACCACCAATGGCCCAGCGGAAGTTGTCTTCGTATTTTTCATCTTTCATGAAACACACGCCAGACATGCCGTTGTAGTTACACTTATCGTTGGTCGCTTTGAGCTCTTCGAATTTACTCCACTGCGTCCATTGCACACTGTAGTGAACTGCAAACTCTTTGGTGAGAGAGTGATAGCCAGAGAATTCCGCAATAGCGGGAAGCACAACAGGAAGGTTACCAACAGCGGTTGAACCTTTTTGCTTTGGTTCAATGATGGTGCCTTCGTAATCGGTGAAGTCACCTTCAAAATCGAGAGAGACTTGAGAGCGGTAGCTTACGCCAAATCGGTGGTCTTCATTAACTTCGTAAAGTGCGCCGACGTTCCAGCTCCAATCCCATGTATCACCTTCCATACTGATGAGTTTATCTTCTGGAGAACCACTAAAAAGAGGGGCTAAACGACCTAAGTGGCGGTTTAACTCAGCATCGGCATAAACCAAGCTAACACCACCACCAATGCTAAATTGGTCATTAATGCGATAAGCAATACTTGGGTTTAGGTTGACGGTGATCAACGAGGTTTTGCCTGCGAGATCACCACTCGCGAAACTGGTTGGGTAATCTGTGGTCACGCCATAGTTAGTGAATAGCGCTAAACCCAATGCGAACTTGTCATTGATAGGCTGAACGTAGTAGCCAGCAGGTACAAAGCTTAATGGTGCGACATCTTTAGCTGTTTGGTTTGCCGCGTGATCTTTTACGTCAATGCTTGGATCGACAATGCTGCCTGCGGCAGAAATTTGTGCAGAATCAAACATTGTCATGGCGGCAGGGTTGCGCGCGATAACAGATGCGTTATCAGCAATGGCGGCTTCGCCTGCAAAAGCGCGGCCTAATCCTGATGCCGAGTGTTCAGATACTTGGAAACCAGCACTGTGTGCTTGGAGTGAGGTTAATGCGATGGTTACTGCTATCGCTGTGCGATTTATTTTAATGGACATTTATGCTGCCTCTCTATAATGCTTCTTGTTCTTCATTCCATGAAAGAAAAAAATGAACGCTATGCGTTCAATAGCAGTATAAATATGCCCAACTGGTTTGTTAACCCCTTGTTATGGTTTGCCTTATGGGTATTTGTTAATTATATGAGCAATGTTCAGTTATTATGTTTAAAACTGTCGTTTAAAGCAGCGCATTGTGTTTAGTTGGCAGAAAAAAGCCCAGTAATACTGGGCTATGGTAGGAGGTCTGATGAGGGGCTCGCGTTTGAATTATTGAGCGTTTTCTGACTCATCTGTTTGAGGCGCCACTAAAGGCCATCCGCCTAATCTTTTCCATTTGTTAACAATCTCACAAAATAACTCAGCGGTTCGCTCGGTATCGTATAGTGCTGAGTGTGCTTCTTTGTTGTCAAAAGGGATCCCTGCTGTCTCACAGGCTTTTGCTAAAACGGTCTGACCAAAGGTTAAACCACTTAATGCTGCTGTATCGAAAGTCGCAAAAGGGTGGAAAGGATTACGCTTTAATTTGGCACGTTCAGAGGCTTGCATCATGAAGCTATGATCAAAATTAGCATTATGAGCAACCATGATAGCGCGAGAACAACCTGCCGCTTTTAGTTCTTTGCGAATTTGCTTATAAATGGCTTTAATTGCCGTTTCTTCTGAAACTGCACCACGTAATGGACTGAATGGGTCACGAATGCCGTTGAAATCAAGGGCTGCTTGATGGATCACTGCACCTTCGAATGGTGTAACATGAAAATGAACTGTGGTTGCTGGTTTTAGCCAACCGTCTTCATCCATCTCTAATGTCACGGCACAAACTTCTAGTAATGCATCGGTTTTAGCGTCGAAGCCTGCTGTTTCAACATCAATAACAACAGGGAAGTAGCCGCGAAAGCGACTTTTCAGTGTGTTTAGTTCGTTATCTTGGCTCATAGCACTATGGTCGCAAAAAATTCAGCGAGCATTATGTCAGATTCAGCACTTGTCTTGCAGTGTCCTAAAGATTTTTTTTCTCGATTCGATACAATAGGGGAGCGCGCATAAATAAGTGGAAGGGTATGACGATTTTTTCGAAAACAGTGTTAACAGCATCAGTATTGTTTGCTTGTACACTAAGCACCAGTGCAAGTGCGACCAAACAGTATGTTGCGACCCCTGCCAGTTCCGAATGGAAAGTTGCAGTCGATACACCGTTAGAGTGTCGTCTTATTCACCAAATTCCCAATTATGGTGAAGCACAGTTTACCTCTAAAGCAGGTAAAAAAATTAATCTCGATTTTGAATTGAAGATGCGACGCCCAATGGGAGAAACCCGCCGCGTGAATTTGGTGTCGATGCCACCGCGTTGGATGCCGGGCGATGCCGCAGAGCCGATGACGCGTATCCAATTCTTTAAACAGTTTGATGGCTATGTTGGTGGGCAAAGTGCCTGGGCTATGTTGACTGAGCTGGAAAGTGGTCGCTACCCGACCTTCAGTTACCAAGACTGGCAGCACAACAACAAGCTAATTGAAGTTGGGCTTTCTGCAGTTTCTTTTCAGTCGCCTTATCAGCAGTTTAGCTCGTGCATTGGTAATTTGTTGCCCTACAGTTTTGATGATATTGCCTTCACTGTACTGCATTACGATCGCGACAGTGATGAACTGAATAAAGCATCGCAAAAACGCTTATCTCAAATTACCGATTTTGTGCGTTATAGCGATGACATTGATCTTATTTTGATCGCGACCTATACCGATTCAATTGGTGGTAAGAACGAGAATCAAAACTTGTCCGAGCGACGAGCGAAGAAATTGGAAGAGTACTTTATGACCTTGGGGCTGCCAAAAGATAGGATCCAAGTCGAAGCATTTGGAAAGCGTCGTCCGATTGCGGATAACGAATCGCCAATCGGTCGTAATAAAAACCGACGTGTGGTGATTTCATTGGGGCGCAGTTTGATCTAATGAAGACATTTGATTTAGTGAAGATGGTTGTTCGAATGAATGGATCAGTTATTCGCTGATTCGTGAACAACATAGAAAATAAAGAAAAACGCGCTGCCTAGCCTCAGCGCGTTTTTTATTCGTTGTGGTGTCAATTAAAAAGCGTAGTTGAACTAATGCAGCTTAAAACGAGCAATGAATTCACACTGACTGCTAACAGTAATGTTCTCGACCTGCTGTGCCACGATTGGATTGGGGTGACGCTTTAAAAATTCGATTAAGGCCGATTTACAACAACCGATTGATTCGACGAACGTATCACATTCTTTGCGTGGGCATTGTGGAATAAGCGCCATCACTTGCTCTGATGCAAGCTGCAAATATTTCAGTTCATACTCACTATCACCTGCGTTGCGCCAAAAAGCCGCGAGGTTATGACATGAAACAACCTTAATGGTCAGTAGCTCTTCAAACTCATCACGGGTACCTTGTAATGGTTCAAGTTGCTGCGCTGCTGCCAGTGCAAGTTGATAGTGAATAATGGACATCATTGGCTTCTGCTCTCGTTCAGATTCGTTTGCCAATAAGGTATGAGTTTCCCAGCGTGATACGTCCATGATTGTCCCTTTATTATGCTGAGTGCAAAGCATCAAGGTAGTGTTGTTGTACTTGATCCCAGTCCACCACATGCCACCAAGCATCGATATATTCTGGGCGTTTATTTTGATAACTGATGTAGTACGCATGTTCCCATACATCGAGCGCTAATACAGGAATGCCTTGTACGCTTTCTACATCCATCAGTGGATTATCTTGATTGCTGGTGGTCGATATTTCTAGTCGGCCTTCAACGACGGACAACCAGATAAAACCAGAACCAAAATGATTGGCTGCAGCGGTAGAAAAGGCTGCTTTGAAATCGTTAAAGCTGCCAAAGTGGCAGTTAATCGCTTCAGCTAATAAGCCTGAAGGCATTCCGCCACCTTGTGGTGACATGCATGCCCAATACAAGTTGTGGTTGTAATAGCCACCGCCGTGGTTTCTCACAGCTGGTGAGTGTAGCGATACTTTGGCAAAGATCTCGGGTAATGATTGTGTTTCAAGTTCAGTACCGCTTATTGCAGCCATAAACTTGTCAAAATAGGTGCGATGATGACGCGCGTGGTGAATTTCCATTGTGCGCGCATCGATGTACGGTTCTAGTGCGTCATAGGCATAAGGAAGTGCCGGAAAAGTGAATGACATATCGTATCTCTCTTGGTTTTTTATTATCGTATTGATAATCATTATCAATATCAACCATGAATTTTGTACGATAATTAATTTGCTTAGCGCTTCACACTTCAATGAAAAAAGCCAAAGCGAGGCTTTGGCTTATGAGGATAGGGATTAAAAGGGGGCACGCTAGGTTAATCGCGCTGAATAAGCTCGATTTGATAACCATCAGGATCACGCACAAAAGCGATGTGAGTCGACCCGCCTTTTACAGGACCTGGCTCACGAGTCACGTTTCCACCTGCGGCTTTTATCGCATCGCAAGTGGCGTAAACATCAGACACACCTATGGCGATATGGCCAAATGCAGAGCCCATATCGTATTCTGTGGTGCCCCAGTTGTAGGTTAGTTCGATAACTGCACCTTGAGATTCATCCCCATAGCCAACAAAAGCGAGGGTATATTTATAGGCTTCGTTTTCACGCTTGCGCAGTAAATCCATGCCCATAACATCGGTGTAAAAAGCGATAGAGCGATCTAAATCCCCTACGCGCAGCATGGTATGTAAAATACGTCCGTTTGCCATGTTTATCTCTCCTTATTCGTCAGGATAAATCTTATCTTTAAACTCGCATAGGTCTTCGATGATGCAGCTGCCACAGCGTGGTTTACGGGCAACGCAGGTGTAGCGTCCATGTAAGATCAGCCAGTGATGGACATCGACTTTGAATTCTTTAGGTACAACTTTTAGTAACTTTTCTTCTACTTGGTCGACGTTTTTCCCCATGGCGAACTTGGTACGGTTTGATACGCGGTAAATATGGGTATCAACAGCGATGGTTGGCCAACCAAAGGCGGTGTTTAAAACCACATTTGCGGTCTTACGACCAACACCTGGTAGGGCTTCAAGTGCTTCGCGATTTTCAGGAATTTTGCCGCCGTGTTTTTCTAGCAAGATGCGGCAGGTTTTGATGACGTTTTCAGCTTTAGAGTTAAATAAGCCGATCGTTTTGATGTATTCCTTCACACCGTCGACACCTAAATCCAAAATAGCTTGGGGCGTGTTGGCGATAGGGTAGAGCTTGTCGGTGGCTTTGTTGACGCTGACGTCCGTTGCTTGTGCTGACAGTAAAACGGCGATCAGTAGTTCAAACGGTGAGCTCCATTTTAGCTCGGTTTCTGGGTGAGGATTTTCGGCACGAAGTCGCTCAAGGATCTGAACGCGTTTTTCATTATTCATAGTGTCGTTGCTTCCAAGCTGATTAAGCCTTGCGGTGTATCAGTAGGGGGAGGATAGGTGGTTGAGTCACCTATCAACACCGCAAAGCCTGTGATTATTTATATTTGTGTTGTCTGTTTACTTGTCGGTATAGCGCAGTGTTTGAGTTAGTTTGGAGAAGTTACTCGCACACGTTCAATTGTTGGTTTAGGTTTTGCTGTTGCATGTTTTTGTTCACGCTTTTTATCAATAACGTTTTTAAGCGCAATCATAAAGCCAACCCCAATAAAGGCACCCGGTGGTAACATTGCAAGCAGGAAACTGCTGTCGAAGTGAAAAACTTCAATACGCAAGATTGATGCCCAATCACCCAGCAGGCGATCTGCGCCATCAAACAGCGTGCCATTACCTAAGATCTCACGCATTGCACCTAACACGACGAGTGCAGCTGTCATGCCTAATCCCATCCATAAACCATCTAAGGTTGCAGGAATCGGGTCATTTTTAGAGGCAAAAGACTCAGCGCGACCAATGATGATGCAGTTGGTAACTATCAGCGGAATGAAAATACCGAGTGATTGATATAAACCATAGGTGAATGCATTCATTAATAGCTGAACACAAGTCACGAGTGATGCAATGATCATGACGAAAACAGGGATTCGCACTTCAGATGGTACCCACTGACGAACCAGTGAAACAATCAGGTTTGAGCCAACCAGCACCATAGTGGTCGCTATGCCAAGGCCGAGGGCGTTAGTCACTGTTGCCGAAACTGCCAGCAGTGGACATAAACCGAGAAGTTGAACGATAGCTGGGTTGTTATTCCACAGACCGTTTTTCATCAATTCTTTATTTGTCGTACTCATAATTATGATTCACCCTGACAGTTCAGTGGTTGATTCAACAATGCTTGCTGGTGGCGAGTATAGTAAAGCGAGACATTCTTCACTGCTTTTACTACAGCACGGGGTGTGATCGTTGCACCTGTGAATTGGTCGAATTCACCGCCATCTTTACGTACCGCCCATGCAGGATCATTTTCGCCCGCAAGTTTTTTGCCAGTGAAAGATTCAATCCAGTGACTAATACGCATCTCTATCTTATCGCCAAGCCCTGGGGTTTCTTGGTGGCTCAGAACACGCACACCTGTTACGACACCCGTAGGATCTAGGCCCACAATCAGTTTGATAGCACCGTTATACCCATCAGGTGCAATGGCCTCGATAGCCACGCCACTTGGTTCCCCACCTTTGCTTGCTAAATAAGCTGGCATGGGCGCTTGAGTACCTAGGTACTGCTCATTGGTGATCAAGGTACAGCTTTTATAAAGTTCATTATCATGACTTTCTGCTGGGATGACCTGATTCAATACTTTCAACAGCTCTTTTTGCTGTTGTTCTAATATACGGTCTTGCGTCAATAGATTAGTGACAGCGACCAAGGCAGTTGCTAGCAACGCAAAGATTGCCAGTACACCACCATTTTTTTTCATAGCATGGATCATGGTGGTTCCTTATTTATGACCAAATGTACGAGGTCGGGTGTAGTAGTCAATCAGTGGTACACACATATTGGCTAGTAATACACTGAATGCGATGCCATCAGGGAAACCGCCCCAAGTACGAATGAGATACACCAAAATACCGATGAGTGCACCAAACACAAGGCGACCTTTAGGGGTAGTCGCTGCTGATACTGGGTCGGTGGCAATGAAAAATGCGCCAAGCATGGTTGCCCCTGAAAATAAGTGGATCAGCGGAGAAGCTGTGCCATCAGGGTTAAATAGAAAACCTAAGCTACTGATAACAAATAGGGCTCCTAGCATTCCTACAGGGATATGCCATTGGATTACACGCATTTTTAGCATGACTAAGCCGCCTATCAGGAAGCCAAGGTTGATCCATTCCCAACCAATACCCGCAATGGTGCCGAATATAGGTTTGGCTAGTGTTTCTGTGGTGGTTAGCCCAGTAGTTAGCGATGTTTTCAGCGTATCAAGCGGGGTTGCCATGGTAACACCATCAACCGACGCACGTAGTTGATGAGCGCTAAAACCATCTTGAGTGAACCCGGTGAAAATAGTAAGCACACTATCGATGAACGACACTGGCTCGGCCGCTAAAGATTGCGGTGGTAACCAGGTTGTCATTTGTACTGGAAATGAAATCAACAGCACGACATACGCCACCATGGCTGGATTGAACAGGTTTTGTCCTAATCCACCATAGAGATGTTTGGCGATGACAATAGCGAAAACTACACCGATGACAGTGATCCACCAAGGTGCTAGTGGTGGAATCGAGATCCCAATTAACACACCAGTGAGTAGCGCACTGTTATCTCTCAAATACGGCAATACAGGGCGTTGACGTAGTTTAAGAATAATAGCCTCTGCGCTGACGGCCACCGTCGACGCTAACAGGATATTGATTAATGTACCCCAGCCAAAGAAATACCATTGAGCTGCAACACCAAACGCACAGCAGAGAATGACGGTGCGCATTAAGTCGCGCGTACTACGGCGACTGTGTGCATGGGGGGAACTGGCAATATTGAACGCCACGGCTTAGTTATCCTCGTTATTCTGTTGAGTTGCTTTTTCAGCTTGTTCTTTTGCTTGCTGGGCAGCTTTGCGTGCTTTCGCACGGGCTACGGCAGCAGCAACAGCGGCTTTTTTTGGATCGACTTCCGCTTGCTGAGCTTCTACTGTTTCAGTCTGGCTCTCAGGTAGAGGCTCAGCGTTATCAGCTTGTTCTTTTGCTTGTTGCGCGGCTTTGCGTGCTTTGGCACGGGCTACGGCAGCAGCGACAGCGGCTTTTTTCGGATCGACTTCAGCTTGTTGAGCTTCTACTGTTTCAGTCTGGCTCTCAGGCAGAAACTCAGCGTTATCAGCCTGTTCTTTTGCTTGCTGGGCGGCTTTACGCGCTTTAGCACGGGCTACGGCAGCAGCAACAGCGGCTTTTTTCGGATCGGCCTCGGCTTGCTGACTTTCTACAGGTTCAGTCTGAGATTCGTTCTGTTGGGCAGCCTTGCGTGCTTTGGCACGGGCTACGGCAGCAGCAACAGCGGCTTTTTTTGGATCAGCCTCAGCTTGCTGATTTTCTGTAGATTCAGTCTGAGATTCATTCTGTTGCGCTACTTTACGCGCTTTAGCACGGGCTACGGCAGCGGCAACAGCGGCTTTTTTCGGATCGACTTCAGCTTGCTGAGCATCTACTGTTTCAGTCTGGCTCTCAGGTAGAGACTCAGCGTTATCAGCTTGTTCTTTTGCTTGCTGGGCAGCTTTACGTGCTTTGGCACGGGCTACGGCAGCAGCAACAGCGGCTTTTTTCGGATCGGTCTCAGCTTGCTGATTTTCAACTGTTTCCGTCTTGCTTTCAGGTTGAGATTCAGTGCTATCCGCCTGTTCTTTTGCTTGCTGGGCAGCTTTGCGTGCTTTGGCACGGGCTACGGCAGCAGCAACAGCAGCTTTTTTCGGATCGGCCTCGGCTTGCTGACTTTCTACAGATTCAGTCTGAGATTCGTTTTGTTGGGCGGCTTTACGCGCTTTGGCACGAGCAATCGCAGCGGCGACGGCATCTTTCTTAGCATCGCCTGACACTTGTGCTTCTGGCACTGTTTCAGTTGAGCCACCGCTTTGTTCTGCGTGCAGTGCGGCTTTTCGTTCACGTGCTTGGCGCTTACGTTCTTCACGCAATTTAGCCATTTCAGTGTTATCAGGTACATCACTACCTGCTTGCTGAGCGGCAGCCTGTTTTGCTTTAGCGCGGGCAATGGCAGCCGCGACTGCTGGTTTTTTCTCATCTGCAGGAGCGGTAGATCTTGGTGCTGCTGATTCGGCTTGCTTTGCTTTTACGCGTGCAATGGCGGCAGCTACGGCATCATCACCGCCACTCGAAGACATTTCTTTACGGCGATCATCAGCGGCTTTCTTAAAGCGATTTTCTCGCTCAGCTTTATCGCGCTCCATACGTGCTGTTTTTGCTTCAAAGCGTAAACGAGCGCGCTCGGCATTGGCGGCATCTTGCTGACGTTCGGTAATTTCGGCTTTTGCCTGACGGTAGTATTGCACCAAAGGTATTTCACTTGGGCAGACATAAGCACAGGCACCACATTCGATACAATCGAACAAGTTGTATTCTTCGCACTTGTCATAATCTTGATCTTTGGCATACCACTGAAGCTGCTGTGGTAGTAAAGAAGAAGGACAAGCTTCGGCACATGCACTACAACGAATACAAGCCATTTCGTGCGTGTTTAAAGGCAGCTCTTTACGCTTTGGTGCCAGTACGCAGTTGGTTATTTTAGTGATAGGTACATTCGGATGAGGCAGAGTAAAACCCATCAATGAGCCGCCAATGATCACGCGAGGGTATTTCTTATCAGGTTGGTAGCTAAAACTGTCTAATAAGTAAGAAATAGGCGTGCCTAAGCGAGCAAAGACATTACCGCGTTGCTTGAATGCTTCACCGGTTAAGGTCACAACACGTTCAATTAATGGCTCACCATCGATGATTGCGCGTTTTACCGCAAACGCTGTTCCCACGTTTTGTACGATAACCCCAACAGACGTCGAACGTGCTTGGCTTGGTACTTCACGGCCCGTTAGTACTTTTACGAGTTGTTTTGAGCTACCAGATGGATATTTGGTCGGAATAACACGAATCAGGATCTGATCATCTTCTGAAACATGTTGTTCTAAAATACGAATCGCATCGGGCTTATTATCTTCAATCCCAATGATAGTTAACTTGGGTTTGACGATATGCTGAAGAATGCGAATGCCTTCGATGACTTCTTCAGCGTAATCTTGCATCAAGCGGTCATCGGCAGTGATGTAAGGCTCACACTCGGCAGCGTTGATGATCAAAATATCAACGTTACCAATACCACCTTGAAGTTTACGGCTGGTTGGGAAGCCTGCACCACCAAGACCGGCAATACCACTCAGGCGAATTTGTTCGATTAAATTAGAAGGTTCTTCAGTCGTGTAATCGGCAATGGACGTTTGCTCGCCCCACTGATCGTCACCATCGCTATCAAGTACGATACACAGATCGGATAAACCCGATGGGTGAGCGATGGTGCGTTCTTCAATCGCACTAATAGTCCCTGACGTTGGTGCGTGCACAGGCACACACATCGCGATATCACCTTTAGTTAAAGGCTGGCCTTTTAGTACGCGATCGCCAACAGCAACAATGATGTCGCCTTTTGCGCCAATATGTTGTTTTAACGGCAGCACCAATTGTTGTGGTACACCTGCATGTTGGATTGGCGCATTGCTTGAAATGGTTTTATTTTCTGGTGGGTGAATACCACCATGAAAGTCCCATAGCTGGCCTTGTTTGATTTGTTCGATAATTGACAGCATGGTTACTCTACCTTGTCGCTCGGTTCTGCAGGAAGGTTGACAACAGGGATCTGATTGAGATTCCACTTCCAGCTTTCTGGCGTCGTTTCGACTGGGATCATTTCAATACAGTCGGTAGGACAAGGTGCAACACACAAGTCACAGCCAGTACATTCGTCTTTAATAACAGTGTGTAATGCTTTAGTGCCGCCTACGATGGCATCGACAGGACAGGCTTGGATACACTTGGTACAGCCAATACACATATCTTCGTGAATAAAGGCGACTTTCTTGATTGACAGTTCTTCATCATGGGCGGCGTCTGGTACGTCTACACCCATAAGATCGGCCAGTTTTTCTATGGTCGCTTGGCCGCCAGGAGGACATTTGTTGATGTCATCACCATTTGCGATTGCCTCTGCATAAGGGCGACAACCAGGGTAGCCACATTGGCCACATTGTGTTTGCGGTAAGATTGCATCGACTTGCTCAACAATGGGATCAGCCTCGACTTTGAATCGAATAGAGGCAAACCCCAAAATCAAACCAAAAATAGCGGCAAGTACGGCGATTGCAATCACTGCAATTAAAATTCCGCTCATATTACAGTTTCACCAATCCAGTAAAGCCCATGAAAGCCAATGACATTAATCCAGCTGTGATCATTGCAATAGACGCCCCTTTGAAAGGTTCAGGTACATCTGCAGCTGCAATTCGTTCACGCATTGACGCGAATAGAATCAGCACTAACGAGAAACCCACTGCAGCACCAAATCCATAAATAACAGATTCGGTGAAATTGTGACGTTCATTGATGTTCAGTAGGGCAACACCCAATACGGCACAGTTAGTGGTGATCAGTGGCAAGAAAATACCTAATAAACGGTATAGGGTAGGGCTGGTTTTGTGCACGACCATTTCTGTGAATTGCACTACAACGGCAATCACAAGGATAAAACTCAGCGTACGCAAGTATTGAATGCCAAGGGGAACCAAGATGTAGGTTTCAACCAAATACGCACACACAGACGCGAGCGTTAGCACGAAGGTTGTGGCTAAGCCCATACCAATGGCAGTTTCTAGTTTTTTAGATACACCCATGAAAGGGCATAAGCCTAAAAATTTGACCAGCACGAAGTTGTTAACCAGTACTGTGCCGACAAGTAATAGCAGGTATTCAGTCATACCATCTTAATTATTTTTTGAAAGAGATCTGCATATTATCTGACTTTGAGCAAGCGATAACAACACCTCTCTTGCAGGGTTTTTCAAGAGTGGTGATTCTTTAAGCATTAAACGCCCGCCATGTATTGATAAATGAATAGCTTGTTATGATTCTTTTACGTGGAAAGTCAGTAGATGGCGCATTTATTCACATCTGTTAGCAGAGCATATTTCTGGCAATCTTCACCATGTTGCGTACTTGTATATGCTAGATGTTGGGTAATGTAACTTAGCTGTATTTAAAATTTTGCTTTGTGAGCAAAAATTAGTGATACATATAGCAATAAGTGTTTAATGGCAGTGTTTGGTGTTGTTTATGTGCCGAAGGTCAAAATTTTACAGTGCATTGTTAGGCAATATTGCCGAGCAATTAACTGGAGAGCTTTAATTTTATGGAATATTTATTCACCCTTGCTGTCGTTGGCCTTGTGGCGTACTCGATGCTTAAAAAGTTTAACCCACAAGCAACGCTGATCACGGCAGGCTTATTACTGTTAGCTTTTGCACAAATCATGGATATATCTCCTGTGCTGGCTGATGGTAAAACGCAAGGTGCCTTGTTTTTCGATCTTTGGCAGCGCTTTACTGAAATTACCAATAGTCGTTTAGGTAAAGTTGGTTTAACACTGGTATCTATTGCGGGTGTGTCAACATACTTAAACCATATCGGGGCATCTCAAGCCTTGGTTAAGTCAACTTCGCGCCCTGTGATGGCAGTGAAAAGCCCGTATGTGCTGTTGGCGCTAGTGCTGGTTTTTGTTTCTATCATGTATGTGTTTATTACAGGTGCGACATCGCTATCACTACTATTAATGGGGACTTTATACCCAGTACTGCGTAATGCAGGTGTGAGTGCGAAAACAGCGGTAGCGACCATCGTTATTCCAACGGCATGGGAATATGGCCCAGGTCAGATTAATGCGGTTATCGGTGCCAACGCGATTAACGTTGAAATCATGGATTTTGTGGTTAATCACCAAACCATTTTCCAACTATTGCTGCTTGTTTCTATTCCATTGGTTAACATTGCATGGCAGCGTTACTGTGATAAACGTGAAGGGTACGATCCTGCCCAAGATCGTGGTAAATACTTAGAAACACTTGAAAAGCAACACGATGAAAATGATGAAGTACCGGGCTTCTACGCGTTACTACCTGTACTGCCGTTCGTGTTCTTATTCGGCTTCTCAAGTATGGTAATGGAATCTATTACCATGACCATTCCGATCGCAATGATGTCGACCATTACGATTTGTATAGTGATTGAAGCAATTCGTTTTCGTTCTATTCATCGTGCATTCAACAACTTTGAAGCATGGTTGAAAGGCACGGGGATGATCTTTGCTAGCGTGCTAACGTTAATGATTGCCGCAGAATTCTTCTCTGCGGGTTTGAAAAACATTGGTGCGATCACTGCACTTATCGATACTGCAAAATCATTTGATTTAGGTCCAAGCGGTATTGTTATCGTATTCTCTGGTTTTATTTTGTTAACCGCATTTATTACAGGTTCAGGTAATGCGCCAGTAATGGCTTTCATTCCGATTGTGCCGCAAATCGCGACGAACTTTGGTGTGAATCCACTATTACCATTAGTGCCAATTCTATTTGCTGCTGGTATTGGACGTACTATGTCCCCTGTAGCAGGCGTAATCATCACGGTTTCAGGTATGGCAAACATTACCCCGATAGATGTTATTAAACGCACGTCAGTACCAATGATCAGCAGTATGTTGGTGGTATTAGTGCTGGCGGTAATCAAGTACTCGTAAGGAAAAGAAGATGGATATTTTGATGTTAAGTAATGGCAAGATTGCCGGCAATGACCACGTAATGGGCTTTGCGGCAGATGCGATTATTGAACAAGTAAAACGTACAGGTGCAAAAAACTGGGTGTTAATCCCTTACGCGGTAATTCGTTCGAGTCACGATGATCGTGTTGCTATGGTGCAACAAACATTTGATGCGTTGGGCTTAGATTGTGTCGTGACGGGCCTTCATCAAGCAAAAGACCCTGTAGCTGCGTTAAAAGCAGCAGATGGTATTTTAGTCAGCGGTGGTAACACTTGGGTACTCAACAAAACATTGCATGATTTAGGCTTAGTTGGCCCTATCCGCAAAGCGGTATTAGACCTAGGTATCCCATACATTGGCTGGAGCGCAGGTACTAACATTGCTTGCCCGACGATTCGTACGACTAACGATATGCCAATCATTACAGGCGCTATCTTACCGTCACTGAACCTTGTGCCATTCCAAATTAACCCGCATTACTTGGAAGCGAAGGTTGAAGGCCACAATGGTGAAACCCGTGATGAACGTATTCAAGAGTTCCTAGAAGTGAATAAGCATGAGCCTGTGATTGGTATTCCTGAAGGGACATGGCTGCACTTGCGTGATGGTGAATTGAGCTACCACAGTGCCAACGGTAAAGACTTGAAGCTATTTAGCTACGGTAATGAGCCTGTTTATTACACTGAAGGTCAAGACATTCAGTTCTTAATGGATCATAGCTGTTAATTACAAGAATTAAGCAGTTCAAGGCAGGCTATTAAGCTTGCCTTTTTTTTACCAGAAAATGGGCATAAATCCGAAATACTGAAATCTGCAGCCAGGTATAAACCTAAACTAATCGATTAATACCGATTTAGAATCTTGTTCGCATTTCAAGTAAAAGATCGTGAATTTCACCGTTAAAGTTGAATTTTGACCAGAGGTAATAATGGAAAAGTATGTTTTGCAAACATACTAAAAGTATCATCTTAGTGTGTAATTTCATAAGAAGAGCTAAAAAAGAAGCTAATAATAGATTTGGGAGGGTTATATAAGGTATAGATAAAAAGTGTGATCTCCATATTTTTCTTCATTATTATTTAAATTCATTAGCTTATGTACAAAAACTAATGTGACATAACTGTTGATTTGAATAAACTCATCATTAAGCTCAATAGAATATTCAAATGTCCAAAATTGGTGGTTAAAGCGATCAATATTGGTGATATTTCGCGAGTTAACGTTGATAAATAAGGCTTATAATTTCAATGTGGCACGTGAGTGGTGCGTTCTTGGCGTTTTCTTCCAAAAAGATTTACAAACTTAGCAGTAAATACAGTTTTTAATTTGAACTTTAGTGCCATATTTTGGTTAAAAGCTGTTCCAATACGCAAATAAACTGCCTTGTTTTATTTACCTGGTTTATCTAACCGTTATCATTAATTTATCTGGTTTTTATCACTGCTTAATGCAGTTATGGAAGGGCGCGTGTCAGTTAAAAATTCATTCAATATCCGAAATGCAGCAGCCGATACATTCGCTATGGTTATCTTTAGTTTTATCGCTGGTATGTTAATTGAAGTGTTTATTTCTGGTATGACGCTTGAACAGTCGCTGGCATCGCGTACGTTATCGATCCCCATTAATATCGCTATTGCGTGGCCTTATGGCGTATTTCGCGATGCAATGCTGCGTGCGGGTAAACGTCTATCAACATCTGGCTGGATGCGCAGTGTGGCAGATATGTTGGCTTACGTGCTATTCCAATCACCAGTCTATGCGATGATTTTGGTTGTAGTGGGTGCAGATACAGATCAAATCATGAAAGCGGTAGCGAGTAATGCAGTTGTTTCTGGTGCGCTTGGCGTTGTTTATGGCTACTTCCTAGATGCATGCCGTAAAATGTTCAAAGTACCGGGTTACTACCACGCTCAGTAAAGTGTTTTGATGTAGGCAAACTAAAACTGATTGAATGTGATTGAGCTTAGTCTCAGATATACAAAAGGTGCCATGAAAGGCACCTTTTTTGATCCTGTTATTACCACTCACACCTTGTGTTTATGCCTTGGCGAAGCGTCTACGCGCAAATGGGTGCGACTTTTGATTTTTGATAGCAACTTCCAATTGTGGATGCGCAATATCAATGTTGTGCTGAATGAATTTACGCTTGATACGGCAGTGTAAGTCATGCGTAAGGCTTAGGCGGTGACCAGTTTCAGCCGCATAAGCACGTACTTCAAAGTTCTGGCAATCGGCAGATAGCCCAAGGAAGAAGACTTCTGGCGCTGGGTTATCAATCACGAGTTCACATTCGTGGGCGGCATCAAACAATAATTGCGTGACTAATTCACTGTCCGCCATGTATTTGACGTTAATGGTGAGTGTCACACGTGTAATGGCATCAGACAGTGACCAGTTAACGAACTGCTCGGTCACAAAGGCTTTATTCGGCACAATCACTTCTTTACGATCCCAATCGACAATGGTGGTTGCACGGGTTTGGATTTTGGCTATAACACCCGTAAGATCGCGGATGGTTACTGTATCCCCGATACGGATTGGGCGCTCAAACAAGATGATGATACCCGAAATAAAGTTGGCAAATATTTCTTGTAAACCAAAGCCGAGCCCGACACCTAACGCCGCGACAAGCCACTGCATTTTAGACCAGTCAAAGCCTATTAGCCCTGACCCAACGATAATACCTACAAAGATGGTGATATAGCGGGTTAGTGATGTAAGTGCGTAACCTGTACCTGGACTTAGTTCTACATGCTGCAGGATCAACAGCTCCATTGCCGCAGGTAAATCTCGCGCAAAGACGGCAGTAAGGCCAAACGCTAACAAGGCGAGGAAGGCACTCTTAACCGTTATGGCGCTGAGTTCATCAATACCATTAATGGTATTGGTTACATCCCACAGGGTGACATCTTCCAGCAGTGTGGTTGCTTGATAGAGATCGGCCCATAATACGGCAAGTAAGGATAGATAAATAAGAAACAGTAAAGAGCGTAATAAACGCAGAGATTGCGCACTGATCTTATCGAGATCAATTTCAGGCTCTTCGATTTCAATTTGCATTTCACTGCTGGTATGCAGCTCTTCACGCTCTTCATTCATTTCTGCTAAACGTTGCGCCAAGATCTCTTGACGTTTTGTTTTGGCGCGATCAAACGCGAGTCGACGCTTTTGAATCAACATCAGGCGTTTGGTTAAGAAGTAAATCAGTAATGTTACTACGCCAAGAAATGCTGACACTTCAAGCTTTTCCATTACTGATTGTGCTGAACTTAAATAGCCCAGTAGCGCGGTGTAATTGAGTCCTTGAGGGATAATAATAAAGATCCCGAAGATCAAATGATGGCGTAGGTGGGCCTTCCCTTCTGGGACTTCACCATAAGTCATCGGCATTTTGTCGCGCCATAACTTATAAAGAAAATAGCTGACAGCGAGGTTACTAATGATAAAGGCAAGGCGACCTATGGTCGCGCGCACATCAACATCGCTATAAAGTAGCGTAAATTGTTGGATCACCATCATGGGGAAGTAGACCCACATGAAGTTACGGTAATGACTAAAGGCATCTTTCACGACTTTTTCATTCCAGCCAAAGTGGCTGATGAACAAGCCGTTATCGCGAACTAACTCGCGAATAAAGCAATATACAATTAAGGACAGTGGTAAGGATAAAGCCTGACCTAGATGGTGGAAAAATGGATACTGCCAAGCTTCAGTGAGTAAGTTACCAAGTAAAATAACGCACAATGGAATAGGCAATGCAAGTGCAAAGGCAATCATAACGTTGATGTAACTAAATCGGAATTTATCGAGGGTAACTTTGCCAATTTGTTTCTCTATCCGTTCTAATCGTACTTTCCAGCGTTTACGGCTCCAGCGGCTTACAACGAGTAATAGGCCTATAACGGTTGCGGTGAAAATGAAACTCGATAAGGTGAGCGCAGCTGGAAGTTTAACAATGTTGACCCACTGAAATGGCGAAAAGAACCAACGGGTTTTTTCTACGGTATCCACCACTAAATTCCAGCTGAGGCTGTTGGTATCGGGGGCCCAAAAAAGCTCTTTTTGTGATTCAGTCGCTAGCTCAATTAACGCGTTGTTGAGTTTGTCATAAGCGACTTTTAGCGTGGCTTCTTGGTAAATGACTTTGTCTGAGCTATTAACAACTTGCTTGAGCAAATCGATATTGGCTTCGATAAGTTCTTTTTCGGTTCGTTGTTGATCTGGCGTTAAATTCTTTGATGCAGGTAGCTTTGCTTGATTGATGAACCGATCAAGCTGTTGCTGGTATTCATACTTTTTTATCTGGTGTTGGGCTATTTGCTGATCCAGCACCTTGATGGGTGGGTTCTCGGGAAGATCTTTAATTCGAGTACGTAAGGTTTCACTAAATGCGGGGCTTAAACGTAACCATTCTGATACGCGATCAAGTTCTTCGGCTGCATGGCTAACCTGCGTAATATAGGCCGTAGTTTGTTGTTGAAGTTGTTGAATCTGTTCCGTTTGCGTTGACATCGTTGTGAGTGCGTTTGATAACTGCTTGTTGGTTAAAACTAGCCGACGAATTTCTGGTGGCTGATTCATTAGTTCACTTTGCAGTTCATCGCTTTGTTCTGCAGCTTCATCAACGGTTCTTCGTTCAACGCGATTGAGCATATTTTGTAGATTATTACGATATGCTTGGCTTGCTTCTATATCCAAGTTAATACGTTGGATACTGAGTTTAGCTAACTGACGACGATTCCCCGCACTGAGCTGCTCTGCTTCAAGCATGTAAACTTGGCTAATGTAATATTGATTTGCAATATCAAGCACTAACAGTTTATCTGCATTATTACTGGTGTTAGTTTCTACGCGGATTTTGTTTTCTGTCGCTTTGATTTTTGCGCGAAGCTGTTCTGTCTGAATCGAAAAGAGATCAATGCCTTGTTCAATATCTGAAAAGATATTTTTCTGGGTCTTTCTTGTTTGCTCAAACTGTTGCAATTTTTGATCTTGATTGGCCATTTCCAGTGTTAGCTGATCGGCGTTCCAATCGGTAAAATCTGGGAATTCAGTAGCAGAAAATGCATTGATCTCTTGCTTGATATCTTCGGCAAGCTTGGGGTAATCAGCCATTAACTGCTGATACTCTTGCGTTTGATTGTTGAAGTCTTTTATTTGCTCGAGCTGACGTTGCGCTTTTTGAAAGGTGTCTAAGGTTTTGAGGGTGTCCGGTGTTTTAGGCTCTTGCTCTAGTTGCTCAATCTTTTGACTCAGGGTTTCTTGAGTATTGGTGAGATCATCGGCATGGCAAGGGAATACTGAAAAACAAAGCAGCATCGTTGATATCAGCAGATGCTTGAAAATTGCCATACATTTTCCTTTTGAAGCGCAGACTCAGTGTGAGCGCAAGTTTGTGTAAATAGAGTAGTTTTAGCTAATTCTAAAGTGTAGCAATGAATAAATACAAGTGGCTGCCGCAAGATACAACGATTTGATCTAATACTCACCAAACAGTGATTCAATTCACAAAAACACTTGACCCTGACACGCTCACTGATTACATTAGCCGCCGTCGTTGCGCAGAGCGTTATCGACAATGTGGTGAGGTGTCCGAGTGGCTGAAGGAGCACGCCTGGAAAGTGTGTATACGGCAACGTATCGAGGGTTCGAATCCCTCCCTCACCGCCATCATCTTTTAAGGTGATGACAAATTAGGAGAGATGGCTGAGTGGTTGAAAGCACCGGTCTTGAAAACCGGCATACGTTTGTAGCGTATCTAGGGTTCAAATCCCTATCTCTCCGCCACATTCAAGAAAACCGCTGAAACGTCAGCGGTTTTTTTTCGCCTAAATTTTGTGATGATGAGATAGGGTGCCGAACCCTAGAACAGGGTTCACCTGAGCGAAGCGAAAGCACATTGCCCGTGCCGAAGGCGCGAAAAGGCAATAGCCCGAAGGGCGCGAGCTTGCGAGCAGAGGAAATGCCATCTAACTGTTACAACTTCATTTTGGTTCGAAACAGTTTGATATTACTGCGACTCACAGGAATATCAGTATTGCTGTGCTGTACATTGACAATGTAGGTACTGTTCATTCCTGGTGTAATTTGAGTGACTTTATTGAGGTTCAAACAATAGGAACGGTGACTACGAAAAAATAGCTCTTCAGGTAAGCGTAGCATTAACTCACTGATGGTGTAGGGGGCGATATATTGTCCCTCTTGTGTATAGACCTCGGTGATTTTCTCTTTCGCAATGGCGTAGTGAATGTCGTTAATATGAATGATGCAAATACGATTTTGTTGTTGAAGCGGGATAGTGGCTGCTGATAACGTTGATGGCCTAGTTTGTACTGTATCTTGCATTGTGCTTTGAACTGGTACTTGATGCTCAAGTTTTTCCAGAACGCGCTGCACACGTTCTACATTAAGCGGTTTCAGCAAATAGTCGACAGCTTCAATATCGAAGGCATCCAATGCGTGCTCTTTATAGGCAGTGGTAAACACCATCTTGGGCGCTTTCTTAGTATTATGCAGGTTTTTAGCGAGCATCATGCCATCAATAGATGGCACATTAATGTCCAAAAATAATACATCAACGGTATGGCCTTGCAGGTACTTAAAGGCCTGAAGACCATCATCAAACACTGCCACCACGTCGATATTACTGTATTGAGAAATCAGATACTTTAGCTCTTCTTGCGCTAAATACTCATCCTCAACTATTACCGCTTTCAACATATACAGCCTCTGCTTGACGAGTCATGACTTTGAAAGAAACTTCAACCCCATCTTTTAAGTTGTGGATTTGGAGCCCCTGACCATAAATGAGTTTAACGCGCTGATGCACATTGATTAAACCAATTTTATTCTTCTCCATTGCGCCACTATGAAGTTTATCAATGATAGTTTGTGGAATACCTGCCCCCGTATCTTTAACGCTGATCAAAACATGATCGCTTTGTTGTTTTACCCGAATCAATACATGCCCTTGGCGACTGAAAGGTTGAATACCATGCTGGATAGCATTTTCAACCAAAGGCTGGATGAGTAAGCAGGGGATTTGGATCTGAACGGGATCAATATCAAACTCTACTGAGAGCTTGTTACCAAAACGGGCTAATTCAATTGCTGTGTAATCTCTGACTTGTTGAAGCTCTGAATGTACATCAATAAAGTCTTCATCTCGTTCTAAATTATAACGAAGAAAATCAGCTAGGTTGGCGATCAAGGAGCGTGCTTTATCTGGCTGAATCCGAATTAAGGTCGAGATAGCATTGAGTGCATTGAATAAGAAGTGTGGATTAATCTTACTTTGTAATGCAGAGAACTCCGCTTTTTGTAGCATCATTTTGGTTTGTTCTGCGCTCGATGCTTCTATCTGGGTAGAGATCAGTACGGATAACCCCTGTGCCATTTCGATAAGCGGTTGTGAGATTTGATTTTTCTTACGAAAACAGATTTTCAGCGTACCTGTAATATGGTCGCCCTCTTGCAACGGGATGATTAAGGCTGAGCGGAAATCTTCGTATTCATAATTATTGGCAACGACATCGGTTTTTTGGGCTAAGACTTTTTGTACCAGCGGGCCACAGGCGGTTTGGTGGTCGTTATAGTGGCCGAGTGTTTTACCATTTGCATAGGCCGAGATGAATTCACGGTCAGTAATGAATACCGCATCGGCTTGGGTTTCTCTGCGAATAATGTCACATATCTGAGCCAGGCTATCAGCATGGTTTTTCTTGAATAAAGGCAGGGTTTGGTTGGCAATATCTAATGAACGTTTGGCTTGTTGGGCAGCAAAGCGATCGCGTTCATTGTGAACATCTTGAATTCGCTTAATGATTAAACCGATACTTGCAGAACCAAGCACCATAGGTAAACCAATGTTTTGAACAATACTGGCGGCCAAATCTTTGTCATCGGCTAGTAGGTATATTAATGCCATAGTTAATACTTCACAAAACATCCCAGCCGCGATGCCCCAGCAGATGTAATGCTTTTTATTGCCAAAGCGGTATATCAAGGTGCCACAAACCCCCGCGAAGGTACTGGTAATTAAGCAAGGGATAGATGTTGGACCATCTATATCGATCAAAAAGCGGTGAATACCTGAGATGATCCCCGCAGGTAGGCCGACCCAAGGGCCAAAAATAATACCGCCAGAAATAATGGAGATAATGCGAACATTGACTAATGAGCCTTCTACATTTACACCGGTATAAGTACTGAAAATCGCGAAAAAGATGAACAATATAGAGACAAAAATGAGCTCAGTCGGCTTCCGCTCTGATTCATCCTTATGCATGATATCTTTGAATACGCGTGCTTGTGTTAGCAAGAACAACGCTGACAACATGAATGCCGCGCGTTCCAATACATTGAATAGCATCTGTAAATGTTCAAGGAACAAGCTAGAACTCCTTTAACGAAAAAAGCCCTTATAGTGAACATAAGGGCTTAACAATCAACTTAACGGTTAGTGATTAGCACATCGCTGGCTGAAGCGGTTGCGCTTTACTTGGCAGTTTAACCGTAAGTGAGAACACGATAGAAATAACAACCAGTGCTAGCATCACAGAGAAGGTTGCAGTAAAGCCACCAAAGAAGGCTGCAATTACTGAGCCGACAAAGCTACCGATACCAAAACCTAAATAAATGAAACCGTAATTTTTGGTTAGGTTGTTTAAGCCAAAAAAGTCACTAACCAAAGATGGATATACGGTAATCGTGCCACCAAAGCTAAAGGCAATACAGGCAATTGCTAAGTAAAAACTTGATTGTTCTAGAGCGACTAGGCGTAAGCACACTACGCCGACTAAGCAAATAACCAGTGCAATACTGATAACACGAATACGCGCTATTTTATCTGACAATACGCCAAGCACCAAACGACCAGACAGGTTACACACTGCGATAATTGCAACAGAGGTTGCAGCGGCTGTTGAGTTCAGGTGAACAAAGTTCTCACCAATGTCTTTTGCTACCCCAATAACGTAAAGACCTGACATACAAACAGTTAAGAATATAAGCGAAAGCATCCAAAATTGTGGTGTTTTAAATGCCTCTGCAAGCGTGAAGTCTTCTGAGATTGGCGCTGCCATATTGGTTTGTGATTCAGCTTGGTTCGATTTGTTTTGGCTTGCTTCTTTATGGATCGGTGCGTCACGCATCATTATACCGCCAACCACCACGCAGCACATGGCGATTATGCCCCATACGCTAAATGTCATTTCTACGCCTGAGTGAGTTAAGAAGTACATGTTAATGTATTTGAAGCCTAGGCTACCTAAGCCGTAAGCGCCGATAGCACAGGCCGATGCAACACCTTTACGCTCAGGGAAAAACTTCACGCAGTTTGATAGCGTCATTAGGTAGCCTGTACCGTCAGCAAATCCCACTAAGAATCCAGCAACCACGTAGAGCACCATCAGATTAGGCGCATAAGAGGTGATGATTAAGCTAAGACCTAGCATGATGCCAGCACTGATCGTTACTTTACGCACCCCAAAGCGCTCTTGAAGTTTACCCGAGAGTGATGATGCAACAGCCAAAGAAAGACTTAAAATACCAAATGAGAAAGCAACTTGGCTGACAGGTGTCTCCAGCTTGCTTGCCAGTGGGGCATTAAAAAGGCTCCAGGTATAAACTGAGCCCAACGCAAATTGCGTTAGGATCGTACCCAGCAACGTCCATAGACGGTTGGGCTGATTGGCTGATGGTTGCATGCTGCATTCTCCAAAAATCGTTGTTATTAAGATTCATTGGTCAGTATTAATACGCGTAACCCAAGCGTGCGCCAATAGCTGGCGCTAACTATAAAATGAACCGCAGTTCATCGGCATGAGTTGCAATATTTCGGCATGAATGGCATGAGGCACATTAACTGAGGGAACCTTTATTACCGACATCGCTCATGATGGGTTCGGTGTGGCTTCCCACCGACGTGATGCATCGATTAAACACTGATCACTAACACGTAACTTACGACTCTAATTCCCCCCATGGATAGCAATATATATGGAGGAGGGCTTTATATTTATCTAAGTGAGTATGGCTAGATGAATATTCGGCTCTTGAACATTTGACGATAAAAAATATCTAGCCCGATTTAATGGAGAAATAGGGCTGCCAGCAAGTGATATATATTTTATAGATATGGGTTGGGTGGTGTTTTATTTATTTGTTGGATATTAAATTACTGTTGATTTTATAAATTAATGAAACTTGTGTCATATTTTGTTTTTGGTGTTTAATTATAAGAGTTCCGAGCTTTTTAGTGTTTAATTCTGATTTTTTTGTGGTCTTTTGTTTTTAGTTGGTGAAATCTTTCACTTCTTTTTGCTGGTTAGACATGTTTTTGATTGTTATTTTTGTGCTATTGAGTTGCTTATGTTTGACGTCAATTTTATGGCGTGTAGTATGGCGACAAAATTATGGCACATAAGAAACTAAGCTCTTATCGTGTTGTAGTTTGTATGTTTAATTGGTAGCTCTGTAGTTTATTCATCTAAATATCGCTGATGATTTTGAGCCAGCCACTAATCACGCATCCTTTAAAATATAGGAAAAAGTAATGTCTCAACTAAAACGCAACGTCATTGCAGCGTCGCTCGCTGCAGCTGGTATGTTCGCTATTGCTGCGCCATCTATAGCGGCACCTGTTGAATCGGCCCCTCAAGAAATCAAAGTTAAAGCAACTATCGGTTCATACATGGACTGGAAACGTGTAGACGGTGTTGATTGGACTGAGGCTATGCAGCTGACGTTCGTTAACAAGAAGATCCCTAGCACTAGCCCACATGGTTATTTCCAACCTTTAGAACTAGATACCCTTGTAAAGCCTGCAAAGTCGGGTGAAGCGGTTCGTTTTACTCTTAAAAATAATCTAACACTGACTGACGGTACAACAACAGTTAGTCATTTCATTATTAAGCTTGGTGGCGTTGAGTTATCCGCAACGCCAAAAGTTGTTGTAGCTAAGAACGAATCAGGTGTTGTTGGTGTGGGTAAGAAGCTTCTAGTAACTCAAGAAGCAAGCCAAATAGCAACGGCTTTAACAGATGGTAAATACGTTGGTCATGCATCAATCGTAATGGAAGGTGACGCATAATGAAAAAAACGACTCTAGCCTTAGCGGCATTAATGGCACTTTCTTGCGGTTCTGTATCGGCTGCTGTTGAAAAGAAAGACTACCAGTTGAACTTCTTCGCTCAAGTTAACAACAATTTTTCGTTCGAACGTCTTGATGGTAAGTCTTGGTCAGAAGCAATTGATATCAAATACAGCGCATTACGCGGTGAGTTTGAAGATCGTCTAGTTAAGACTCGCGTTACTCTTGCTGGTCAAGATAAAAGTAAGCCGCTAAAAGCAGCTCTACGTGATGCGTCAAACACGCTTGTGAACAAAGCTGATTACACTCAAGTTGTTAATCTAACTATTGCTATAGGTGGTGTTGATCTTGGTACTGGCTACCAAACAGTTGCAGCGACAGCGGAAGACGAAAACGTACTTGACCTGATGATCAAGCCTGACGCGGTACACGCTGCGGCAGCTTCTAAAGGTGATTACGAAGGTAAATTCGCTATTCAATTCGAATACGAAGTTTAATCGCGTTTGATTGATTAAGAACAATCAGGGATAGGTTAGCAGGGCAAGGATGCCCTGAGATAATACAATGAAAAAACTAGCACCCACACTTTTCGCTTTTGCTGTTTCTTTTCAGGCCACAGCAACGGTACAACCAGTCAACTTAGTTGAATACATCACACCGCAGCAAGATTTCATGGTTACTGAAATTTTTAACGGTGGCGACAAGACTGCGTTTGTGCGTGTTGAATCTGAGGAAGTTATTGACTTTAAAGGTGAAAATGTTAACCGCCGTAAAATCAACGAAGTTGATGGTGATACCATTGCTGTCGTCCCTTCTAAATTCATTACCCCTGCTGATAGTTCATCTAGCGTGAAGGTTTACTTTACTGACGGTCGCGAGCAAGACCGTTTATATCGCCTTAAGTATGTACCAGTTCGTGGTAAAGAACGTTCTGAGTTTGCAGGGGCGGAAGACTATGAAGATGAGACCACTGCAGCTATCGGTATTGATCTGGTTATTTCACAAGGGGTACTTGTTCCTAAGAAGAACCCTACTTATTCATACTCTATCAGCAATGATGGTGGTGAGATTGTTGCTACCAATATGGGGGACAGTTACATCCGTCTAATCAACATGAATAAATGTACTGCAAAAGGGAAGTGCGTATCGCTTGGTGATACAACGATTTTTGCTGAGAGTAAAAAAGAGATTGTTGAGCTAGACAAGAATGAGTTTCTAGAGGCTGAGCTTTTTGTTGGCGGCGAAGTTAAAGTAATCAACGCTAAGTACAGCGATAAAATTATCGCTAAAAAATAACAATAATTAAGGTGTAACGTGAAGTATCCGACAGTCATTAAGCCCGCTATGCTGGGCTCTATCCTGATCATAGTACCATGGGCGACTAATGCCACTGGCGTTGAAGGCATAAAAGTAGCCAAGGATATGAAAACGGCTGTTGTAAGAGAAAAACAGCTTGCTAAGGTTGATAAGATAGCTCGTCACGAAAGCAAATTAGCAAAGAACAAATTAGCTAAAGTCGTGGCTGATGAGCTTGCTAATAACACCAAGACAGCTCGACGAAATGCGTTATTTGTTTCGTTATATGGTGAAGGCTTTGCGGAAGAACTGGATTCGATTCCAGATGAATTCTTGCAAATTGTCCATAATCAAACTTATTCAGTGCAAATTATATTGGGAGGGGAGGATATTGGTTCAGCCGTACTGAGTGTTACTCCTGCTGAATCAAAATTATCGACGATCCGCCTTAATAAAAAGCACAAAGATTATATTTTAGATGACTTTGATGATGGCAAACTTGTGGCTTTGCTGCAATCACCGAATCTGTTTGATGGTATAGATTGCGGTGAGTTTAGTGATATTTCATGTAAAACAGACGATGTTATTATCAAAGCTATTTTTGATAAAGATACGCTCAACTTATACCTCTATATGACTTCTGATTTGCTTAAGCAAGAGGGAGTGAGTCTTGTTAACTCTTACTATTTGCCACCACCAACGTTTGATCACCTTTCAGGCGTGCTTGGCTATCAACTAAATACTTCAATGTCTGAATATTCGGACAACTATAACCTGCGCTTAAAAGGTGTTATTAGTAAAGGCGAGCATAACGTTATTGGTAACACACGGTTTGCCACAGATCGTAATGAGCTTGATGATTTGTATTATCGTTATGATATGAGCGGCACCAGCTTTAACGCTGGCTTGCTCAGTACAGAAAAGCTCGGAAATAATGGTGGTTTTTCTCAGTCGCTGCTCGATCAACGACAGGATTTAATCGGTGTTGAATACGGTTCGTCTAATCGAACATTACGCAAAGACGATGGAGAGAGCTTGATTCCTGTTGAAGTTGTTATGGCTCGCTCTGGGCGGGTTGAGATCTTTAAAGATGGCAACTTAATCGAGACTCAATATCTTGATGCGGGCATTGCGAATGTTAATACTCGTTCGTTTCCCAACGGCAACTACATGGTTGAACTCCGTATTTACGATGGCGATCGGTATGTACGTTCGGAAAGCAAGCAAGTGATTAAAGAACGTGTGGATTATACCCAAAAATACGCACTGTTTGCGGGTTACAAATATGATCGCAGTGATATGAATTACGATGAATTGGATGATGGCGTTGCTATGATTGGCGGCTTTTACCAATTCCCTTTAGGTGCTGCTACGGCGCTAACTGGTTCGGCAAAGATCGATAGTAAGAAGTCTCAGTTTGGTCTTGATTTTAAGCAATCACTCAGTTGGTTTAATTATGCAGTTAAAGCCGCAGCCAATACGTATGGTGATAACGCCTTATCTGGTTATTTAGCCAAGTCGTGGGACACATACAGTGCAAACTTAAACTATCGTCGCTCGCAATTTTCTGAGCGTTCGAAGAAAGAGCGTAAGCAACGTGATCAAAATATTGTATCTCTATCTTTAGCGAAGAGCTTTTATCACGGTAAAACCGTCGGATATTTAAATTTGCATAGTAATTATGATCTGCTAAATGAAAAGTTTGACAATACTCGGTTGTCTTACAATACGACGGTAGATTTTTGGGAAATTAACCTTAAAAATGTTCGTATTGAGGCAGGCTTTAATTATGGTGTGTATTCGCAAAATAAGCATCGCGATTTTGAAAAGTCGCTTGATTTCCGGGTAACAATTCCGTTTGGGTTAACTAAATCAACCAGCATGGAGTTTAATGCAGCGTATAACGGTCAGAATGGTTATAACGCTGATATAGACCTACGTAAAACATACACAGATAGTGTGATGAAATATGCGTCTTTAACTGCGCGAACCGATGAGTATTCATCGCAAGGTATGGCTCGTGCTGGCTTTAATGGGGCATATGCTCGGGGTGATGTAGGCGCGACCGTGAGTCGTAACTCAACATCAGGCTATTCAAATGTTTCGGGTTCAATAGGTGCCACATCGCAAGGTGTTGGTTTTAGTAATGATAGCAGCAGTGAATCAGGTGTGTTGGTGAATGTTAACCCTGAAGCTGTCGGGAAAATCGACCTTATTACTAAAAATAAACGTGTTCCTATTGTGGCTGCAACGCAGTTTATCTCGCTGGATGATATGAACGAGCACCAAGTGGGTTTTGATATATCTAAAACGACCAAGTCGGCAGAGAGTTATAACGTCGCTCGTAAGAATCATCGCTTTGTTGCTTATGCTGGCAACGTGATGGACTTAAAAGGTGAGTTCTACAAAACAGCTGCAGTCTTTGGTCAGATTTACGGTTGTGATAACAAAGTGCTGCCTTATATCAAGCTAATGTCGAAAGAAAAAACAACTTTCTCAGATGAAAGCGGACAATTCAGTATTGAGCCTTTTGATATTGAGACAACGCTTATTGTTGAGCATGAAAGTGGATCTCAAGAAGTGATTCAAATTGGTGAACTAAACAAGCCAGTTAACTTTGTTGGTAAAAAGTATCTACAGGATTGCTCGATCCCTGAGGTATTACTAGCTACCAGCGAAGTCGTCGAAGAAGTGGAAGAAATTGTGCTGCCTGAATCAGAAGTGATCATTGTGCTGGATACATACAAGGTACAAAAAGGCGACTCACTCTATCGCATATACGACCGCTACCGCGACCGCACCACGCTATCACGTATCGAGTTCATCGTTGAGCTTTATAAGCTGAATACTTTCTCAATGGTCAATGGCAACGTTCGCGCGCTTCGTCCTAACTTTTACATCCAGATCCCAACCAAAGTGACTGATAAGACTGTTAACGTAGAGCTAGAAAAAATCGTTGATCCGCATGATCAGAAAAACGCTTTTGAGATTGAACTACACAAAAAAATTAACTCATAGGTGCGCAAGCAGATGAAAATGAAATTGACAGCACTAGCGTGCCTATTAGCCGCTCCATTAGCTCATGCTGAGGTTGCAACTATTGGCTATGACCATGCCGTAGGTGATTTTGCTTATTTTTCTAATAAACAAAACTCAGTGCCTACAGATGGCGGCTCTTATGCTTACATTCCTTACTTTAATGAAGGCTGGACAGTGATCCCCCGTGGGCGCAGAGCGAAGACAACCGCCTATATTATGTCTGCAGGCAATGTCGTAGGTTGGACAACCGTGAAGCAAGGAGCTTTTGAGTTTCAATACCGCCTTGCTTACATGGGCGTAAAAATGCGGGATTTGAAAGAAGATAAATACGAGCAAGGAAGACTGTCAGCTATCGGCTGTGCTGCTCGTACCGCTCACGGTAATGAGCAAGGTGAAGCTAAAGCAATCTTTTCTCGACACAATGACTCAGGAGCAAAGAGTCAATTACAACATTATTGGTCACTGGCGCGTAATTCAGGGCAATTGCATTACATTTCGTGTAATGCTGATCATGCTAGTCGTCATGAAGGAGAGAAATTCACCGAAGTTACAGATAGTTATTTGGCGTTTGAATTTCGTGTTGATCGCCGTATGGCTGCGCAGCTTCCTGACTCGGTAGTTATCCCCGCATCTAGTCACCGTGTTGAGCGTTACGCGACAGAAACCGACACGGCTAAATTAGCTGGTCGAGATTTAACATTTAATATTGATAAGACTAAATACCCGATGGTATTTGATGTTAAGCGAACGGCACAAAGTGATATCACCATTAATTACAACAAAGTGCGTGATGGCAACAAGACTATTGATAAAGAGACATTATTTAAAATTGATATGATGATTGGCGCTTGGTGGCAAGGGCACTTAGCTATCACTCCAACATGCACGGGCGATCAGTATTTGTGTAAAAGCATATCAAAAATATCAATTCCAGATGTCGCTCCACATTGGTCACAAAGGTATCACGACACTAAGCTGTCTAAAGCGGTGATATTACAAAACCAAGCATCATCACAACAAGTTAATGCCGCGGATTGGAAAATCAAAGTGAGATTTTCAAATTTAGATAGGATCCCAGCAACCAAAGGTAAGCGAAAAGCTCAAATTCATTACAATATAGAGGCGTCGATTTAATATGAAAAATATAATCGGAGCCTGCTTGCTAATTGTGTCAGGCAGCACGTTTGCTGTCACTCAAACAACATCGACGTTTACAAATATAAACTTTAATTTAGACAATTACGTAAGCATAGACATTCCTCAAACGCGTGTATATATGATGTTAGATAGGAGCATGAGTGACAAGATAATCAGAAGAACTGTAGAAGTGCCTATATATCTTGATTGGACAACGGATAAAGGTGTGAAATTCTCTGCAACTTGCTCAGCATCAGGAAAGCCAAATCTTTGCAAAGACCATGGTTTAGTTGAATTCCCTCTCATGGGCATGAATCACATGTACACCGACATTTATGTGAAAGGTTCAACTAATGAATATTCTGTAAATGGTGATCACTTCAGGACTTACAAAGGCCAGCATCATATTAAGGTTGGCGTCGATGCAATTCCGAATTTTATTAAAGATTATGGGAACTACAAAGAAAATACGTTCCTTTATAAAATAACCATTGAGGCGAGAATCTAGTGAGTAAATGGAAGCTAATTTTAATGTTCTCTTTGATCGTGTTTAGCTCCACGGGGCAAGCGAATCCTAAGTCATCGGATTCAGTTGAGCTGGTTGTGGGTGTAAAAAAAACATTTTTTGTTGGGCAATTCCCCCCCGAAGTTCACATGAAAGTTGACCCATTTAAAAATCAGCACTCATTTAAAACGATTAAAATCCCTGTCAAATGGGATGTGGATAAAAACATAAGAATAACGGGTAAATTAACATGCCGTAAGGGGGATGAAGAGTTATGCCGTAGGCTCTTTGTTGTTGGTAATTACCCGCACAAAATTTATGACACTTTTGGTCTGATTATTTTAGATAAAAGTCAGGAGCCCGTCACTGTAACACTTGATGATTTCAATAAGAAAGTGGATAACCCAAACTGGACGTGGAATTTTGGGGCTTGGGGATCATATCAAGACGATATAGAAGCGAGAACGTATAAGGCTGTTTTAAACGTTACTGTGGAGTCCGATGTATGAAAACAAAATTAGTGTTGCTATCTGCGCTTGCATTAATCTTCTCATCACATTCGATTGCTTCAAAAGTAGATAGAAAAACAGATATTATTGTGGAAGTTGCAGGCTCTATTCATGTTGCGAAAAGCTCTTTAGATGTCGAATTTAAACCATACAAATCAACTGTAATGAAAGCAGATATGCTGTGGGAGGTTTACTGGACACTGAAAAATGGGCTTCAAATTGATTACAGCTGCAGCAATTTAGACCCTAAAAAGGATATGTGCTCAAATATTACAATTTGTATTGAAGATACAAACAAGACGGCTCAGCTTTCAACGTCAACCCCGCAAGTAACATTAGAGCGGCGTTCGCGATTTGCTAAAGATAGCTTAGTTACTACAGCTTATCTGGATACTAACGGATTAGGGGATGGCGAAATCAAAGCCACTGGACGCCTAGTGTTATCAGCAAAAATATAAAACGAGAAAAGCCACCGATGGTGGTTTTTTTATGCGTTAATTTTACACTATTGTTTCGCTATGGAATGTTACTGTTTTTACTGGTGGATTATAAGTCCATGATTTATACGTCGTTATTGTGATGCGTGTCATGTTGCCTACTACTTTTTGATAGTTCGGATTAATAGCTTGTCTAAGATCAATTTCTTATTGATAAGTGAGGTGTTACATAAAGGCGAAGAGCAAAGCGAGATACTTTTTACATCTAGTGGTTTATCTGTAGATCGGCGTTTAGCGTAAAAAGTATTCGTAATTATGGAGAATTATAATGAGTAGTGCATTTTTTATCCCAGCTGTAAACTTAATGGGCGCTGGTTGTTTAACTCAGGCTGCTGATACTGTTCAAGCACACGGCTTTAAAAAAGCGCTTATCGTAACGGATAAAGTTCTTAACCAAATTGGCGTTGTTAAGCAAGTAGCTGATCTATTGGCTGCTCGCGATGTTGAGTCTGTTGTATTTGATGGCACTCAGCCAAACCCAACAATTGGTAATGTTGAAGCTGGCCTTAAACTACTTAAAGACAATGAGTGTGACTTTGTTATTTCATTGGGTGGTGGTTCACCGCATGACTGTGCAAAAGGCATTGCACTTGTTGCGTCTAACGGTGGCAAAATTGGTGATTACGAAGGTGTTGACCAATCGGCTAAGCCTCAGTTACCGCTAGTAGCAATTAACACAACTGCGGGTACAGCTTCTGAAATGACACGTTTCTGCATCATTACTGATGAAGAGCGCCACATTAAAATGGCAATTGTTGATAAAAACACAACACCATTGTTATCTGTGAACGATCCAGAGCTAATGCTTGCTAAACCGGCTTCACTAACCGCAGCAACAGGTATGGATGCACTGACTCACGCAATTGAAGCGTATGTTTCAACAGCGGCAACGCCAATTACTGACGCAGTAGCAATTAAAGCTATCGAACTAATTCAAGCGCATCTTCGCACTGCCGTTAATGAAGGTCAGAACATCGAAGCGCGTGAGCAAATGGCATACGCTCAATTCATGGCTGGTATGGCATTCAACAATGCGTCACTGGGTTACGTACACGCAATGGCGCACCAACTAGGTGGCTTCTACGATTTACCACACGGTGTGTGTAACGCGGTACTACTACCACACGTTCAACGCTATAACGCAAAAGTATGTCCAGAACGTCTTTGTGATGTAGCAAAAGCGATGGGCGTAAATGTTGAAGGCATGACAGCAGAGCAAGGTGCTAATGCCGCTCTAGAAGCTATTCAAGTGCTATCTAAAGATGTAGGTATTCCAGCAGGTCTAACCGAGCTTGGTGCTAAAGCTGAAGATATTTCAATTCTTGCTGACAACGCATTAAAAGATGCTTGTGGTTTCACTAACCCGAAACAAGCAACACACGAAGAAATCTCAGCAATCTTTACAGCTGCGCTTTAATCGTCAACAAAAATTAGTTTCTAACAAAAACGGCAGGTAGCGATACCTGCCGTTTTTTTTGCTGTTCGTTTGAACTTAATATCACGCCACGCCACAAGAACAAAATCTACCATTAAACATGTATCTGCTATCCCTCTGTGTAATAACCGATTGTAATATACTTAGGTAATTGCTTGTTTTGTCATTTGGTTTCATGTCAATCCATTTATTAGTGTAATGATTTCTAGTCTTATGACTTAGGAGATCTAAGTTAGACCATATCAATAGACTCATTGATATGGAGCTTAGCTTTCGATAAATGGCTGTAAGGTATAAAGATAAGCGTGGAACTCCATATAGGTATTTGCGTCAATTTGTCTTGTTTAGCTGCAATAGTGACTGAGTGCATTGTTTTTCGTATATTGGGCGTCAATTTATTGTCATTAGAATGTTTGATATGTATCATGGCAAACAAATGAACAGACTTCTTTACAGAATTAGATCTTAAAGATAACTAAATTTATAAAATTAAGATGATTTATGAATATTTCTCGTTTTAAACGGCAAAAAGGTGTTTTTGCGATTGAGTTTGCACTCGGTTTTTTTGTTCTATTCATGTTCACTATGTTGATCTTTGAAACCTGTCGCGTGACTTATATTGCCGCCGTTTTAGATTACGCAACAGCAGAAGCTGCCAGGGATGCGAGGGTGCAGCTAAAGAAAAACGAAGAGTTTAAAAAATATGAGCATATAAACTGTGATGAGATTAAAGAAGAGTCGGAAAAGAATCATTGTAAGCGAGTGAAAAAAATAGGTAAGGATCAGTTCTCTCAGTGGTATTACCAGTTTATCAGTTCTAATGCAGGTGTTTTGTGGAAAGTATTCACTAGTGAGAGTAATTATGAGCTAAAAGTTAGAGCATACTTAGATCCATCTCACTACGAGAATAACTTAGAAACAAGTAACTGGGATAAAGCAACAATTGCTGAATATACCGTAACTTATACTTATAGGCCCATTATGTTTAGGTGGTCTTTTGCAGAAAGTAAGATCACTCGTAAGTTACTTGCAATTCAAGATACAGCACTGTTTAGAGAAAAACTAAAAGGCTAACTATGAAAAATCAAAAAGGTACTTTTAGTATTGAATTGGCACTTGTACTTATCGGAATGACTGCATTACTGTTTTTTATATTCGATCTTGGTTACCAAGTTATTCAAAAAAGTCAGTTACACCGCACATCCTATTCTTTAGTTTCTGTTTTGAAAGAAAGAAAGGCGTTTTATAGCCCTAATTCAAGAATAACAAATTGGGGTATTAATCAGTCTCAAGCAGATCAAGTTTTAAAGATGGCTAAAAGACTGCAAGGTGAAAAAGCGACTCTTCGTATAAGTATTGGTCTAAAAAGTGGCACTAAGGACGAAGTTAAATACTATGCGGGAGACGCTAGTATCAAATGTGATAGTCGCCCGTTAATACCAAAAATAACAGAAGGGGATAAGCATGGTCTTAATGTTTATCGGGTAACTATCTGTAAAAAAGTACCGGCCTTTTTTGAAAAGGCAGTAACAAGCGATGAAAATAAAACAGATCGTATACTAAGTTCAACATCTTTATTTGTAGGTCGATAAAATGAACGCTAAAAAACAAAAAGGTGCTGCTGCAATATATTTTGTTCTCATTGCTGTTGCTATATTAGGGATGGGGGCATTAGGCGTAGAGGGGAGCCGTTACATTACAGAAAAAGCCCACTTAGGCGATGTAATGGAAGCAACGGCAGTTGCTGTCTCTGAGAGTGATGATATTAGAGATGATAATAAATTTGATAAAGTACAGCAAGCTAAGGCCAAAGAAGTAGCCAAAGCTTGGGTTGATTATCTTGTTCCTGATAACACGCATTCTGACTTTGTTATTGATCGTAAGAAAGAAGAAATTATTAAAAAGTTGCCATCCGGTCAGGAAGTGAAAAGAACAATACACAAATATTATATAAATAGTACGACAGAGCATGACTCTTGGATGGCTATGGCTAATGTCCCTTCGTTTGATGAAAAGCAAAAAGTGAGTAATAGAGCAACAGCAGCACGTGTAAGAACTGATTTTGAACCGGTTGATGTAGTGTTTGTTTCTGATTTTTCAGGCTCGATGAGAGGCGAAAGGATAAGAAACTTAAGAAGTGCTATTAAAGATGTAACTGAAATGATATTTGAAGGTACACAAGAGCTACAGAAAAAATACCCAGGCGAAATTAGTGATTCAAGTTTTGGTTTTGTTCCTTTTTCAAAACGAGTTGTATTTAAGAAAGGGAATGACTATTTTTGCTCATCTATGTTACTTCCACCCAAGTTATCAATATATGCACGACCTCGTTTTCAGACGAATTTTTCAAGCCTAGTCGCTATGAGTAAAAAACAAAGAACAAAATGGTATCAATTGAAAGGTGTAGGTTATAGTGGCAATGAACAATATGTAATGGAAAAATATATTTCATGGGCCAAACAAGGAAGTCGGCATATTGATTTTAATTACTCATCAAATAATGGCGGATTTAAAAGTAAACATATTGATTACTATAGAACAGCGACAGAGCTTCAATTAGATAAAAATAATATAAAATTGATGACCCCAATGAAAATGGGGCAGAGAAATATTAGAACAGATAGATACTGCAGCATTAACTCAAGAACTCCCGCTCATCATGTAATTGATAGAACAGTAATGTCTAAAGAATCGGAGCTGAAGAGTTTTAATGATAAAATTAAACCTATGAGAGTGGGGGGGGGGACAGATATGTATCAAGCGCTTTTAGCTGCTCCAAGCCAGTTTTATGGAGCAACGAATAAGAATCGGTTTATATTTGTACTTTCAGATGGTGATGAGAATAACGACAGCTTTAAGTACTTAGTTAAAAATAAACTTTGTAATACTATTAGGCAAGAAATGAGCACAAATGCAAATGGTGAATCTATAAGGTTCGAAATGTTTGTCATCGGACTTAAGTTTAATAATAGAGCTCAAGCCTATAAAGATTGTTTTGGTAAGCATATATATACGGTAAATGATTTAAAAAAGCTAAAAGATGTCATATTAGAATTATTGACAAACACTACATCTTATAACGTAGAAAGAAGTTAAGTAGCATAAAAATAAGCCACCTAAATAAGGTGGCTTTTTTTATTTCAAATGAGTTGTTTTTGCCCCAAATAACATTTTTATCAACAACTGGTCGTACGACAAAAAAATGGCGCTTTTGGTCTTGATGTTTGCAGTTGGTTGATTTTAAAGGTTTTTTTGTTTTGTGTGGAACGACAAAAAACTTGCGTTATATATGTGAAATCATTATTATATGCACCAAGCCAAAAGATGCTGCATTCAACGTTAAATCATGCGGTGTTTAATTATATAAACTTTTAAAGTGAGTCTTATTATGAAAAACCTTCTATCTCAATTTTGGAATAACGAAGATGGTATCACAGCAATTGAATATGCAATGCTAGGTGTGGCAATGGCTGTAGGTCTTACTGCTATCCTTGGTGGGAAAGATAAAGATGGAACATTCTTAAAATCGCTGAATGATGCATTTGGCAAAATTGCCAATACCATCACTTCTGGCGGTTCAGCAACAAATTAATTAATGATTAATTTACTTTTATCTATATTGACCGCTATTGCGGTCAATATTATTATTTCCGACGTTAAAGACCGCAAAATATCTAATAACTGGGTGTTATTAAATTTTGCGGTTTGTTTGTCTCTAGCTTTGTTATTGGATGTTTTTCCAATTTGGCAAGGCTTTGTGGTCTCTTTAGTTACATTTGTTATCGGATTAGGGTTATTTCGCTTTCAAATTTTCGGCGCTGGCGACATTAAATTGTTAATGGGCTATTCGCTATGCTTTGATTTTTCTTTGGCGTTAACAAATTTAATTGAGTTTTTATTAGTGGGTGGTGTGGTCGTGATGGTTCAATTAGGTTGGGCCTATGTTACTGCAGGTTTTGTTGAGCTGAAGCAGCGCGGTGTGCCATATGGAATTGCTATCTCGTTGGTAAGTGTATTTAACATTGGTTGCTTAGTATTTGGAAAGGCTGGAATATGAAACAACGAATAACATACTTATTTGCTTTATTAGCATTGGGTGTCGGATTATATGGCGTGTTTACTGAGCTGTTTAAACCAGAGCAACAAGTGACGGTTCAGCAACAAGCGCCGGTAGAAAAAAAAGTGAAAGTCTGGTTAGCGACGGCTGATATTAAGAAAGGCCAGAACTTTACAACAGATGAGTTGGCCTCTGAGATGCGTTTAGAACGTGATGCGGATTTTGCATTGCTAGACTTACCTTATAATCAAGGTGCGGTATTTCGCCACAATGTGAAATTAGGTGAAATGCTCACACAAGAAGATTTGATCACCCCTGATCAGCCAGATTATATCGATACTATCATAAGTGCAGGCATGACGCCGTTTCCATTGGCTGTAGAACAGCGCCATATTATTGCCGCCGGTGTTCAAGCCGGTGATTATATCGATATTTTAGCGTTAACCTCGCTGCAGCAAAATATGTCATCCAGTGATCGGGTTGAATCCCCTCGCGCAGCCAATATCGATGTTAAACCCTTGCTAAATCGCATTCGCGTATTAGCAGTACAAGGTAAAACATACGATGATCAAGACTTAGTCAATTATGGCGCTGATGAAGCCAGTACCTTAGTCACGCTGGTGTTAGAGATTCCACATCGATTTATCAGTAAAATGACGTTAGCACGCCGCCTTTCTGCGCTTGAAATTTATAAATCAAAAGCTGCATCTCGTATTCCTAATGCACAAACAAAAGATATTTTGCCTGGCTATCAAGGAATTGTCGAAATGCGAGGATCTCGTCGTGGTTAATAAGGGAAATATTATGAAGTTTTCTGCTCGTCTTACAGCGGTTTTGTTGTTTGCATTGGCATCATCCACGGTTAGTGCTAAAAGCTTGACCGTCGCGTTAGGCGATGCGACTAGTGTGACGACCAAGCAAGAGATTGGCACGATCTTTATTACCTCGCCAGAAATTGCAGATTATCAAATTTTAGATGCTCATAAGTTTATTGTTTTTGGACGTGCCCGAGGCGATACCCGAGTGATGGTATTCGATAAAGACAATAAGAAACTCTATGACCGTAAGGTTAATGTTGTGCGCGATGTGAGCTTAGTAAACCGCCAACTATCTATGCATTATCCCGATCTGAATGTCAAAGTAGAGGCCATAGATGAACAAGTGTTGGTGCAGGGTGAAATCATTAATCAGACTCAGCATCAAGAAGTGATCAAACTTATCGGTGAACTTCTGAAATTAGAAAAAGATGCTAAGGGGGGGGATAAGAAAGACGATAAAAAAGGCGGTGGTGTTAAAGCTGACTTTATCGAAAAAGTGAAATACAAAGGTTTGGTTGATAAGTTAAAGGTTGCGACCGCGGATCAAATCAACGTAAAACTTTCTATTGCTGAAGTCAGCCGTCAGCTTAATGAAGAATTAGGCGTTAAGTGGTCTGATGCACTCAGCGAACCAGGTAAGTTCTTATTCAAAGATTTCAAACTTGATCAACTTAATACCTTAATTTCAGCGATTAACGACGAATCTGTTGGTCAAATGCTCGCTGAACCTAACTTGTCTGTGATTTCTGGGGAATCAGCCAGTTTTTTGGTCGGTGGTGAAGTGCCATTAATTACCTCTAGCAGTAATGGTTCATCTGTTAGCTATAAGAGTTATGGTATTAAATTAGCCTTTGCTGCTAAAACGTTAGAAAGTGGTCGAATTCGTCTTAAGTTGACGCCAGAGGTTAGTAGTATCGATAAGGCTTATCAACTAAAGGGTAACTCTTTCCCTGCGCTTCGTACTCGTAAAGCTGAAACCACGATTGAAATTAAAGATGGTGAGAGTTTTGTACTGGCAGGTTTATTAAGTACCGATGATATGGAAGGTATTTCAAAATTACCAGGAGCAGGTGACATTCCTATTATTGGTAGTTTGTTCAGAAATACAACCACAGAGCGTACTAAGCGTGAGTTGATTATTGTAGCAACGGTAAACCGTGTTAAAGCACAGCATCAATCTGAAATTCAGCTACCGAATATGCAGCGAACGAGTACGTTAAATCGTCTGTTGGGGTTAACAACACAACCGAAATATGGTGTGACGTACGAATTGCTTTCAAATGGTGGATTTAAAAAATGAACAATAACAAAATGTTAAACCGCCTTACTGCCACCATTATTTGTTTGAGCACTCTGCTACTATCTGGTTGTAGTCAAGGGCCAGCAATGACTGGAACTGAAGCGGTATTAGTGCCGACGACAGCAGAATTAAAGCTCTCTGTGAAAACGAATAAAAGTGTGGATAAAGATAAACTTTATCAACGAGCTTATGATTTTATAGTTCAGCAGTTTGAGCATAATGCTGAACGTATTGTTGTAACGGCGAATACTCGTACGGGTAAACAGACTCAAGCAAAACTAAAGCAGACTTTAGGGCAATACCAGCAATGGGTTGATTATAAGTTTGAAAGTAAACCAAGATCTGCTGTTGATTTGTATATTAAAGCGAATAAAACGCAAGTTGTTATTCCGCCATGCCAACCTTTGGGGCAATATAACGCTTGGGAACAACAGGATGGCTGTTTTTCTGAACGTGCTCGCAATAAACAGTTAGCGACGCCTTCAACTCTCATGCCTGTTGCATCAGAAATGACAATTGAACAGCGAGAAGGCCACTAATGTTAGATCTTACTGAAGCGCTCAAATCTACCCAAACCGCGGATGAAACTTTAGGGCTTGGTAGTGTTCTTTTTTATCAGTCAGAGCATTGCCGTGATTTAGTTAAAGAAGTGTTCCGCTTTGACGCGTTAGGTGAGCCAGAACTGCGTCAAATGAAAGCATCGTCATGGGGCGAGTTTTTTGCTACCAATCAACTCAATATTGATATGGTGCTTATCGAACTCACTGAATGTGAGGATGTGGTGACCCGCATGGCAGAGCTAGCGCCTCAAATTCCTAATACTGCTTCAGTGATAGTTATTGGTAAAGAGGACGCAATATCAACGATTCGTTCGCTGAAAGAAATGGGCTTTTACTATGTGTTTTGGCCTGTTGTAAAAAGTGAATTAAGCGACTTTATGCGTCATGTGGTAAAAAACCATCATGGTGGTAAGGGGTTAGGAAAAGAGCGTAAAGCAAAGCGCATTGCGGTCGTTGGCTCTAAAGGTGGTGTAGGGGCGTCTTTATTAAGTTGTGAACTTGCGCGTTTTCTACGCAAAGAGACGCAAAGCCGTGTCATGCTGGTCGATCATAACTATACCGACAGTAATCTGGATGTATTACTTGGTATGGATGATTACCCCAAAATTGACATGAGCAAATCTTCGGTGCAATTAACTCAATTGGATGAAGATTCAGCGCACTCCATGTTGCTCAAAGTTAACGATGGCTTGTCATTATTGGCGATAGACGGTGAAAAAACCGCGGTTACTGAGTGTTTAAAAGAGAGTGATGCTGTTGCTTCACTGCTGCTGCGTCGATTTAATTTGATTGTTGAGGACTTTTCAGCCTCAGTTCCTTTTGCTATCGACTACAAACAATTTTGTGAAAACTACGATACGGTTGTTGTTGTTGCGGATCCGACGGTTTCCTCTATACGTTCGGCTAAGCGTATGTTGCACAGCCTTGATATGGCTGCGCGCCTGTCACTTAAAACACCGCGTACTTTACTGGTGTTGAATCAACATCGAACTTTTCGTGATGGCATCTTATATAAAAATGAGATCGAAAAAGAGCTTGCCCGTGTAGTTGATGTTGAAGTTGCCTACGATAAGACAATTCCTGCTACTTTGCTGTCAGGTAAGCGCTTTATTGATCTTAACGGTAAATTTTCGGCAAAGGTACTCATGCTATCAGGTTTAGTGTTGGGGCGTTCAATTGAAGTAAAAGCCAATCCTTTGCAACAATTACTCACAAAGTTAACTTCTTTGTTACCGAAAAAATAGACTTAGTAAAATGGGGTCATAGTAAGACCTGATGCTTATTTAAATAATAATGATAAAGAGAAAATAATGAGTGCTGCCAAGTCACTATACCTAGATATTCGAAATCGTATTTTTGAAGCGTTAGATACCAATGCCGTTGAAAGTGCTAGCAAAGATCAGTTGCGCGCTCAATTAACCAATGGTGTTGATATGCTGATTGAGCAGATGGAGCAGCCTGTTCCTGCTGTTCTGCGTCGTCAGTATGTTACTAACTTAATCGATGAGCTAACCGGTCTTGGTCCACTTCAGCCTTTGATGGATGACGAAGACATTACCGATATCATGGTCAATGGTCCTGATAGTATTTTTATTGAGCGCCATGGCATCGTTGAGCAGACTGACATCAGTTTTGTCGATGACAAGCAGTTACGCCAAGTTGCGCAACGTATTGTCTCGCGCGTTGGCCGTCGTATTGATGAATCAACCCCAATGGCGGATGCTCGCTTACCTGATGGTAGCCGTGTTAATGCCGTGATCAGCCCGATCAGTATTGATGGTACGGCGATTTCTATTCGTAAATTCAAAAAGCAAAGTATAGGCTTACCTGAATTGGTTGAGTTTGGAGCAATGAGCCCGCAGATGGCGAAAGTCTTGATGATAGCCGCACGATGTCGTTGTAATATTTTGATTTCTGGCGGTACAGGCTCGGGTAAAACAACCTTGCTCAATGGTTTATCGCAATATATTTCAGAAAAAGAACGTATATTGACTATCGAAGATGCAGCAGAACTTCGCTTGCAGCAGCCTCATGTTCTGCGTTTGGAAACTCGTGTATCGGGCACCGAAGGAACAGGCGCTATTTCTCAGCGAGATCTGGTGATTAACGCCCTTCGTATGCGTCCTGATCGCATTATTATTGGTGAGTGTCGTGGCCCTGAAGCATTTGAAATGCTACAAGCCATGAACACAGGCCATGATGGTTCAATGTCTACATTGCACGCTAATACTCCGCGCGATGCGTTAGCTCGTGTTGAAAGTATGATCATGATGGCTAACTTAAGCCTGCCGTTAGAAGCTATCCGCCGAACCATTGTAAGCGCCGTGAATATTGTGATTCAGGCTAACCGTTTACACGATGGCAGCCGGAAAGTGACGGCTATTTCTGAAGTCGTTGGCCTAGAAGGTGAAAACGTGGTGATGGAAGATATTTTCCGTTTCGAAGCCGACGACCACCAAACCGAAGGTGATAAAATTTCAGGTCGCTTTGTAACCCCTGGCTTGATGCAACGCTCTGAGTTAGCGAAAAAATCAAAATTCTTTGGCTTGTATGATGAGCTCATGACAGCTTTTCGTTAATTCATTTTAATAAAACAGGGATAAGGCATGACCCTCTACTTCTCTTTAGTGTTGATTGGTGCTGCTGCACTGTTATACAGCAGTACCGTTAAAAAACAGAAAATATCAGCAATAAAGAAGGACCAAAAATCACAGTCTGAAAATGAAATTAACTTAGTGAACCTCGCATCACTGAAAGGTGAAAGTGTTAAAGACCGTTTGTTAATCCGTTTAAATGGCGTGTTCTCTCAGCTTGGTAAGACTGGGCTTATCCAAGCCGTTATCGGTATCGTTATTATTAGTTTTGGTATGAGCTACCTTGTTGGTGTGTATCTAGCACTTGGCTTTGTATCGGGTATGTCTGCTTTAGTTGCCACACCTTTTGTCGCTGCTTTTATTTTATTTCGATTCTTATTAGCGCGAAGAAAAAAGAAATTTGAAGCGTCTTTCCCTGATGCGATTAACTTAATGACCAGTGCGGTGAGCTCTGGTGAAAGTGTTATGCAAGCCATTCAATTTGTGGGTAATAAATTAGACTCAGTTGTTGGGCAGGAATTTAAATGGGTAGGACAGCGGTTACAAATCGGAGAGTCTCCTGATGATGTTTTTCGCCGTTCATGCCAAAACTGCCCGTATAAAAGCTATCGCTTTTTCATTATCACCCTTCGTGCCAATATGATCCGTGGTGGTCAACTCAAAGAGATCATGACACGGTTAAACCGGGTGTTATTTGATGCACGTGCAGTTGAAAAGAAAACCAATGCAATGACATCAGAAGCTCGAATTTCAGCCAAAATAGTGGGTGCTATCCCATTTGCTTTTCTGATATTAATGAAGTTTTCTCAACCAGAAAATTTTGATTTTGTGATATTTGATCCAGAAGGAAGAAGCATTCTTCTCTACATGATTGCGAGTGAGACTATTGGTATGGGAATCATTTATTACTTAATGCGAGGTATTCGTTAATGTCATCAATGGTTATCTCTATTGTCTTACTTTTTTTGGGTGTCATTGTATTTAGTTGGGTTCAGTCTGAGCATCGAGCCAAACAACGAAAACGAATGCACAGTTTATTGCAAAGTGAAGAAGTAGAGTCTGAAGCACGCCGAAATTTTCGCAAGGCAATGAATAAGATCAGTGCTGAAAATAAGAAAGAGTTTGAACATAAATTAGAACAAGCTGGGATTTATAACCGAAGTTTAGCGATATACTATTTACCAGCCAAAATGGCGGCTATATTGATTGCCCTTTGTATCTGTATCTTTATTTACATGTCAGGCTCTGAGGATATAGAGGTGGCTATGGCTAGCTTTTTTGGATGTATGGCGCTAATTATTGTTGTTCCTGATAAATTACTTGCTTCAAAAAAGAAAGCAGTAGAGCGTAATGTAGGTCGAGAGTTACCCTATTTGATCGATTTGATGGCGGTATGTGTGCAAACCGGTATGACATTGGAGTCTGCGATGGCGTATTTAGCCGAAGAGATGAAAGGTTTTGATAAGCACTTGGCATACCATATTCATAAAACGGCAGAACGTGCACGTTTAACGGGGTTAGAAACGGCTCTTACAGAATTAGCCGTCCGTATTAACACTCAAGAAGTGCGTAGTTTTACTTTTACCTTATTGCAAAGCCTTCAGCATGGTAGTTCTATTTATGAAGTGCTTATTACGCTATCGAAAGATATTCGTGAAGTTCAGATGCTTGATACGGAAGAGAAAATTGGTCAATTATCGGCAAAAATGAGTATCCCTCTTATATTGTTTATTATGATTCCTATTGTCGTTTTAATCATCGCACCAGGAGTAATGCGACTAATGCAATCAGGTGGGATTAGTTAATGAAGTTTCTTATTGTTTTCTTATTGGCACTGATGAGTAGTGGTTGTTCTAACTCAACTAAATCGAGTATTAGTGATGAAAAAAGAATGGAAATCACACAAAACTATGATGGTCTGCAAGATAATTATCGGGCGCGTTTAAAATTAAACCCTAAGGATTTTGAAGCATCTGTGAAACTGGCGACAACGTATTACAAAGATGGTGATATAGAAGCAGCCAGCTATTACATTGATCAAGTGCCTGATGATCAATGTAGCTTATTAAATAATTGCTGGCTGACTCGTGCTGATATAGCTTACTCCAAGAGAGACTATAGCCAAGCAAAGTATTATATCGATTATAGTCTAGCTGTCGGCAAAGACGTTTATGCGGTAAAAAATCTTTACGGTATTATGTTAGCTCGACAAGGTCAGTTTGATTTAGCGCGTCAGTATTTCTTTGAGGCCAGAGTTGGTTTTAAGAGTGAAAGTGCAATAAAGAATAACCTTGCTATGACTGAAATGATGGAAGGACAGTACGAAAAAGCGGCTGAGCGTTTAATGCCGTTGTACCAGAAAAATCGTTTTGATACCCAGATCAAAGCAAATTTGATTGTGAGTTTAATGCTCTCTAATCAATACAGCAAAGTTAAGCATTTGCTGTTGCAAGAAATGAGTGAAGACGAAGCAATGGAGATGTTTGAACATCTTCGTGAAGACTTACAACAGCCTGCAAGGTTCAATTTGCCGGCATTAGATAGTTTACAGCAATCACAAAGTATTAATGAAAGTGATCAACAACGTGTTGATCAAGATGAGGAAGTTGAATCATGATGAAACGTTTATTGCCATTATTACTTGTCGCGACATCAAGCGTGCATGCTGACGAAACCTTGCTTCAACACCTATGTGAAACAACGGCTTTTAATCAAGAGTTAACCATTACTCAGCATCAGCCCGTTGTGATTGCACATCACCGTAATGGCCAAATGTTAACAGGCAAACCTGTTGATCTTGATTTATCGGCGTATGCTGAGTTACTGGCAGATATGACAGATATTAACCGCGATTGCTTAGCTTACCTTGAGCAAAATGGTGTGGTTAAGATTGTCGATAATAATGCATCACCAAAATTTCAGAGTGGCCAAACTGTTGCACGTGTGTTTTTTACATTCGATCATTCAACACTGAGTAAAACATCAGTACGTATTCTTGAGAGTATTGCCGCTCAGCTTAAAAATAGTAAGGCAATGGTGGAGTTAGAAGGACACACTGATGCCAAAGGTAGCGCTGAATATAACTTGGCACTGGGTTTACGTCGTAGCCAGTCTGTTGAAGCCTTCTTAAAATCGCGTGGCATGCATAACAATCAATTAAAAGCGACCACCAAGGGTGAGTCTGCGCCAGTTGCGGATAATAGTACAGAAACGGGTCGTGAGCTGAACCGCCGTGTTGAAATTAAAGTTTAATACTCTTTAATATCGCTACACCGTAATTAAAGATCCCAGCGCAAGTGTAAACTTGGCTGGGATTTTTTATGGGTAAGAGCTTAAAGCAGCGGGCTGAACATATAGAAAAACTGCTCTGCAAGCTTGTGTTGGACTGAGCGTTTTTCCCATTCTCGCCGATCGACCAAGGTTGAATCTTTGATATATTCTTGCTGTAGCCAACTGAGCTGCTGGGTAAACTCTGCACTATCAACGGCGAGGGTTACCTCAAAATTGAGCCATAAACTGCGCATATCTAGGTTAACTGTGCCGATCAAGCAGTGATTATCGTCGATAACAACGGACTTAGTATGCAGCAGCCCACCATGGAATCGATAAATTTTTACACCTGCACTGAGCAATTCAGCGAAAAATGAGCGGCTTGCCCACTCAACCATGGTTGAGTCGTTTTTATCTGGAATAATTAAGCTGACATTAATGCCCCGTAGTGCGGCACCGCGCAGGGCGTGCAGTAGATTCTCACTCGGTACGAAGTAAGGCGTGGTGATCACAACACTTTCTTGGGCTTGATAAATACTGAGTAGCAATACTTGATGGATAATCTCGTCAGGCATACCAGGGCCTGAAGGGATCACTTGTACGGTATCTGAATGCTCGTTCGGTTGCTTGATACTGCAGTTGGGCATAGGGGGTAAGTCGCGAGTACCTGTTTCAACCTCCCAGTCCCATGCCTGAATGCTGTTAAGTACCGTTACCGTTGGCCCCGTTAGGCGTACCATCACGTCAACCCATTCACCCACACCTGCATCGGTTTTAAAGAATCTTGGATCGACTAAGTTCATTGAGCCTGTATAAGCAATCTCATTATCGATCACCACAATCTTGCGATGTTGGCGTAAATCTAATCGACGAAGGAACATCCGAAAAGGCGTGACAGCGAGGGCTTCTGTCACTTCTATGCCTGCATGACGCATCAACCTAGGCCAATGTGAGCGGAAAAAACGCATACTGCCAGCGGAATCTAATAGCAGCTTAACGCGTAGCCCTCTTTTGGCTGCATCGATAAGCGCAACACCGACTTCATCTGCTAAACCACCTGGGTGCCAGATGTAGAACTCGAGATGAATGGAGAGTTGCGCTTGTTTAATGTCATCGATAATCGACCGCAGAATTGTTTGCGGTGAATCTTGTAGTGACAAACTGTTGCCAACTAAGCTTGGTATACCTAAACGATTTTCGCACAAGTCACAAATTGGTCGTGCGTATTGGCTCATTAGTTGCGGTTGGTGTTCAGGGCAATCATTTAAGCGTTGGAACCAGTCAGCGTAGGGGCTAAACATATCGAGAGCGCGTTTAGCGCGCTTTTTCCCTAGGTTGAGCTCACCAAATAAGAGGTAAGCGATGATCCCACCAACAGGAATGATGTAGATAATCATTAGCCAAGCAAGCGACACGCCGACCACGCGGCGTTTAAAGACGACACGGATAGTAATACCGGCAATGAGTAGCCAGTATAAAAATACGCTCAGCCAAACTAAGATTTGATAAAACTGTTCCATTCTACCGACTTATAATTGTAAAACTTTGAGCTTATTTTGCATCGTTTTGTCACGAAAACATAGTGTTAAGTCATCGAACTCGGCACTAGGCAACGATTAAAGTGTAACTATGATGCAGAGCAGTAGGAAATGTCAGTGAGAAACTTTGCGATGTGATTGAATGGTGACTGTGCTAATAAAATTGGCGATTTATGCAGTTATTGTGAATATGGTTAGTGCTAAGTTTCAAAATGTTGAAAAGTGCGCTTCACATTGTATTCGATAACTGGTTTACTAACTAGTAACGTAGCGACAATGAGATTGTCCATATTGTAAAAAATATTTTACATGACGTAATTCTAATTAGAAACTAACACGACAGGGAAGGCGTATGGCAAGTCAATCAAGAGCGCAGTTTAGCTCCAGAATTGGTTTTATTTTAGCAGCAGCGGGTTCTGCTGTTGGGTTGGGAAACATTTGGGGATTTCCAACTCAAGCAGCAAGCAATGGTGGTGCTGTCTTTTTAATTGTTTATTTATTGATGGTTTTTGCGTTGGCATACCCGCTATTGGTTGCCGAATTAACCATTGGTCGCTATGGCAGTGCTAATCCTATTAAATCATTGCGTTCTATCTGGCCTGCACAAAAGAAGGTGGCAACAGGATTAGGTATTGCGGGTATGATCGCTGTATCTATGATCCTTAGTTTTTATGCCATTGTTGCAGGTTGGTTGTTGGGGTCTCTTATGGGGCCTATTCTAGAAACATTGGGGATGGTTGCGGCTGCGCAATGGTTGGAGTCTTTTGGTACCGCACGTAACCTGATCTTGATGGTTGTCTTCATGGTGCTCACCATCATGGTAGTACGAAATGGGGTCGCAGAGGGTATCGAACGTTGGTCAACGCGTTTAATGCCTGTTTTATTGATACTCTTTATACTTATGGTTGGTTACATTCTCACTCAAGAGGGTGCGATAAACGGCCTTAAAATGTACTTGATCCCAGATTTTTCACACTTTAGTGCCGATCTCGTTGTTAGTGCCATGGGGCAAGCTTTCTTCTCGTTGTCTTTGGGTGTTTGCTCAATGATGGTGTATGGCTCTTACATTAAAAAAGATGTCAACCTACCTAAAGTAGCCGCACAAGTCGCTTTACTTGATACCTCTGTGGCTTTTGTTGCGGGTTTGTTGATTTTGCCTGCGATGTTTGTTGCCGCCAACAACGGTGTTGAGATTTATAATGAAGCAGGTGCCTTGCTGTCATCAGATACCTTGGTATTTAGTGTGTTACCAGCCATGTTTGAAACCATGGGGGCTGCTGGCTTATTAGTTGGTATTCTGTTTTTTATTCTTATGGTTATCGCGGCTCTAACATCTTCTATTTCAATGCTAGAAGTACCTGTTGCCTGCGCTACGGAAGAGCTCCAACAAGATCGAAAAGTCGCAGTGTGGTGGATAGGTGGTGTCATTACTATTTTCTCTGCCATCATAGTGTTTAACTTCGGTGATATGTTTGGTTTAGTTATCTCACTCACCACTGAATATGCACAACCTATATTAGGTATGGTCTTTGCGTTACTTGTTGGCTGGGTATGGAAGCGCGATCAAGCACTACAAGAGATTAAGCAAGGTTACCCTGAGTTAGAGCAAGGGGTGTTTTGGAAGATCTGGCCTTGGTATGTCCGCGTGGTTTGCCCACTACTGATGCTATTTGTATTCTTTGCTTAGACTGCGGAATCGATTAAAAAAGAAAACCACTCAATTTGAATTGAGTGGTTTTCTTTTTGTATGAAGCGCTAAACGGAAACCTGCATTTTATAGTGACTTGGGTATATACTCCGCTTTCTATTATGTGCATGCCGCGTTCATGCCATTTAACACTCTTTCCTCCTAAGGCCGCAGTATGTTTACACTGGTTCATCAACACCCTGACTTTCTTATTATCAATAAACACCCAGAAGTGAGTGTGCATAAAGATGATAATGATCAGCCTCTATTAGCGGCTGTTGCTGAACAAACAGGTGATGAGCAACTTTATTTGATCCATCGGTTAGATAAGATGACATCGGGCCTGCTGTTATTAGGGCGCAATAAAGCGGCGGCAGCTGTGCTGTCGGCTAACTTTGCCAACCGAGTAGTAGAGAAGTTTTACATCGCGATAGGTACTAAGAAGCCAAAGAAAAAGCAGGGTGTCGTTGTTGGTGATATGAGCCGTTCTCGCCGCAGTAGCTGGAAATTGGAAAGTACCAAAGAAAACCCTGCGGTGACTCAGTTTTTTTCAACCGCGGCAGGCCATGGTCGTCGGTTCTTTTTATGTAAGCCTTATACAGGCAAGACCCACCAGATCCGTGTCGCGTTACGTAGTGTTGGTGCGGGCATTACGGGAGATGCGATTTATGGTTGTGAAGATGCCGATCGTGGTTATCTGCATGCTTACTCGTTGGCATTCCCGTATAAAGGTGAGATATTGAGGTTTACGTGCCCACCTGTTCAGGGTGATCTTTGGCACAGTGAGGAAATAAAAGCGGCATTAGTGGATTGGCAATCACCTTGGACGCTAGATTGGCCAGCATTACCGGTTAGCTTACAAAAAGCCTGTCAGCGTTAACATTATGCAGTGATTACCTTAGAATTGCATTGGTGGTGTGAGCAAGTGCTGATTTATTTACTCGTTTCTCAACAGTTTTAGTTAAATCAAAAAATAACTTGGTTTAACTGCTGCTAACTTGTTCAAACGCAAATGCTATCTTAATAAGAGTCTCCTATAATATCGGTCTAGGAAATGACCTAGACCGAGGAATAGAATGCGCCTGACCCGTTCCGTCTCGCTACGTATGCGAATCAAGAAAAAGAAAAATAAAACCCGCTTTTGGGATTTAGCCTCGCTCCGTCGTAACCGTCATACCATGAAAACCCGCCTTAAACGCCATCGTCAAGTTCGTATCACCGCAGAGTATGCTGTACTCGCCAGCTCCCGTATTGAAGAAGAACAACAAAAGCTAGTGGCTTGAACACGCTTAGGTGATTAGAATAGCGCCTTTATCTGAACAATCGACTGGCAAGATGGATATAAACGCACTTACTCAATTAGAACAACACCTCCTTAATGCATTATCGACTCCACCATCTGAAGTGCGTCGTTTGTTTCATGGCCGTGGTCGCTGCTGGCAGGGATTAGAGCAAATCACGGTTGATTCGTTACAAGATCAGGTTTTGGTCTCTTTATTTAAAGAGCCATCTCCTGAATTTTTAGCAGCGTTACACGCATTATTACAGCGCTTATTAACGACACCGCAATGGCAGCAGTGTGGTGCAAACGCTTTACTGCTTCAGCACCGTGATCGCGATGGTTTACCAACCGAAGTGATTTGGGGTGAATTACGTGAATACCAAGATGTAGTTGAAAATGGTCTAACGTATAAATTGGACCTAGGGCGTAAGCAAAATAATGGTTTATTTTTAGACATGCGTTATGGTCGCAAGTGGGTACAAGAACACGCCGAAGGTAAGCGAGTACTTAACTTATTTGCGTATACTTGTGGCTTTTCTATTGCTGCGATAGCGGGTGGCGCCGAGCATGTTGTAAACCTTGACATGGCAAAGGCTGCGTTGAGCCGTGGTCGTGATAACCACCATCTGAACAAGCACGATTTATCAAAAGTGAGCTTCTTAGGTCATGAGTTGTTTAAGTCGTGGGGAAAAGTGCGCAAGATGGGCGCTTATGATTTGATCATTATCGATCCGCCTTCATTTCAAAAGGGCAGTTTTGCGTTAACCAAGGATTACGCCAAAATCTTACGTCGCTTACCTGAGTTACTGGTCGAGAACGGTCAAGTGCTGGCATGTGTGAACGATCCATCCATTAATTCTCAGTTCTTAATCGATGGTATGGCGCAAGAAGCCCCTGAATTACAGTTTGTTGAGCGTTTAGAAAATCCGCCTGAATTTAAAGACATCGATCCTGAAGGTGGCTTAAAAGCTTTAGTTTTTCGTCGTTAACAATAACGGGTTTCAGGTCTTTCGTATTAAATAAAAACGGCCGTGAATGGTGATATTCGCGGCCGTTTGCTATTTGAGACGAAATATAAGGTTTTACGCTATTGCTGCGCCAATTGTTTGCAGTAATCACCATAAACCGATTGCTCAACCATGGTGCGTCCCCGCATATCCATGATTTTGATGTTGTAGCTGACACCGGCATCAAACAGTGGCGTCAGTTCTTCGCTACTACAATAGTTGGCAGCAGCTGCTTTAATGGTCTGCGAAGGAGCCATTTTGCCACCACCACCATAAAGTACCGTAATAACCACTGTCTTATTTTGTGCTTGCGCCTTCATGATTTTGTACTCATCAATCTTGTCGTAAGGCGCTTTCGCATTTATGGTCGCTGCTCGGCTTTTTGCTAAGGCTATCGCAGTATCATCTTCGCTAGATGCACACCCGCTCAGGGCTAAAAATGCAGCGAGAGCTAATATTTTCTTCAGCATAATTAAGGCTTTCTTAATGTTAGTGGCTTAACTAAGTTAGCGTGTCAACTCAGCATTTAAATTTATCAAAAACTAAGGCAGCACTTTCTTGAAAGGTTTAACGATCACGTTTTGGTAAACGCCCGCTTCAATGTACGGATCCGCATCTGCCCATTGTTTTGCTTCGTCTAATGAGTTGAATTCAGCAATCACGGTTGATCCTGTAAAGCCAGCTTCACCTGGGTTTTCGCTGTCGATGGCAGGGTTCGGTCCTGCGACCAGTAATCGACCTTGTTCTTGTAGGTCTGTTAAACGCGCAAGGTGTTTTTCGCGTACACTTAAACGGCGCTCTAGGCTGTTTTCAACATCTTGAGAGAAGATTACATACCACATTGTTATATTCCTTTTTAGTGGGTGGGGCGTTCATTTATCATCTGATTGTATCTTTGCAGGGCAAGGTCAGCAATGTTTCTTGAGAGCGAACTGCTAGCTCAATAAAAAAAGCCTCAACGATGAAGTGAGGCTTTTTTTGATTAGGCTTTTTTAACTGGTCGCGGTCGACCTTCGCTATTAATCGCAACGTAATTAAATGTTGCTTCACAAACTTGGTAGCGGTCACCAATGGCTTCATGCGCGACAGGCTTAACCCAAACTTCAAGGCCAACACTCATTGATGTGTTGCCTATACGCTTACATTCACCATAACAGCAAACAACGTCACCCACACTAACGGGGGCTTTAAATGCGATGCTCTCGACAGAAACCGTTACTACACGGCCACCTGAGATTTCTTTTGCTAAAATCGCACCAGCTAAATCGAGCTGAGACATGATCCAGCCACCAAAAATATCGCCATTAGCGTTGGTGTCTGCTGGCATTGCAAGGGTGCGGAGAAGAAGTTGTCCGCGAGGGATGTTGTTTTCTGTGCTCATTGTTGATTCCGAGTTACTGCTTGTCTGAACCGTTTTCTTTCGGCATATGGTGATAGATATATCCGCCAGTGGCAAGGGTAAAGAGTAACGTCAGTACAAGCAAGCCGAATACTTTAAAGTTTACCCAAACATCGAGCGGTAAAGTGAATGCAACGTAAACATTTACTATTGCACAAGTTGAAAAGAAAGCCACCCAAGCAAGGTTGATTTTGCCCCAAACCGTGTCGGGTAGGGTAAGTTCTTTGCCTAACATGCTTTTAATTGCGGGCTTACCCATTAGCTGGCTAACAGCTAGGCCAATCGCAAAGAGTGCATAGACAATGGTGACTTTCCATTTTATGAAATTTTCGTCGTGCAAGAACAGCGTCAAACTACCGAAAACAGCAACCATAGCAAAGGTGATCAGCTGCATCTTTTCGACTTTTTTGTACAAAAACCATGTTAGTGCAATTTGAATGGCTGTCGCGATGATCAAAGCGCCCGTAGCGACAAAAATATCATGGGTTTTATACAATACAAAAAAGACAATAAGCGGGATAAAATCGAGTAGTTGTTTCATGTGGCGGTGAGCCTTACTGACAAATATGTCTGGCTAGTATACCTAAACCGAGAATAAAAGGCAGAGTAACTGGCTGTGAGTGTTTATAGCTGTGTGTGTTTGCTTTTTGTTTTACAGCAAGGCTTGTTCAGTGGGGAAATATTGATGAAGCGTAAAGATGATATTTAATGGGTATAAAAAACGGCAGCGCGTGGCTACCGTTTTATGCTGACGCGTTCGTACAAACGGATTACAGTTTGAAACGTGTCGTTAGGATAATTTGATCACCGTAAAGGCCGTTGAACTTGCCTTCTGCACCGATAGAAAACAGCTCAGTTGCATGGAAGCGACCAGTAATTGAACCAATGACTTTATCATCATCGCTAATCGTTGTGTGGCCGATTTTGCCGCCAACCTCAAACTGTGGACCAAGCCATTGGCGAACACCTAAGTTCACTTCAACACCCATCTTGCCACCAGCGCTGTTGTAGCGATCATTTTTAACATTCAGGGCTTTGATTTCACCTGTAATATCTGCCCAGTTGTTCACTGGAGCATGGAAGCCAACACCAACGTTTGCATCCCAATCGCCTTTGAAGCGTGTATCAATACTACCTGTGATATGCGCGTTAGGGTGAATTGACATGCTAAAGCCGCCACCGTAAGTCAATGGATCAATACCAATACGCGCTTCTGCGTAATCGTAGCTGAAGTTGCTCATTGTGTTGGTTGCTGGTGTTTCAGCATGTGCCGCAGACATTGTTGCTAGAACAAGACCTGCTGCAATAAGTGTTTTGCGCATGAAAGGATTCCAAAGGCTGTAAAATAGAATTCCCAGTATTCTAAAGTACAAGTAATACCAATCATAGGTTTTGCATTAACTTGTTCATCAAAATGATAATGCGGTGGTTAAATAACCACCGAATTAAGCCTGTTGATGTGAACTTTGCCACAGTCTGTGCTTATTCACCTGCCAAGTATTATGCTGCTTTACACCTATGATTAGCAGGATTCAGCCTTGGTGATGAGCTCATTGCCCGAGGTTTCACCCATGGCAAATTGTCGGATGCTGTATAAGCTTGTATCGGCAATATTGCCTAGTGCTTCATCCGTTAAAAAAGCTTGATGGCCAGTAAATAGCACGTTATGACACGAGGATAAACGACGGAATACATCGTCTTTAATGACATCGTTAGATTTGTCTTGGAAAAACAAATCTTGTTCATTTTCATATACATCAATGCCTAATGAACCAATACGGCTGCTTTTTAGCGCCTCGATGGCATCTTTGGAGTTGAGTAAGCCGCCACGGCTGGTATTGATTATCATGACGCCATCTTGCATTTTTTCAAATGCCTGGGCGTTTAGCATATGGTAATTGTCATCTGTCATTGGGCAGTGCAGGGTGATCACATGCGCTTGTTGGTAAATATCATCAAGACTGGTGTAGGTTGCACCTAGTGCTATTGCTGCTGGGTTTTCAAAAGGATCATAGGCCAAAATATTCATGCCGAGTCCTTTTAAAATACGCATAGTTGCAATACCGATGCGACCAGTACCAATTACCCCCACGGTTTTGCCGTTAAAGTTAAACCCTGTTAGGCCTTCAAGGGAAAAGTTGGCATCGCGAGTACGTTGATAAGCGCGATGGATGCGGCGATTTAGGCTAAGCATTAGGCCGATGGTGTGTTCGGCAATGGCTTCTGGTGAGTATGCAGGCACTCTAACTACTTGGATATTGAGTGCTTTTGCAGCGGCTAAATCGACTTTATCAAAGCCAGCGCAGCGCATAGCAATAAGGCGAACACCTGCTTTAGCCAGTTGTGCTAGCACAGGTTGTGATAAGTCGTCATTCACAAAGGCACATACCGCATTAAAGCCTTGGGCCATACGGGCCGTTTGCTCGGTTAAACGGAATTCAAAATAAGAAAGCTCAAGTTGATAATCTTGATTAATCAACTCAAAGGACTTTTGGTCGTATTTTTTTGTGCTAAAGACTGCAACTTTCATAGCGTCACCTTTTCGGAGAACTTAGATTTTGTGATAAAGATAACACTTCTTAGTTCAATCGCAAGGCTTTGTATGATAATTAGCCGTCAGACAAAGAAAGGCGACGATCACTCATTGCTTGCATGATTTTTGCTGTATTTAATATACGCGCCCATGGCATTAATTCTTTTTCATTATCAATCATATAGCTGGTTAATTGTTCAATTACGACGGTTCTTAAATTTTCACCATCCCAAGGTTTCGCCACATAATAATCTAAGCTGGCATTGTTAACGGCTTGCACAGTTTCTTCTAACCCAGCTTGCCCGGTTAATAGCACTTTACGGGCAGATTTTGTTTCATCTTGTTGCTTTAATTCAATTAAAAAATGGATACCAGTTTCCCCAGGCATGATGTGATCACACAAAATCAATGCCAGTGGAATATGATCGGCGATAGCATCAGCTAAGACTTCTTTGGCTTCATCTACCGATTCCGCCGCTTCTAAAATAAAGTGCTCGCTTAATGGCTCGAGGTCGTGCAAGACGCTATCGAGCACTTCGCGCTCATCATCAACACATAAAATCATATACTTGTTCATAGCGCTCTTCCTTATGTCATTGCCTTGTTTGATCTTGGCTGTGGTTGGTGTTGCTGTGTACAGGTAAAGTCACAATCATTCTGGTAAAGCGGTCTAACTCAGATTCGATACGAATAGCCCCATTATGTTGGTGAATGATTTGCTGGCATACCGATAAGCCAATTCCAAGACCAAAATTGCCCTCGCGCTTAGTGGTGTAGTTAAGCTCAAAGACTTTTTCTTGCTGTTCAAGCGGAATGCCTTTGCCATTATCTTCGACGATAATATCGATACTTTGCTGATGGCTATTGGGCGTGAACTGGGTGGTGATACGAATTTCACCTGGCTCAGGAACGGCATCTAACGCGTTAGCAATTAAGTTAGTCCAGACTTGTTGTAATGCAATAGGCTGACAGCGTATAGGTGGCAGTTCAGCATACTCCTTGGTGATCTTATGACGCTTTAATCGGTTTTCAAAGATCACTAAGGTATCTTCCAACCCTTCATGTAAATCAACGTCATGAGTGGTTTCATCATCTTGACGGGCGTAGCTTTTCAGGCTTTTGACTAAGTCTGCAATGCGATGAGCACAAACATTGATGGAGCGTAGGAAGTTCCCCATCTGATAGTAGTGTTCCCATTCATCGATAACGGTTTTGAGTTGATGCTTTTGCGGGAGTAACCATTGTTCAACGCTATCGGCATCATCAAGCCCCATTAGAACGGCTTTGCGGGCGGTTTGCCTATCACCAAGTGTGCTTTCTAGTTGTTTTGCCCGCTGTCTTGTCTCCGATGTAGACAGTGGGCGAGATTGCATCGCTCGCTGTAAAATGACATTCCCCTGCATTTGGTTATCGTGGCTTAGCTGTGATTCGGTGAGTTTGCAGATGGTTTCTTTTAAGGTGTCGCTGCCGCGCAAAATGGCAGAAACGGGGTTGTTTAGCTCGTGTGCAACCCCTGCAACTAACTGGCCAAGCATCGCCATTTTTTCTTTGTCGATTAACTCTTGATAGGCTTCATCAAGTGATTTAAGGGTTTGCTGTAATCGCATTTCGGTTTTGATGCTGCCTTGCAAGCGGCGGTTAAAGTTGCGCAGTAGAAGGTTTGTAAAAAGTGGGAGCAACTCGCTTTGGGAATTCATTACCTTGGTAAACAGTTGCCTATCTAGCTTAATCACATCGGTTTGACACAGCGTAATACCGGTTGAAAAAGAAGCCTCGCCAGTCACAAAAGACATACCTCCGATCAGGTTGCCAGATCCAACTCGAACCACCTCGTGTTTAAAATCGTCTTCGTCTTTTTTATATAAGGCAACTTCTCCTCGGGTAATGAACCATAAGAAATTATTCGCTTCACCTTCATGGGTCAGCACGTGGCCTTCACTGTAAGTGCGGCACGCTTTATGTTCATCATTCCCTTGGAAGAAACTGTGCAAGGCATCGGTAACTTGGCTGGCCAGTGTTGCATCATCAAGGTGATCACCATGACGAATAAAGCCTGACCGAAAGCGCGACATTTGTCGATCAATATGGGCTTTTAAGATACGGCGATGGTCAAGTTGCTGGCTGTATTTGAGCCAGTCTTCGTCAGGGTGTTTAAGGATATAGGTAGTGAGCTCTTTGGTGAGTACACGGTGTAACTCGTCACGTTGCCACGGTTTCGTTAAGCAGTAATTGAGCCGACCTTCGTTAACGGCTTGCATAATGACATCAATTTGCGGCTTGTCGTTGAGTAACACGGTGCGGGCGCGCTTGGTGACAGGGTGATTATCGAGTTGCACTAAAAAATCAACCCCGTTATCGGCCCCTAAATCGTTGTCACAGATCACCATCGCAGCTTGTTGACCTTGTTGTTCAATAAAGGTCAGCGTGTCATTGGCATCTTCAATGCAATCTGCACCAATAATATCAAACAGATTGCTAAACGAGCTGAGATCTTGCCGCAGTCGTTCGACAATATCAGGCTCATCATCAAGACACAAAATGACAAAGCTATTCACGGTGGGATCCTTCTGAGGTGAATTCTATTGGCAGTGTATGTTAAATGAGCAATAAGGTCTGAGAGGCTGACAACAATTTGAGTGGATTACTTGTTGATCCATAGAGGATTCATAGAGGTATGCATCGCTTTGTAATACACTAGCCTTAGTTTATTTTTTTCGATCAGGGATATTTATGACGCTCAAGAAAATTGGGGCAATTGGTGGTGCTATTGCGGTGGCGGTGTGTTGGCCGATTGCTGTGGGTCAAGTTGGCGAACGTATTTATTTAGATACCGTTGGCAAGTATGAGAACCCTTACGTCAAAATCAGCAACGAAAGCTATGACCGTGGTTATCTCGGTTCCGAAGCGGTATCTCGTATTGAAGTAAAAGACGAATTTAAAGCGCTGTTTGAAGAAGAAGGCTTACCCTCTGTTTGGCATGTCTCGCACAAGATCAAACATGGCTTCCTTGGTATGACGTCAGAAAGCCAATTTGAGCTGGATGAAGGGCTACAAAAAGTGGCGGCACAAGCGTGGGGTGAAGGTGTTGCGCCCATTACATTCCAAACAGAGACATCGCTAACACGCCGTACTGAGTTTAAAGTGGTGGTTAACCCAGTTGCTTATAAAGATGATTTTGGTTCATCAGTCTCTAGTGAACCCTTTATCTTTGATGGTGTTGTTGATGCGAAAGGGGCGGGGGAATTTCATTACCATCTTCCACAGTTTTCGGTGACGACAACCGCCAATGAAACCATGGCGATGAGTAACTTATCTGGCGATGGTAAAGGTGTGATGGATGGTCAGTTTTGGCTAGGCAGTCAAAGCGCGCAGCTAGGTTCCGTTAAATTCATCGACAGTAATAACGATAAGGCGGTGAGTCTAACTAATATGTCAGTGGCGATGAGTAATGTGCTGACAGAGCCAACTAAAGATGCAGCAGCAGATGAAAATGCACGCCTAACCAATGAAAATAAGGTGACCATAGAGAAAATTGTTTCAATTGATGGAAAAGATTACAACAATTTCAACTTTGCTCTGTCTTTCATTGGGTTGGATTACCCTGCGATTACGCGCCTAGGCGATATGAGTGATGAAATTAATGATCAAATGAGCCCAGAGCAGCAAAAAGAAGCCTTATTAGCGCTAGATCTGCTGGTGGCTAAAGGGCTAACGCTCGCCATGGATGATTTAAGCCTGACAACACCGATGGGAGATATTCGTAGCCAAGTACGTTTTGTTGTATCGCCTGGGTTAGCGCGTGCTTCGCAAAATGTCGATAAAATGGCTGAAAAACTAACGGGCAACATTGCGCTTGAATTACCGAAAGAGCTTGTTGAAATGGATCCAGCCTTGTTAGAGCGAGCGACTATGATGGAACAAGCCGAAATCGTAGAGCGCTTGGAAGATAAGTATGTATTAAACATGCAGGTTGAAGGCGATAAAGTGATTCTCGCCAATGGTGACCAACTGCCGTTAGGCATGTTATTTATGCTATTTATGTAATTGCGTATTAAACGCATTAGGACTGACTTTGGTACTGTTTTTTGTGTAACTATTGATTTAACGAGTTGACTTAAAAAGTAAAAAAGCGATTTAAAGAACGCGTTATCTAGCAATAGGTAACGCGTTTTTTTATTGCGATACTTTCCTTGATAGTTTTTGCCTATTGATGAAATACATTATTTGTATTTAGTAATTTCAGATAAATAGACGACAATTAACACATAAAGGTTAAACAGCATGTTCGCGTAACGTGTTTGGATAGCCAGTCAGATGCAAGACAGCAATCGTTGATTCTTCGCATCACTTTTCTGACACACTTCTCTGCACAATAAGAAGATTTAGGGGGATGCATGGAATCGTTAAAAGTTAAAGACTATATGAATATGCGCCCGGTGACTTTTGATCCAAGTCAGTCGCTGTCTGCGGCACTTGATAAGTTGTTAACGGCAAAACAAATTGGTGGTCCGGTTGTTGATGCTAACCGTCAGGTTGTTGGTTTCTTATCAGAGCAAGATATGATTCAGAAGCTGATCAAGGTCGGTTATCACTGTCAGGATACACACACCGTAGGTGAGTGTATGCGAGAAGATGTACTTACAGTGTCTCCTGAAAGTTCAATTATCGAATTAGCGGATATTATGTCGGGCCAAAAACCCAAAATTTACCCTGTGGTTGAAAGCGGTCAATTGGTGGGAGTGATCACTCGACGTGATGTTCTAACTGCAATCAGTAATCAAATTGGCGCTTGTTTTCAGCATCCAGTATGATTTCGCTCAATAATTAAAAAGAACGAAAAAGGCGCACTGTGCGCCTTTTTTGTCGTTAGCGTGGTTTGTCTTTTTTGAGAAAAGGACGTCATACCAATCTAGATTGGTACTAATAAAGGTAATTTAATGAGCGAGCAGCAAGCAAAATTTGTTACGGGTTCACCCATGCGACATATCGCCGTGATGTCAGGAACCGGTGCTATTGGATTGATGGCACTGTTTCTTGTCGATTTGGTCGATATGCTATTTATCAGTATGTTGGGTGAGATTGAGCTTGCTGCTGCAATTGGTTTTGCGGGGACACTGGTTTTCTTTTCGACCTCTGCATCGATTGGTACCTCGATTGCGATGGGCGCATTAGTTTCTCGTGCCTTAGGTGCAAAGCAGCGTGATAAAGCGCGCGATCTGACTATTAACGTCATGATGTTTGCGTTCATTATTAGCTGTGTATTAGTGATTTTGATGCTCTGGCAGTTGCCACAACTACTTGACATGATAGGTGCCAAGGGAAAAGTGGCCGAAGCTGCGACATCGTATTTAGTCATATTGCTGCCCAGTGCGCCTATGATTGCCATTTCGATGGCGGCAGGGGCTGCATTGCGAGGGGTAGGTGATGCTCGTCGCTCTATGGTTGCCACCTTGATTGGGGGCGGTGTGAATGCGGTTTTAGACCCTATCTTTATCTTTGGCTTATCGATGGGTATTGAAGGGGCTGCGATTGCGTCTGTGTTTGCGCGATTCGCTGTATTGGTATTCTCGCTTCATGCAATTATTTACAAGCATGATTTGGTTGCAAGACCGAACCTATCTTCATTTAAAACCTCCTTGGCAGGAGTCTCTGCCATCGCCTTTCCCGCTATTTTAACCAATACCGCAACCCCAATAGGTAACGCTTTTGTGACGAGTCATATTGCGCAATTTGGCGAAAGCTTTGTTGCGGGCTACGCGGTAATTGGTCGTATTATGCCGGTCAGTTTTGCTTTGGTGTTTTCATTATCGGGTGCCGTTGGTCCTATCATAGGGCAAAACTTTGGTGCAGAACGCTGGGATCGTATTACGCGTACTTTAAGAGATGCGCTGCTGTTTACTTCTGTTTACTGTGTGCTGGTATCGATTCTACTGTGGTTAGGACAAGACGTATTAGTTAGCATCTTTAGCTTGCAAGGGGATGCGGCATACATGATTGGCATCTTCTGTACTTTCGTTGCTGTGACCTTTATTTTTAATGGCGCGTTGTTTGTTGCCAATGCTGCGTTCAATAACTTGAACCGCCCTACGTGGTCTACTGCGCTGAATATGGGTAAAGCAACAATAGGCACTATCCCATTTGTGTACCTCGGTGGCGAAATGGCCGGTGCGGGTGGCGTATTGATCGGTCAGGCCGTAGGTTCGGTACTGTTTGGTGTGTTGGGCTTTGGTTTGGTTATTCGCCAGGTCAAAATAATGGCTTACGAGCACGAACAGAAACAGCAAGAAGTTGAAGTACTCGAGCCTAGCGTTCCTATTACGCCATTTTGCTCTTCCCGTACTTATATGGGGCAGGAAAACGTCTTGGAAGAGTCCATTGTGGATGAGCAAGAACAGCCTGTGAAGTAACGTTATAGCCTTACATCGATGCCTTTCTACCATAAGAAAGGCATCATTTATTCTCCCTTTTTTACTTATTCTTTTCTTTGTACATTTATCATCTTTTTATCCCTGCGGCCTGTTTAGGAAACGACTGGAGTTACAGTCTTTAGTTGATTTGTATGATAAATTGACTCGGAAAAGGTGATGTAAATCACGCTAACGATGATTTTGTGATCTGGGTTGCTGTTTTTGGCTGTTTTTGCCAATTTGAACTTACTCTTCAGCGAGTTAGCTTACGCTTATAGGCTGAAATATTTGTTTCGTTTCACTCATTTATTGATCTAATTCGGTGAAAACACAGCAGTAACCGCGCAATATAACTCTTACTACTAAAGTATTAAGTTGCTTGGTTTGGCGGACACCAAACGGAGTAGCATGCGAACACGGATTTTTCATTATCAGCCTGTTCGCTAACAAGATTCAAATTAGTGTTTAAGGGAATATTCAAGCATGCGTCAATATCTTCGGTATATCATTCCGATCCTGATCCCTGTGATCATTCTACTGCTACCTGCATCGGCATTTCCTGTTGAAGGAATGACAGTCATTCAGCAGCGTGTTATTGCTATCTTTTTGTTGGCGGCTTTATGTTGGGTGATGGAGCCTATTCCTATCTATGCCACTTCGGTTGTGATAATTGTTCTAGAGTTGCTGCTGCTCTCTGATAAAGGTTTATACCTTTTCCGTTTGGATCATGGCCAAGCGCATTTTGGTGAGCTGCTTTCCTATAGCGATATTATGGCGACCTTTGCTAGTCCCATAATCATGCTATTTCTCGGGGGCTTTTTCCTTGCAATGGCGGCGACTAAGTATCGACTTGACGTTAACTTAGCCCGTGTCTTACTGCAGCCGTTTGGCCATCAACCCAAGTACGTGATGTTTGGCCTTATGCTGATCACTGCAGTGTTCTCGATGTTTATGTCAAACACGGCAACGACAGCGATGATGTTATCGATCTTAGCGCCGGTGATTGCGCTATTTGGTGATCGTGACCCAGGTAAAATTGCTTTTGCACTTTGTATTCCCGTTGCAGCCAATATCGGCGGTATTGGTACCCCGATTGGTACCCCGCCCAATGCCATAGCCCTTAAATACCTGACAGGTGAAAACTTAATTACCTTCGGTGAATGGATGATGTTTGGCGTACCTTTTGTAGCGGTGTTGTTGATGTTCGCATGGGTGTTAATTAATAAATTATTTCCTGCTAAACAAGAGAAAATTGAATTAACCATTAAAGGTAAATTCCTTAAAACACCGAAAGCGATCACGGTTTATGTCACTTTTGCCCTGACGATTATTTTGTGGCTGATGGGATCGACTCACGGGATGAACTCTTACACAGTGGCATTAATTCCGGTCGCTGTTTTCTCGCTAACCGGGATCATCAATAAAGAAGATTTAAAGAAAATTTCGTGGGATGTGCTGTGGTTGGTCTCTGGTGGTATTGCATTGGGCTTAGCACTGGATCAGACGGGTTTAGCGCGTTTGTTAGTGCACAGTATTCCGTTTGATGATTACTCACCGTACGTTGTGCTTGTTGGCGCGGCAGCTTTGTGTTTAATCATGGCAAACTTCATGTCTCATACCGCAACGGCTAACTTATTAATGCCAATTATGGCAGCACTGGGCACCTCTATGGCAAGCCTGGTTCCTCTTGGTGGTGAGATCACCTTAATCTTGATTGTAACCTTTGCAGCATCACTGGGTATGTCTTTACCTATAAGTACGCCACCTAATGCATTGGCACATGCAACGGGCCATGTTGAAAGTAATCAAATGGCGCGTGTCGGTGTGATCATCGGTGTGGTGGGTGTGATCATGAGCTTTATCATGGTGTGGCTATTGCACCTGGTGAATTTCATTTAAAGAGCTTTGCAACTATCACAGTTTGGCGCAGAGAAATGCGCCAAACTGATAGCCACTATTCTGAACGATGAAAACTCTACTCTGTGATATTGGGAGATAACCGCTTTTTATGGCAACAACAATGTCAGACATGAACAATCGTGATTCGATAGCTCAAAAAGTGGCTTCTAAAGGTATACATCGTCCTGCCGCACTGCAGCGTATTATTGATGTTTACTTTCAGGAGACAAGCCGAACCAAAACCGTGAAAGCGGGTACGCAAGTCCTTAAACAAGATGGCTTCAATGATCGCCTTTATTGGGTGAAAAGTGGTGAGCTTTCAGGATACTTGAATGCAGAAAAGAATGAGTTAACCGCAAAAGTATTCAGCGTTGAGCCGGGTATGTTCTTTGGCGTTCACAGTTTTTTTGCTCAGACCCAGCAAGCTTCTACTACGGTGATTGCCGAGAAAGACAGCGTCTTGGCGTGGATAGATCTTACGATCCCAGCCGTTGATGTGGCAACGTTTGGCTCACTCAGAGAGCAGTTTATGCCCGTCATGGTGCATGAGTTGGCGCAACGCCAAATGTTGACTGGACTGCAAGCAATTGAGAAAGAAAAGGCCCTACAAAAACTGTATGCTGCCGAACAAATGACAACACTAGGTCAACTCGCAGCAGGCATTGCCCATGAGCTGAATAATGCTGTTGGGGTGTTAAGTAGTAAAACCGAGATTGTTCAAGGGGCGATTTGTCAGTTTTTAGAAGAAAACAAACCGAATGCCTCGCCATTTATTGATTTAGGTATTTGCGAGGGACAATCCAGTACCTCAGCACAAGTACGGCAACGCGCCAAAGAATTGTTGTTGCAATATCCTCAGCTTAGCCGTGATCAAGCACGCCAACTTGCTCGCGCTTTACCGCAGGGGGAGGTGCCAGCGTATTGGTTTGACAATATTGATGAAGCGCTACAGTACTGGGATGTGGGGCGAGATCTACATGATATGCGCATTGCCGCCAAGCATGCTGCCAATATTGTGCGTTCAGTGAAGCAGCTAGGGGGCAGTGATCAGGATCATCAATCTGATGTGGACGTGAATGACACCATCCATAAGTCACTGGCTTTGCTGCAGAGTAATTTACGGCGCGTTAACGTTATTTTACGTCCAGCTGTCTTACCGACTATTACGGCCAGTTCGACGGAATTAGTGCAGGTGTGGGTCAATATTATTAAAAATGCGTGCGATGCCATGGAGCAAACGGACGAACCTAAGATTGAAATTATTACCCGTTACTCCAAGAACCGCCTCATGATCACCATTAGCAATAATGGCCCAATGATCGACGAAGTCACTCGTCGGAAAATATTCCAACCTAATTTCACCACCAAAAAAGGCGGCTTATCTTTTGGCTTGGGGTTAGGACTGTCAATTGTTCAGCGCATAGTACATAGCTATGGCGGAACGATTGCATTGAAAAGCGATGAAGATAAAACCAAATTTAGAATCAAACTGCCTATAGTTTAGCAATTTGTAAGGAACGGTTATGGAAAAGTTGAACATCATCTGTGTAGATGATCAAAGGGAAGTCTTAAGCGCCGTACTCAAAGATCTTGCGCCGCTTAATGATTATTTTCATGTGGAAGATTGCGAATCGGCAGACGAAGCGTTAGAGCTGATGGATGAGCTAGATGCGGAAGGAGAGTACATCGCACTGGTGATTTCAGATCACGTTATGCCGGGGAAAACAGGGGTAGAGCTGCTGACTGAGATCTCACAAGATCCGCGCTTTTATGCAACTAAAAAGGTGCTATTAACAGGACAGGCAACCCATCAAGATACCATTGCCGCCATTAACCGAGCACGTATCGAAAGCTACTTTGAAAAACCATGGAAAGCCGATGTATTGTTAACAACAGCGCGTTCTCTCATTACCGAGTATGTGTTTGATATGGGGTTAGATTATCAACAATGGACAGATATTCTGGATAATACCGTTGTCTTTAGGCGGTTACGCTAACGTTGAATAACGCTAGCCTCTAAACGAAAGAAAGCCTGTTCATAGCAGTGAACAGGCTTTGAAGAATATCTTCTAAGAAAAAGCAGTGGCATTATATATGACCTGCAATTGAGCAAAATGTTCCCACTATTTCCACAAAAAATTTAATCCTTTTCTTCCTACCTGTTTTCGACCTTTCTTTACTGCTTCTTAGTCGCGCCTTAAGCTACGCAATATGTGCATAAGGTATCATTAGATCTGTGATCACTAGAAGTGAGATAAAGTGTTTAATACTTGTTAAAAAACATGATGAGATGTAAAGTTCAAACATGTGTTTAATACAGGTGAATGAAAATGGCAGTGAAAGGAGAAACAAAAGGGCGAATTCTGGATGCCGCTGAACTGCTTTTTGCGGAACATGGTTTTAACGAAACCTCGTTACGTACTATCACCAGTAAAGCTGGCGTTAATCTCGCATCGGTGAACTATCACTATGGTGATAAGAAAACCTTAATACGTGCAGTGTTGGGCCGCTATTTAGAGCAGTTTGTCCCTGTGTTGATAGAAGAACTTGAAGCGCTTTTATCTCGCGATGAAATCACCATGGAAGATGTATTTCATTGTATCAAGCGCCCTTTAGTCCAACTTGATGATTTCCGCCCATACGGTGCAAGTAACTTTATGTCTTTGATTGGTCGAGGTTATACCGATGTTCAAGGACACCTTCGCTGGTTTATTGTTACGCAATATTCAGATGTTTTGAACCTCTTTACTAATGCTGTGTGCCGTGCAAATCCATCTTTAGATCCTGAAACCCTTTTCTGGCGGCTGCACTTCACCCTTGGCGCGTCTGTTTTCACTATGGCGTCAAGCACGGCATTGCGTCAAATCGCAGAGAATGATTTCTCTCGCAAAGTAACCACAGCCGATCTTATTGATAGCCTAGTGCCATATTTGGCAGCAGGTGTCGCTGCACCGATAGAACAAAGCTTTTCGCTAGTCAGTGATGAGCAAACTGGAACTCTGTAATGCCTACGTAGATATAAAAATAAATAGTCGATCATCGATAAATGAGACAAAAGGACCTGAAAAATGAGCACTTTAACAAATTTGCGTCAACGCTATCTCAGTGAGCCCGCTTTTAAGATGTTTAAAAAAGTGCTGCCTCCACTATCGGATACCGAGCGAGAAGCGATGGAAGCGGGTAGTGTTTGGTGGGACGGTGAGCTCTTTGGTGGTTCCCCTGAGTGGAATACGCTACTGAATTACCCTAAACCTCAGCTCACGGATGAAGAGCAAACATTTATCGACACCAAGCTTGAAACCTTGTTGGCGATGTTAGATGACTACAAAATTGTGCAAGAAGACCGAGACTTGCCACCAGAGGTATGGGAATACCTGCGTAAAGAGAAATTCTTATCACTTATTATTGGTAAAGAATATGGCGGAATGGACTTCTCGGCGTTAGCGAACTCAACCATAGTCACCCGCATTGCTACGCGAAGTTTGAGTGCGGCGGTGTGTGTCATGGTGCCTAATTCATTAGGCCCTGGTGAGTTATTAACCCATTACGGCACGCAAGAACAAAAAGATTATTGGTTACCACGTTTAGCCAATGGCGATGACATTCCATGCTTCGCTCTAACGGGCCCAGAAGCGGGATCGGATGCTGGTGGTATCCCCGATCAGGGGACGGTTTGTTATGGTGAGTTTGAAGGCGAGCAAGTGTTAGGGATCCAGCTAAGTTGGGATAAACGCTATATCACGCTGGCACCTGTTTCTACTGTGCTTGGTCTTGCGTTTAAGTTACAAGATCCTGATGGATTGCTAGGTGATAAGACAGATCTTGGTATTACTTGTGCGTTAATTCCAACTGATCACCCTGGGGTAGAAGTGGGCATGCGCCACGACCCACTCAATATGGCATTCATGAATGGGCCGACACGCGGTAATGATGTGTTCATTCCAATGGAATGGATTATCGGTGGTCAAGACTTTGCAGGTCGAGGCTGGCGTATGCTGGTGGAATGTTTGTCGGCAGGCCGTGGTATTTCATTGCCAGCACTGGGGGCGGCGGTAGGCCATATGACGGCACGCACCACAGGGGCTTATGCCTATGTTCGTAAGCAATTTGGCATGTCGATTGGTAATTTTGAAGGTGTAGCACAGGCAATGGGGCGTATCGGTGGTTTCACCTATATGCTTGAAGCATCGCGCACCTTAACCACCACCTCGCTCGACCAAGGTGAAAAACCGGGCATTGTGACTGCCATTGCAAAATACCATATGACGGAAATGGCACGTACGATTCTTAATGACTCGATGGATATCCATGCTGGGCGTGCTATCCAAATGGGGCCTAAGAACTACCTTGGTCATCATTACTTTGGGATGCCAGTGGCTATTACCGTGGAAGGGGCTAACATTCTTACACGTAACCTGATGATTTTTGGTCAGGGGGCAACCCGCTGTCATCCTTTCGTTTTAAGTGAAATGGAAGCCGCGGCAAACCCAGATGTGGCTCAAGGTGCAAAAGAATTTGATGCCTTATTAGGTAAACACATCAGTTTTGCGATTGGTAATGTTTCTAAATCCTTGCTGAATGCATTTACTGGTTCGCGCTTTAATAAAGCGCCAGTCAGTGGTGAAACGGCGGAATATTATCGCCATCTTTCACGTATGAGCCGTGCACTGGCTGTCGCAGCGGACTTCTCTATGCTCAGCCTTGGTGGCGAGCTAAAACGCCGTGAACTTGTTTCGGCACGTTTGGGCGATGTGTTGAGTCACCTGTATCTAGCATCTGCAACACTTAAGCGTTTCGAAGATGAAGGACGCCAACAAACCGATTTGCCTATGGTGCATTATGCTCTTCAGCATTGTCTGCATCAGTGTGGTGTCGCGTTTGATGAAGTGATGAACAACTTCCCACGTAAAGGGGTGGGTCGCTTATTACGTACCTTGCTGTTCCCGCTAGGCATTCGCTATCAAGCGCCAAAAGATGAGGTGACGGTTGAAATTGCACAATTACTCATGACCCCAGGTGCGCATCGTGACCGCTTAACCAAACTTTGTTATGTCGGAGAGAAGGACGGTGATCCGATTGCGATCATGGAGCGTGCCTTTATCGCGCTGCAAGATGTGAAAGACATCGATCGTAAATTGATTAAAGCAATCAAAGCGGGTGACATCCCGCGTAAAGCAACGTTAGCTGAAAAGTTGGAACTTGCATTGGCCTCTGGCTTGATTACGGACCACGAAGTCGAAAAAATGAACCACGCGGATGCGCTTCGTCGCCGTGCTATTTCGGTGGATGATTTTGCATCTGATGAGTTTACTCGTATCACACTTGAATCAGGTAAGGCTGCTTGATGGTACACTAGTTAATCAAACGATTGAAGAATGAAGACACCACGCAAAAGCGTGGTGTTTTTTATTGTAGATAAAGTTACTTCGAATAATATGCTGGCGTTATGCAAGTTTAATTCTTTATGAATTAATAGTTTTTTACATTGATGCTGTTTATAGCGTTTAATATGTGAAACATATTGAGTTAATTAATTATAACTAATAACAATGGTGTTAGTCATTATTAACAACTAACAAGTTTGATTCTGGGTGGCTTAACAAATATTAATTCCATATTAGAATGCATGGGTCAAAAATATCCTGTTTATATTTATATGACAAAAGTGTTTTGTTCGAAATATATCCTTGTGCTAGGTTTTTAACAAAGAAAAATATTGCTCTTATTTTTATTTTCAGAATGAAAGGAGGGTGATATTTTTTGTTTTAGAATGAAATTAAACAGTGGGAATATTTATTCATTGTTTTTACGTTAATAAAAATGAAATTAGTAAAGGGATTGATATGCAGTTCTCCAGTATTAAACAACATTTAATGTTGTTTGGTGGCGCGAGTTTGTTAACCGTAACGTTAGCAATGGCAGGGTACAGCCATTTTAGTGGAAAAGATTTACTTGATGAATTAGAAGTGCTTATTTTAACGGATGCTGAAAGTGCTTTGATGGAGCAACTCAGTTTATCTGCGCAAGTTGAAGCAAATAAAATCAATGCTGAATTTAATGAAGCAATAGATCTTGTTAGTAGTTACTCGTCAGCATTCAGTGGTACCGACCCTAAAATATCAAGAGATGGCTTAATTACATTGCTAGGTAATACCATTAAGAATCAGGATAGTATTATTGGTATTTACTCTGGCTGGGAACATAATAAATTTAATGGGCAATCTAATAATTATATTAATGACCCATACTCTCAACCAAATGGTTCATTTAGTCCTTACTATAATCGTTCTCCATCGGGTGATATTGTATTAGAGGAAACATATCCTTATTACAACCGTAATGTCACATCAACGGGTGTCCGTGACTCCGAGTGGTACTTATGCCCGATGGAAAAGAAAAAACCATGTGTTATTGACCCTGCTAGTTACACAATTCAAGGTGTTTCGACGTTAATGAGTTCATTTGTTGCGCCTATTTTACGTGACGGTGAGTTTGTTGGTATGTTTGGTGCGGATTATTCCCTGGCATTTTTACAATCCTTAGCTAAAACGACGTCGACGAACATATTAAGTGGTAACTCTCGCGTTATTATTTTGAGTTCACTCGGTATAATTAGTGCTGATAGTGCAGATCCATCTAATATTGGTAAAAACTTTGCTACTACATCACTGAATAAATTATTACTGTCTCGACAAGTTGGAGAAACCATTATTAATGGTAACGATCTCATTGCGACGGCAGGGTTCGAAACGAGTGGTACGCAGACACAGTGGGAGGTTATCGTTATTGTCCCTGAAGATTTAGCGCTTGCGAATGCACAAGCCATTGTTGATACCGTTGTTAAACGATTTTCAGATAACCTGACGGGACAAATGATAGTCGGCTCAATTGCAGGCTTGATAGGGCTTATTTTGATATGGTTTGTATCACTATCGATTGTTGCACCTATAAGTGTGTTAGTGACACGAGTGAAAGCACTAACACAATCAGGTGGAGACTTAACACAATTTATAGATATTAACCGTAAGGATGAAACCGGCCAACTTGCCAAGCATTTGAATACCTTTATTGGTGACGTGCGAGGTATTGTTAGTGATATTGCGGGGTCAGTTGATTCACTGACAGAAAGTGTATCGGCAACGGCAGCGGTGGCATCACAAGGTCAAACGAATATTTTGGCGCAGCGCCAAGAAATTGAGCAAGTAGTAACAGCTACCAATGAAATGTCTTCGACTGCGCACAGTGTCTCGGATAATGCGCAAGAAACGGCTGATGCGGCGTCACTCACGCAGCACTCGGTGAATCAAGGACAGCAAGTTGTTGAAGCGAATGCCAATGGTTTACGAAATTTAGCGCAGAATGTTGTTGAGGCAACAGAGGTGATAGAGCAGCTCGAAGTACAGAGTAACGGCATTGGCAGTATCTTAGATGTCATACGCAATATTTCTGAACAAACGAACTTGTTAGCTTTGAATGCTGCGATTGAAGCCGCTCGTGCGGGTGGGCAAGGGCGGGGATTTGCCGTTGTTGCTGATGAAGTTCGTAACCTTGCAACGAAAACATCTGATTCAACAGATGAAATTCAGCTGATGATTGATGCTTTACGTGGTAGCAGTAAGCAAGCCGTGGAAACGATGCAGAAGAATAGAGAATTGAGTAACTTGTGTATGTCTCATGCAGAAGAAGCGGTTAAAGCATTGAATGAAGTCAGCGTACAAAGCGACAAAATTCAAGACATGGCCCATCAAATTGCCAGTGCAGCAGAGGAACAAGCGGCAGTTACCGAGGAGGTTAACCGCAGCATTGTTGCAATTAATGATGCAGCCGAAGAAATCGGTGAAGGGTCTCAACTGTCTCAACAAGAGTGTGAGAAAGTCTCTGGCTATACGAAGGACGTTAGCGAGAAAATCAGTCACTTTAAGTTTTAGTTTAACGGCTGAAGCATATGCGATAGTGCAGTATTGCTGATTATAAAAAGCTGGCTCAGAATTGAGTCAGCTTTTTTATGTGGTATTAGGCGATGATTTACACAAATACTCACTAAAGGGTAATGACATTCAACCTGATGATAAACTGTACGAATAGGTGTACATGCCATTAATATTAAGGTGTTAAAAGGTATTTAAAGTGTCAATTTGCTGCGATAACACCTCCAACCACTGTGATTTTTAGCAATTTCGACTATAAATGTAATGCGAAAATGTCAGTAACCTTTTATCCTTACTGGCAATTATGTAAGGGAAGTTGAAGATGATCATCAAACCTAGAATTCGTGGATTTATTTGTACAACAACGCACCCAGTGGGTTGTGAAGAAAACGTCAAAGAGCAAATTGCTTACACTAAAGCACAAGGCCCAATTGCCAATGCACCTAAGCGTGTATTAGTCGTTGGTTCATCAAGTGGTTACGGTCTATCATCACGTATTGCTGCGGCATTCGGTGGTGGCGCATCGACTATTGGTGTGTTCTTTGAAAAAGCCGGTACAGAGAAAAAGCCAGGTACAGCAGGTTGGTACAACTCAGCAGCATTCGATAAGCTAGCGAAAGAAGAAGGCCTTTACTCTAAGAGCTTGAATGGCGACGCTTTCTCTCATGAAGCAAAACAAAAAACAATTGATTTGATCAAAGAAGACCTTGGTCAAATTGATATGGTTGTTTACTCACTGGCATCGCCAGTACGTAAAATGCCAGAAACGGGTGAAGTTATTCGCTCTACGTTGAAGCCTATGGGCGAAACGTACACAGCAACAGCGGTTGATACCAACAAAGACGTATTAATTGAAGCAAGCATTGAACCTGCAACTGAGCAAGAAGTTGCTGATACTGTTACTGTGATGGGTGGCGAAGATTGGGAACTATGGATCAACGCACTATCTGAAGCTGGTGTACTGGCTGACGGTTGTAAAACCGTAGCTTACAGCTACATCGGTACTGAAATTACGTGGCCAATCTACTGGCACGGTGCACTAGGCCAAGCGAAGATGGACCTAGACCGCGCAGCAACAGCACTTAACGACAAACTAGCAACAACGGGTGGCTCTGCCAACGTTGCGGTACTTAAGAGTGTTGTTACGCAGGCGAGTTCTGCAATTCCTGTTATGCCACTGTACATCGCAATGGTATTCAAGAAAATGCGTGAAGAAGGTGTACACGAAGGGTGTATGCAGCAGATCCACCGCATGTTCACACAGCGTCTTTATAAAGAAGATGGTACAGCACCTGAAGTAGATGCTGAGAACCGCCTTCGTCTAGATGACTGGGAACTACGTGAAGATATTCAAAAGCATTGCCGTGATCTATGGTCGACTGTTACTAACGAAAACCTATTCGAAGTTGCAGATTACCAAGAATATAAAGATGAATTCTTGAAACTATTTGGCTTTGGTATTGAGTCTATTGACTACGAAGCTGACGTTGCAACGCTTGTTGAGTTTGATGTTCAAGACATCTAACCCGATTTGCAGATAAGAAAAACCGCCCCAATATTAAATTGAAGGGCGGTTTTTTTATGCCTGTGATGGGCAGTATTAAAGCGTATCTAGCCCATAATTCATGCTTATAGCGCTAGTGTTTAGGTAACCGAATAATAAACGCAGCGCCTTCAAGCTTCGATGTTTGTACATGAATACGGCCTTGGTAACTGTCGACTAATTCATGGCAGACAGATAACCCAATGCCTTGCCCTGGGTTGAGTTGATCGGCACGCACCCCACGCTGGAAGATAGCCTCACGCATCTTATCGTTTACACCAGGGCCATCATCTTCAATCATGATGATGTAATGGTCTGCATGCTCCTTGACACTCACCTGTACTGTACTGATACAGAAGCGGTAGGCATTTTCTAACAAGTTGCCGAGCAGCTCCATCAAGTCATTACGGTTAATAGGCAGCTTCATATTCGGTTTAAAGTTGTAGATCAAGTTCACTTCTTTATCGCCGTAAACTTTGCTTAATAAGCGTTGGAAACTGTCGATAGTCGGTTTTAACTCGGTCATGGCTTTCTGTAGACCTTGCTGGCCCATCATGGCGCGTTTAAGTTGATATTGAACTAACTCATCCATTTGGCTAATCTGTTCCATTACACGCTGATTAAGCATGTTACGGGTGAGTTCTTTATCATCAAGCAAAGCGTTGGTTGCAGCTAAGCGCGTTTTTAAACTATGAGCTAAGTCATCCATGGCATGACGGTAGCGACCTTTTTGGTCTTCAGTAATACGAATTAAACGGTTTAATGCTGATGTGACTTCTTGTAACTCCATGGGGTAGTCTTGATCTAAGGCCTCACGCTTTGATTCGGTCATTTGGTCTAACTGGTTTGCTAGTTTGCGTAAGGGCTGGAAGCTCCAATGGAATGCGGCAATCAAAAAGGCAACGGCGATCAGTACAAACAGGCCGAGGTAAAAGGTGGTGCGCTTATGGAGTTGCGATAAAGCCGATGCGTAATCGTCCCCAGAACGGAGAACAACAAGGCGGAATGTATTGCCATCTTCTTTATGTTCAGTACCAAAGTTCGAGACAATAAAGTTAACGCCTTCGCTGTTTTGGATCAGATTCGGGGCAAACAGTTCATCTGGCACATCTTCACAAATATTACTGAGCTTGGCATCTTTGGCATCGTCGGATAACCAAACCGTTTCCGATTTTTGGTTACACACTACAGACATATAGTCTGTTTTAGACGGGTCTATAGATTGAATCCATTTATCCACATCTTTGATCAAACCAGCACGATTAAGCTGAGCAACCACCATTGGCATTTGGGTTGCGAGATCTGATGAGTAAGCGGCAATATAGCTTTGGGTGTAAAGTTGGTTAATAACCCCTGCGAGTGCAGAGGTTATTAAGACAATAATGGCCACCGAAGTAACGAGTACTCGGCGGCGTAATCGAGGTTGAATAATATTACTCATTGAGCGTGCAGCTCAAAAATATACCCTTGACCACGAATGGTTGAAATAGGGTTATCTTGGCCAGCTTTGACGATTTTTTTACGTAAACGGCTGATCATAACTTCGATTGTGTTTGGATCGCCTTCTTGGTCTTCGTAAAGCACATCCAATAAGCGCTGCTTAGAAACAACTTGGCGGCTATGGCGCATCAGATACTCAAGCAAGTCATATTCGAAGGCTGTTAGCTCAAGTGGGTTCTCATCAATAAAGACTTGTTTAGCGAGTAAATCTACCCGAATTTGTCCTGCAGACATTTCCGGCTTAACAAAACCAGCACTACGGCGAACAAGCGCGCTTAAACGCGCCACCATTTCTTCTTTTTGGAAGGGTTTCACTAAATAATCATCAGCACCAGCTTCTAGGCCTGTTACCTTGTCTTGCCAGTTTGAACGGGCTGTTAAGATCAAAATTGGCAGTCGTAAGCCTTGTTTTCGCATATCTTTGATTAAGCTGATGCCGTCTCGGTCTGGTAAGCCAATATCGACAATTGCGATGTCGTTAGGGTAATTTTTTGCGAAGAATAGACCTTCTTCTGCGGTATCGGCACACTGAACTTGATTACCTAATTCGGTAAGCTGGGATTTAAGGTGATGACTGAGGATTGAATCATCCTCGACGATAAGAATTCGCATAATATGAGTACCCAGATAAATGTATTTCATTGAATATACTGAATAGATGAGAACCTTGCGAATATCAAGATGGTAAATCTGTGACTAACTCAAGGTTTTCTGATTCAGCGCCCGAACATAGAGTCTAAATTGTCACGAGTGACACTTAAATGAACGAAAAAGCACATGTTATCGACGAGGCCGTTACGTACATGGGTTGTGTTCGAAGCATAAGAGTGTAACGAATATGACTGAATAGGGGCTGACTTATACCAATGCCGCACTTATAAAATGTGACCACCAAAAAAAAACAGCGCTTTGTATGAGCGCTGCTTTTATGGTTTGAAGTCTTGTTTTAGTTACGGACGCTTAATATAGGATCATGATCAGTGTACCTGCGATAGTTAGCAGTACGTTAGCTATTGCGTATGTACCTGCATAACCTAATGCTGGGATAGTACTGCGGGCGTGCTCATTAATCATATCCATGGCTGGTGCACAGGTGCGGGCACCGATGATAGCGCCAAACAGCAGGGCGCGGTTCATTTTTAGCACGTAAGCACCAAACAGATAAGCGACAACAACAGGGATCACACTCACCATGATGCTAGTCGCGAACACCGCAAAACCAACTTCAGACAGAGAATCAAACAGGTTAGAACCAGCACTTAAACCAATACCTGCCATGAAAACCATTAAGCCTAGATCTTTGGTCATATTAAGCGCCCCTTGTGGGACATAACCAAAAGTTGGGTGGTTAGCTCGTAGGAAGCCCAGTGTAATACCTGCAATCAACAAACCTGCCGCACTCCCTAAACCAAAGGCGATGTGGCCAAAGGTCATGGTAATGCTACCGATTAGCATACCGATAATGAAGAAGCAGCAGAATGCTAAAAGATCGGCAATTTGACTGTGAATTGAGATGAAACCAATGCGTTCAGCTAATCCTAACACGCGGCTTTTTTCGCCACTAACCTGCAAGATATCACCTTTATCAAGCAAGATATTGTGATCCATCGGCATTTCGATTTGCGCACGTACTACACGGTTCAAGAAACAGCCGTACTCTGATAAGTTCAAATCAGATAAACGCTTGCCTGCAATATTGTCATTTTTAACCACGATTTCTTCTTCAACAATACGTAAATCAAGCAGGTCACGATCGAAGACTTCTTTACCGTTACGGAAGCTAGGGTCTAATCGTGCGTGGCTGTCGGGGTAACCCACAAGTGCAATCTCGTCACCTTCTTGCAAAATAGCATCACCATCTGGGTTCGCTAGAATGCCATTACGACGTACGCGCTCGATATAACAACCCGTTTGGCGGTAAATGCCTAGCTCTCGTAGGTTTTTACCATCAATCCAGTTAATCAGCTCTGGACCAACTCGGTAAGCGCGAATTATCGGTAAGTAGACTTTGCGTTGGCCGACTTCACCAATACCCCGTTCTTTCGCGATTTGTTGGGACGACTCTGCCAGATTTTGCTTTTGCAGTTTAGGCATCAGCTTCGCCAGCATAATTAAACTAACAAGACCAACAAGGTAAGACATTGCATAGCCCACACTCAAGCTATCAACCATTTGCTGAATGGCTGTGCTATCTGTGATACCAGCTAACCCGCCATTCAGCGCATCTTTTGCACCTACCAGAACAGGCGTAGCGGTGAGTGAACCTGCCATTAAGCCAGTTGCTAAACCAACACCAAGGTTGAGTTGTTCAGCCATCGTCATGGTAATTGCAATCGAAGTCAGTAGTACGACGAGTGCTAATAAGAGGTAGTGTTTTCCGTCTCGAAAGAAGATACCGAAAAAGTTAGGGCCCGCTTCAATACCCACGCAAAAAATAAATAGCATAAAGCCAATATTTAACGCTTCTGTATTAAAGGTAAAGCCTGCATTACCGAGGAGAAGGGCGGCGAGTAGAACGCCAATAGAATTGCCTAATTGCAAATTAGCGAATCGGATTTTTCCGACGCTTAAGCCAACAGCAAGAACAACAAAGAGCAACAAAATATCATTTTGGTGAAGCAAAGCTGCAACGTCGATATTCACAACAAATTTTCCGGAACAATGGGCACGCGATGAGTGTGTGAAGTTTATCTGATTTTAGGGGGAGGTTATAGATTTTTAGTGAAATATTTTTTTCCAATAATACGTTGAGTTTAATACGGAAAAGTGCTGTAAAAACAGGTGGAAACAGGACGGGGTGCGGTGTGTCATGAGAGGCGTGATAATTTATTCAATGGGATGAAAAAGTTATGCCAGATTTTACTTGAGTTAACGGTAATAAAATAACAAAAAGCCAGTTAAAACTGGCTTTAACAGGTCGTAATGTTCGGCATTATATCTTTAATACAGTACCGAGTTACGTAGCGGTATTACGCAGAGAGGATTATTGGAAAAGATCCAAGTTTTCTTTTGCGTATGCTTCAAATTCAGTACAGCCGCCAATATGCTCTTGATCAACGAAGATTTGTGGCACTGTTTCAACAGGCTTACCCACTGTTTTTTCTAGGTCAGCTTTGCTGATACCTTCAGCGTGAATATCTACGTAGCGGTAGTTAAAGTCTTCACGGCTTTCTTTTAGGTTTTCTGCTAGGTCTTTAGCACGAACACAGAATGGGCAACCCGGACGACCAAAAATAACAACGAACATACACTCTCTCCTTAAATCAATTGGGATTACTATATCGTGGCTCACGGCGATGAGGAAGTGGGATTTATCACTTGATGTGATAGAGAAAACCGATTGATGGTTATTTTTCCGATAAGGGTTGGCTTTTTATGAATTTAGGAAGCAAAGAACCGAGCGTAAAGCTCGGCGCTCATTGTGGCTGTTAGGTGTCATGCCATTATTTAATGGGACTAGGCTATGGGCTCTAGTGACGGATAAATGGAAAAAGAAGGCAGTTGGATGACACTGGGAACGCTTGATTGTCTCAATTGTGACTATTCGCTAGTTATTAGCAGTACATAAGATGAACACTGGGTAAACTTGCTTAATATCAAGATTACAACCGCTAAAAGGTTGCAACGTAGGGAGATGCCGCAGGGATATAGAGTGCATTCGTATTATCAGAGTTTGAAATAATACGAATGGATTTTTCAAATTGAGTAGTAGGGGTAGCTATGTTTCAATTTATGACTTCAACACGGATAGTCTTTGGGGAAGGGGCGCTCAATAACTCTTTAAGTACATTTAATCAGTTTGGGTACAGTGTTCTACTGGTAACAGGTAAAGACTCAGCTCGCTCCGAACCCATCATTAATTATATTAAGCAGCAGAACATGCGCTATCAGCAAGTTGCTGTACATGGCGAGCCGTTAATTGCCATGATCGAAGAGATGGCTGCGATGGGACGTAAGTTTCGCCCTGATATGGTAGTAGCAATAGGTGGGGGGAGTGTTTTAGATTCAGGTAAGGCGCTAGCGGCCCTTATTCCTAACCAAGGCAGCGTCTATGACTATGTAGAAGTCGTCGGGCGTAATGTTCCTCTGCAAGCCAAACCTTTGCCTTTCATCGCTATCCCAACTACGGCTGGAACAGGATCCGAAGTCAGTAAAAATGCGGTGCTTCGATCCGCTCAAGAAAATGTCAAAGTGAGCTTACGTAGCCCTGATATGTTACCTGATATGGCGATAGTTGATCCCACACTAACTTATGGCATGGATCCTGTGAGGTCAGCATGTTGTGGTATGGATGCCTTTACCCACCTGATGGAAGCTTATGTCTGTGGCGACCCAAATCCACTCACAGATATGATTTGTGAAGAGGGCCTACGCCGATTAGCGGGCGCAATTATTGCGGCTTGTGAAGATGATGATCCAAGAGCTCGTTCAGACATGGCTTTTGCCGCGATGTTGGGTGGCATGGCTTTGGCGAATGCCAAGCTAGGTGCTGCGCATGGATTAGCATCTGCGCTGGGGGGGCGACTACAAGCGCCACATGGTTTGATCACCGCGCATTTATCGCCTTATGTCATGCAAGAAAATGTCTTAGCGGCGCGCGAGGCAGGCCGTGCGGATGTACTGAACCGCTATCGTCAGTTGGCATGCTTGCTAACTGGGCGTATGAATGCAGAAATTTCAGACGGGATCACATGGACCAAACGGACGTTACGCCGTTTGAATTTACCCGCGGTGAGTGAGTACGGTTTTTGCGATACTATGTTCAGTGAAGTCGCGGAAGATGCCATGCTATCGAATGCGATCAAAGGAAATCCCTTACCGCTCAATAAGGAACGTCTATTGGGTATTTTAGAGCAAATTTGCGACTGTTGTGGAACAAGACTGGATCATACAACAATAGGAAATGACTAGTATTGGTTGGTGAGCTAACTGATCGTTTTTTATGCTTGAAATTGTTCGTGACTGCGTTGTGATATTTTCAGCTAGAGCAAAGGATTAACGGCATCTACGCCTTGTTATTAGTGCTCTTGTCGGTGTAACTTTTATTAGACAAGAGCCTGAATACTTCCCTCTGATTGGTACAAGTGAGAGCCCCTCGTGTGGTATTGCTTTTGTATCGCTTATCTATCATCCTTCATTTTAGCCGATTGATGCACTCGGGTAAAAATTGTTGCGTCGCTGCGGAATTTTTAGCATTTGGTGGGGTCTATACTGGTGGCCTTTGTCATAATTTAGAATCGCAGGAAGCAAAGAAATAACGTGGTCTCAGTAAATCACCAGCACCATATCTACAGAAGTGAGGCTCTTCATGCTGCGCTTTATTACAAATAAAGGCTTTAGTACCCGATGAGGGTCGGTTACTATTACTTAAATACGAAAAAATAAGCAAATAAATTACGATTTTGTCTGAAATTATGATTACTTCATGAAAGTAACAGAGTAAATCGCTTAAAAATAATAATTATTACGGATTACAGTATGAACCCATTTCGTAAAGTGGCCATGTTAGCGGTATGTGCTGCTTTATTGAGTGCTTGTCAGAGTACCAGCGAACCTCAGTCGGCGACGGTTGAGATAAACGCTGAAAATGCTTATCAAAATAGTCTACAGCGTCATAACTCTTGGGAAAAAAAGCTACAAGGAATCGAATTTTTAGAAATTTATTCACCTGAGAAGTTTGCCCTGATGCAGTCGAGCTGGGCTAAAGCGGACGGGATCTATAAAGAGCTCGTCAACAACCCTGATCTTGCCTTAAAGAGCTATTCACTCTTTTCTTCCTCGACCTATTTGGATCGTTTCAACGATGAGATCACTGTTGTTGAAACACAAATGAAGGCATTAGAGCGCTTGAAGGAAGAAGCTGATGAGATACTTGCACCTGCGATGGCGCAGATGCAGTATTTAGATAGCTTAGACGCGAAGAAATATTACCGTTCTGAATATACCCGTATTGGCCGTTTGTACGCCCGCTTGTTTCACTACATTGATCGTGAAGATGTCAGCCAAGCACGTAAAAAGCAAGATGAGTATTTGGAACGTGCGCACAGTTTAGAGGTGAAAACGGTCAAGAAGATTTATATCGCGCCGTTAGAAGTTCAGCTTGATCAACATCGTCGCAATGATGTGCGTTACTATGCGCCACTGAGCTATAATCGCGTCGAGATCAGAATTGAATCAGGTAAAGCAACCATAGATGCAACGCCTCGTGATTTTGCTGCGATTGAGGTTGCGGTTAAAGACATCGAATTTGAATTAGCTCATGCCGCGCATATCGCATTGGAAGTGAGTACCATGCGTGATCTGAGTAAAGATCAGCATGAAGACTTCATTCTAGAAATGGAGAATAAGTTGCTGAGAATATCTAAGGCATTGAATGACCAAGACTTACGTGATCAACCTATTCGCACCCAAGCAACGTTAATCACCAATAATGTTAAGTCAGCACGTTTACAGTATGTGGCTAAAACATCATTGAAAACCAATGAAGTGAGCCAGCGTGCAGCAGCATTAGAAGCCTTGGTGAATCAACAGCAAGCTGAGATATTGGCGCTGAAATTACAGCTTGAACAAAAAGCTACGCCACCATTAGCTGTACCAGCTTCGCTAGATGAAGAGTCAACTGCGCCTAATGAAGAACCAGTAACGGCAGCGGTTGATCTTGATGCAGAAAGTGCTGATGAGGCTGAATTGCCTCTTGAAGGTGAGACGGCGCAATCGGCTGTTCAGTAACGCTGATGGTAAATATTGTTTGAGTTAGTTTGAAAAAAAGAGGTTGCTCATTGCAACCTCTTTTTTTATTGGTGTTATTTCATCTATATAGCATTAAGCGATGTTGTGTTCCCAACCGCCAGCGCCTTTTAACCACAGGTGAAGGTGTTGCTCAAGTTCACCAAGTTGATCGGGGCCTATAATCGCTAAACCAAGATCTTGGGCGCGCACTAAGTCATGGTGACGAAGTGGACGGAAGCTGACTAGCATCGCACGCGCTTGCAGGCCACCAAGAAGATCACGTAACGACTCTAATTTGTATAGCGTATCGTCACCATCATCACGCATACCTTTGGTTTTACACTCAATGATATGCAGCTTGTTATTTACCACAGTTGCAACGTCTAATTCATTACGTACTTCACGATCACCAATTTTACGGTAAACCTGTACACCAACAGAGTGGTCTTGAATCGTCGGTAAGTCGCTTTGAATAGCACGTACCGTACTGTGCACCAAGTTTTCGAGCCATTCACCGTTGGCAAAGCGACGTGCTTCTTCATGTTTGAAGGTCAGTGAGCCGTCTTTGTACGTTGCTAGCCCTGTGTCTTCTAAGTCAGCCAGTAACATACCTAACTCACGGTAACCTTGCTGTTTTTCACTAAGGGCAACGGTTAGACATTGTTCTTTGCGGCACGTTGTCGCTAGGTAGTTTAGTGTTGCAAGGCCTGGGCCTAATTCGAGGGCTGAACTTGCCCAGCGTTGACCTAACTCGCGTAGTTGATCGCTAAGTGCTTCGGGTACCAGTTGTTCTGGTAGTTCGCAGCGCGCACCAAAGATAGTGAGGTAATCCGTTAGTTGAATGCGGTCTTCAACCTGTTGTTGTTCACGATCAGAGGGGTATAGCCAGCACATTTCATCACTAAAAGGTTCGATGACATAAATGGGCCAATGAAAAGAGCGGAATACTTCATAAGCAGACAGCAAGCGATGACGTAGACCACAGCTGGCGTTAAACCATACTTCAGATTGTGATTGCTTTAACTTTTCAGCGAGTTCATTTAGACGCTGGCGAATACAAGTGATGTTGATGGAGTCTGGGATCTCGAAAAACTCAGCATCAATGTTGCGTGGCGTTAAGATGGAAGACAGGCGATCGTATTGTTCGCGTTGCGCTTCTGTACCAATAAAAATCATTTTATTGGCGGGTACACCATGGTCTAGTAACGGGGTTATCAACCGGACGGGGTCTTGGTCGATAATGCCAACATGAGTAATCATAAGTTCCTACCTTTATAGTGTCTCACTGTGGGCTGTGGCTTATACAGTCACCAGTGGCACGAGGTGATTTTAGTTCTAATATTGTTGACCGTGTGGCAGCAGTAAATAGGAGATAGCCAACCAAAGCGCTTTGAAAACACCACACGGCATAGGGCAGATTTAAATCATGGTTGCTCAAAAAAAACATCTTAAAGGCAATAATGTATTTAATATCGCTGAGTAAGATATGGTGTTTCATTAACCAAAATTCAAGCAATTGCTGTGTAAATTAAGCAATTTAATTCTGCCTTTTACTTAGACCTGAGTGTAAATCCAAAGTTTCAATGGCATGTCCTCATAATGTAAATTTATCTATTTGCTTCGATCTTCGCGCTAATACGGGTTCTTTTTATTGAATTTAACAAAAGAGACTGAAATCGGTTGAAAAAATTAGCGTGGTAACGACAATGTAGCGATACGTTTAAGCCTGAACATACCTATGACTAAAAAACTCACCATTCTTGATATTGCGAAATTAGCGGGCGTCGGTAAATCGACCGTGTCTCGTGTGTTGACCAATGATCCTAAAGTGAAAGAAAGTACCCGTATTAATGTCGAGAAAGTGATTCGTGATTCAGGTTTTGTACCGTCTAAATCTGCTCAGGCAATGCGTGGTGGTAGTGCAAAAGTGGTGGGTGTTATTTTATCGCGATTAGACTCGCCATCGGAAAATAAAGCAGTGAGCGGGATTTTAGACGTTATCTATGCCGCTGGTTATGATGCCGTTATTATGGAAAGTCAGTTTAGTATTCAGAAAACAAACGAACACCTCGATGTATTAAAGAAGCGTAATGTTGATGGGGTGATCGTATTTGGGTTTACAGGTTTTGATGTCCAAGCGATTGAAGCATGGCAACATAAGGCGGTTGTTATTGCGGTCGATACCGATGCGGTTTCGTCCGTTGGTTATGACAATGTGGGTGTGATCGAGTTGGCGATGGCGAAACTCCAGCAACTTGGTAAGCAACATATAGGTTTTGTTGGCGTGGATCCCTGTGATAAAACCACGGGGTTAATGCGCTTAAATGCTTACATTAATTACTGTAAAGCCTGTCAGTTAATCCCTAATTATTGCCATGGTCAGCTTAGTCATGAAAGTGGCTACCAACTTACCGATTCGATTCTTACCGATGACACCGATGCTATTGTTTGTGCCAGTGATACCTTAGCGTTAGGCGTTGCTAAGCGGTTACAGGAACGTAACCGTAGCGATGTGATGGTGTCAGGGGTCGGTACTAACGAACTATTGTCATTTATTTTCCCCAATACCTTCTCAATTGATCCTGGCTATTTTAATGCTGGCAAGTCATCTGCTAACTTGTTGATTAAACAACTTTCAGGTGAGCATTCTATTACCCATTTGACTCAAGAAGCGCATTTGTAACGCTTGTCTACTATTTATCAGCCATAGTTAATCCGTGCTCGTACTGTGAGCCTTCTCATGGTTTGGGAATGTTCCCATTTCAATTTTAAGTCAGGTTTGCCATTATTATCGCAGCTTGATTTGGGAATGTTCCCATCGATGTTGGGTAAGGGTAGTACAACGGTGGTGTAACGGCTTAAATCAAAGCATAACAATAATAGTCGTAGTGAAACTTTAGGCTTAAATACGGGCACTCGACGCCCCATAGAATGAACGGATATCGATATGAGTAAGATAGACAGGCAGCATATTGAGCAACTTATCAAACATATTGGCGGAAGCGAAAATATCGCAGGTGTTAGCCATTGCTTAACGCGTTTGCGTTTTGTATTGCAAGATAACGACAAGGCAGATGTAAAAGCCATTGAAGGCATTCCAATGGTGAAAGGTTGCTTTACCAATGCAGGTCAATTTCAGGTCGTGATAGGTACAGAGGTTGATGACGTTTATAAGCTACTGAACGAAATGATAGGCCAAGCGGGCGTGAGTAAAGACGAAGCCAAAGTCGCAGCCCGTCAGAACATGAGTTTGCTAGAGCGTAGCATTTCTCATTTAGCTGAGATTTTTGTGCCATTACTGCCTGCGATTATTACGGGTGGTTTGATCCTCGGTTTTCGCAATGTCATCGGCGACATTAAAATGTTCGATGGCCAAACCTTAACTGAAATCAGTCAGTTTTGGGCGACAGTACACTCATTCTTATGGCTGATCGGTGAAGCCATTTTCTTCTTCCTACCTGTCGGCGTGTGTTGGTCTACCGTGAAAAAACTCGGTGGTACGCCAATTCTAGGGATAGTGCTGGGGGTGACGCTGGTGTCGCCTCAGTTGATGAACGCCTATTTGATCGGTAAAGAAGTGCCCGAGGTATGGGACTTTGGTTTGTTTGTTATCGAAAAAGTGGGTTACCAAGCGCAGGTTATTCCAGCCATGCTAGCGGGTATAGCGCTTGCTCTGATTGAAACCAACCTCAAACGGATTATTCCTTCTTATTTGTACCTAGTGATAGTGCCGTTTGTCTCTATCATTATTGCTGTGATTTTGGCGCATGCCTTTATTGGCCCATTTGGTCGCATGTTAGGTGACGCGGTTGGTGTGGCGGCGAAAGCGGCGATGACAGGTGACTTTGCAGTGATTGGCTCAATGATTTTTGGCTTCTTATATGCGCCGTTAGTGATCACAGGTATTCACCACACCACCAATGCCGTGGATCTGCAATTAATGCAAGACATGGGAGGCACACCAATTTGGCCGCTTATCGCCTTGTCGAATATCGCTCAAGCTTCTGCGGTTGTCGGTATTATTTGGATTAGTAAAAAGCACAACGAACGTGAAATTTCAGTACCAGCCGCTATTTCTGCTTATCTCGGTGTGACTGAACCTGCCATGTACGGTATTAACCTGAAATACAAATTCCCAATGCTGAGCGCCATGATTGGCTCAGCGTTAGCGGCGGCAATTTGTGGTAGTGCGGGGGTGATGGCAAATGGTATTGGCGTAGGTGGCCTTCCGGGGATTCTTTCTATCCAACCGCAATACTGGATGACATTCGCTATCGCCATGCTTGTTGCGACGGTCGTCCCCATTGTCCTTACGCTGGTGCTATATAAACGCGCACAAGCGAAAGGGGAAATCGAGTCTTCACCTCAACCCGCTTAGCGGTAACAGCAATTCAGTACGAATCAGCAAGATTCCACATTAAGCTGCGCCTTTTTCAATGAAAGTATCGATGAAAGGTGCAGCCTTTAGCAATATGACGATTTACGTGAGCAAGTAATCATGATGACAGAGCAATATGAATGGTGGCGCACCGCAACTATTTATCAAATTTACCCAAAAAGCTTTTGTGACAGTGGGGCAAAGGGTACTGGCGATATCAACGGGATTATTTCTAAACTTGATTACATAAAAACACTTGGTGTTGATGCGATTTGGTTAACGCCTGTGTATGAATCACCTATGGTTGATAACGGCTATGATATTGCCGATTATTACCGCATTAACCCAGACTTTGGCACCATGGCTGACTTTAATGAGTTGCTAAGCCAAGCGCATCAGCGTGGTATCCGCATTATCATGGATATTGTGGTTAACCATACGTCAACTGAGCATGCGTGGTTCAAATCAGCATTGGGTGATAAGAACAGTCCATACCGTGATTATTACATCTGGCGCGATCCTGTTGAGGGTGCAGAGCCAACCAATTGGCAATCAAAGTTTGGTGGTAATGCATGGGCACTCGATGAGCAAACAGGCCAATACTATTTACACCTGTTTGCGAAAGAGCAAGCCGATTTGAATTGGGAAAACCCAAAAGTTCGCCAAGAAGTGAAAGACGTTATTAGTTTTTGGGCCGAAAAGGGCGTCGATGGCTTCCGATTAGATGTGATTAACCTGATTTCTAAGCAGCAAGATTTTGTCAATGATGACATAGGTGATGGGCGACGTTTCTATACCGATGGCCCGCGTGTGCACGAATACCTACAAGAAATCAGTGAAGCTGTGTTTCAGAAATACGGCTCAGTGACTGTGGGTGAAATGTCTTCGACTACGTTAGAGCATTGCCAACAATACTCTGCACACAATGGTAAAGAGCTGTCGATGGTGTTTAATTTCCACCATCTCAAAGCGGATTATCAAAACGGTGAAAAATGGACCAAAGCGCCATTTGATTTCTTACAGTTAAAATCGATTTTTAATCATTGGCAACAAGGTTTGCATGGTAAGGGCTGGGGCGCATTGTTTTGGTGTAATCATGATCAGCCACGCGTCGTGAGCCGCCTAGGCAATGATGAGCAATACCGCGAGCTGTCCGCCAAGATGTTAGCCACCTCGATCCACATGATGCAAGGCACACCGTATGTGTATCAAGGGGAAGAAATTGGGATGACCAATCCTAAGTACGCTTCGATTGATCAGTATCGTGATGTTGAAAGTACCAATATGTATAACATCATGGTGAATGAGCAGGGTGTTAGTGAAGCGGATATGCTGGCAATTTTGGCGCAAAAATCCCGTGATAACTCACGTACCCCGATGCAATGGGATGCCAGTGCGCACGCAGGGTTTACCCAAGGTACGCCTTGGCTTGAGGTTGCCAGTAATTACCCAAATTTGAACGCAGAGCAAGCGGTCGCAGAACCTGACTCGGTCTTTCATTATTACCGTAAGTTGATCGCATTGCGTAAAGAGGTTGATGTGATCACCACGGGTGACTATACCGATTTGATGCCTGAGCATGCGCAGCTGTTTTGCTATAAACGCCAGTCAGCAAGCCAAACCTTGGTGTGTATCAATAACTACTATGGTGAATCGGTAGAGTGCGAAATACCGGCTGAAATTAATATGGCGGAAGGGATGTATCTCTTAGGTAACTACACGGATTTAGTTGAATCTGAATGCACTCAGAAGCCAGAACAAAAGCTGACCCTTCGTCCTTATGAGTGTCGTGTTGTTTGCATTAAACATACAGCGTAGCTCGCGTAGATAGAGTCCCCCTAACTCGCACGAGTGTATTAGTCATTCGCTCTTCTGAGTAGATGTAAAAAAGGCTTCCCAATTAGCGGAAGCCTTTCGTTTTTGTATTATTCGTTACAGTGTTGGTGTCGGCACTTGTGAGGCCAACAACCAAATGGCTAATACAAAAAAGATCAACCCCATGAGTTTGTGCTGATTAGTGCGGAATTTTTCATTCTTCAATAATATTTTGCCTAGGCTTCCTACTGTGGTGACTAAGAATAAGTTAAACAGCAAGCCCAGTACGTTTAGGAGTAAACCTAACACCAACATTTGTTCACCCGACGAGGCTGTTGATTGGGTCGATACAAATTGAGGCAAAAATAGCACAAAGAAAATAAGCGCTTTAGGGTTCAGTAAATTACTGATCACCGCACGGCGATATAAGGTTTTGGCAATGCCTGATTGCGCTTCTAGCTCAGGTGCATCTGATGGCGTGGTGCGCATGCAATCCCAGCCCATCTTTAATAAATAAGCGCCACCCATCACACGAAGTACTTCAAGTGCAATTGGATTCATCGCAATTAGAGCTGAAACGCCCATAGCAGCCAATAACGTGAGTATTACACCAGAGGTTGCATTACCTAAACTGGCAAATACCCCCACTTTACGCCCGTAGCTTAGGCTCGAGCTCGCAATCAGTAACATATCAGGGCCAGGGATCAGCAATAAAGCGACCACTACGGTTAAATAAACAGGCAGTATAGAAAAATCAATCATGGTGTTGGTACGTTACTGTTGTATGAAATCAGAAGGAAGGGCTGGATTCTATACTATTTGCTAGATAATTAAAGTCGCGAAGAGATCAAAATTCAGATGTTATGCCTATATCTATTGTTATTAATAGTAGATAACAAATGTAATTATAGTTGCGAATATGTAGCCGATTAAAGCACAGATGGCTGAGTCGATCTGTTTTGTTCGATTCTGGTGCAGCTGATCTTATTTATGATTCTCATATCTGTTTTAAGATAAATTCAAATACTCGTACATACTTAGTAGTTATAGGTGGTTACTTATCTATAGGAATGCTGCGAGGGCGAAGCGATGCATCAAGTTGAGGTGGGGCAAGCTGCCGTTGTTGAAAGTGTCGAGGGGACGGCATTTTTACTTATAGCGAATGATCAAGCTATACCGATTGAAGCGGGCATGGTGTTAAAAGCAGGTCAAGTCATAGTGACGGCTGACGGAGCTCAAGTATTGGTGTTTATCAATGGTGATTTGGTGGCTGTTGATGCCAATTGTGCAGCGTGTTTATCTCCAACTTCAACAGCGGACACCTCAACCAATCCTTTGATTCAACAGAATACCCAGGCGGTTTCCCAATCGCCATCGCTAGCGCTTACTTCTCCAGATGACGAACAAGGTATTGATATTGCAGCGATCCAAGCCGCTATTTTAGCAGGGCAAGATCCAACGGCAACGCTAGACGCTCCCGCTGCTGGTAACGATGATGGTTCGGCCAATGATGGTTTTGTTGCCATTGATTATAACTATCTTTCAACCTTGGCCATGGCGGGGTATGACACCGCTTTTCAGCGCTTTTCTAATCAAGATGACGATGACGAAAAACCGTTTATATTAGCAGCTGGTGGTCAATCGGTTTCTATTGTTCTGGCGGAAGGGGATTTACAGCCTTTAACTTATCCTGTCGATGCACAACAGAGCATTCTCATCCAATCTGGGTCTTTGCCCTTGGAAGCAAGCAGTGTGGTGTTTGAAGCTGCCTCGGTGGCTCAAATTATTAGTGCATTATCTCAAACGGTCACTGCGAACGGTCAAAGTGTCAGCTTTGTTTACAATCTAGCTGATAATGAAATCGTTGGAACAAGCTCTGATGGTGTAGTGGTGGTTTTTGGTTTAAGCGGCCAAACCTCAGGTACTGATTTAGCGGTTACCTTAACGGTTGAACAGCGTTTACCCATAGATCACATCACGACGACTAATGGTCTAGTGACTATAGATGGTGAGCGGCTAAGTGTTCCATTTTCCATTCAGGCCTTTGATGGTGGTGGCAATGCTATGCTGGCGCCTGTCACTATGAATGCCGTGCTGAATGATGGTGAGTTTCCTGCGTTAGCCACTGATCCTGGGGTTGAATTACAAGAGCAAAATGAACCGCAAACAATCAATGGTCAGGTTCCCCTTGATGTCGGGAGTGACTTTATTGAAAGGGTCGATTTTGCAGCAGATCAGCCGACCCTAGTTGGGTTAACCAGTAATGGTTTTGCCACTCAATTCTCAGTGGTTGGCGATACTATTTTAGTGACACGGGCCGACGATCCTAATATTGAGGTTTTACAAATTGTCATCACCACGACAGGGGCTTATAGCGTGACCTTGTCGCAACCGTTTGACCAAGATCCTATCACCGATGTGACACTATTAGCCCTTGGTGTGACGGTGACAGATAAAGATGGTGATACCAGTAATATTGAGAATGTGAATATTAAAATTCTCGATGGTGCAGACCCTGATGGCGGGAATAAAGGACGGATCCAAGTCGTTGAGGGTGATCTTGATAGTACGGTGACGGTAGAACAATACCCTGTTTCAAACAGTGACAGTTTTGTGATTAAAGCAGGGGTTGATCGCATGGTGCCCGAGTCACTGATTTTGGACCCTGCGTTTGAACAAACACTGATACAAGAACTCAATTCACTGACGAGCAGCCGACAAGCCATCACCTTTAGTACTAGCCAAGCGGCGACAGGGGAAATAACGCTGACGGGACGATTAGCTTCGGGCGAAGAAGTGCTGAGTGTGGTTATGACTCCCACCCAAGATGGTCAGAATATTCTGATATCCAATACGATGGTCCAACGGTTGCCATTGGATCACCTGAGCCAGTCGCAGACATTACTCACAGTTACCGACCAACAACTCGAATTTAAAATACCGCTTCAAGCGCAAAACAGTGATGGTGATTTTCTGGGGCAGCCGGCAGTATTGACCGTTGCTTCGACGGATGGTGAAGCCCCTGCTTTTGTTGAAGACCAAGGCAGTGCAATAACTGAAGTTGGAACGATTGATGATGGTCAAATTGAGATAAATCTGGGCAGTGATGTGATGCAGTCGGTCTCATTTTTATCATCGCAACCGAGTGTTGAAAACCTCACAAGCCATGGTTTTGCGACTGATTTTAGCGTCAGCGCGAATGTGTTGACGGTATTTTTGGCTTCAGACCCGAGTCAAACTGTGTTGACAGTGACATTAGCAACTGATGGCAGCTACACCTTGGTGCAAAGCCAAGCGCTAGACCAAATCAATGCTGAAGATACCATTGAGCTTGTACTCGGGGTGACTGGGCAAGATAGCGATAACGATGTCACCGCGCCAAATGGTGAGCTGCTAATTACCATTAATGACGGCCTTGATCCCAGCGGCGCCTTTACCACCCAAGATAGCGCGGATTTGCGAGAAGGTAGTTTATCCATTCCCACTGGACAAGCGGGTGGCTATCCAGCCACTGATACTGCAAGTTTTACTTTTGCAGCAGGCGTTGATCGGTTAGACCCAAGCAGTATTACGATAGACCCTACGCAACTTGCAGCCTTAATTGCTGAGTTAACCGCGGATGTCTTATCTGCGGGGCAAGCGCTGAGTTACAGTTTTGATGCTACAACCAACACCTTAATTGGGGAGTTAGCTGGGCAAACGCTGCTTGTCATTACCTTTAGTGCCGTCAATGTAACAGGTGCCAGTGCAGGCGTGAATGCTGGCGTGAATGCTGGCGCTGAGGATGTCAGAGTCAGCCTGACAATGACGCAAAATGCGCCTTTGGATCATAACATCAATGGTAATAGCCAAGGCTTAGTGCAAGTCAGTGGCGAGCAAATAGTAATAAACCTGCCGCTTCAAATGCAAGATACCGATGGGGATGACTTAACCACCACCGCTTTGGTAGAACTGGTGCTGCGTGATGGCGATAACCCTGTTATTAATTCTCCAGCGCCTGCTGCAGTGTTGGAAAGTGATATTGATGGTAATGCGGATAATCACCAAGGGTCGAATCCGTCGGGAACTGGCAATATTGATACTTCACTTTTTAGTGCAGTGACTGGTAGCGATGAAGTGGTGACATTTACAATCAACACTACCTCTTTTAATCAACGAAATCCCACCCTGACCAGTGATGGCACCTTGGTTGAACTGCAAGACGCAGGTAGCGGCATATATCAAGGTGTGGTGGCTGGCGCCGGCCAAGGTGGTGCGGATAAAGTTGTCTTTGAGTATGTTTTGCAACCGACGGGAAACTATACATTTACTTTACTGGGCGCATTGGATCATAGCGTTCAAGGTGCTGATACTTTGGTTGTACAATTACCTATTCAAGCGCAAGACCAAGACGGTGATTTAAGTGAGGTTGTAAACCTTGCAGTGGTGGTAACCGATGATGTCGCCAACGGTCGTGATATTAGCTTTTCGATGACTGAAGGGGCTGGCGCTACTAATCGGGTTAACTTGCTACCTGCTGCTCGTGAAGGGGCTGATGATGCAAGCGTAACGTCTGTTTTTGACCAAGGCCAAGAAATCTTCCTCACAGGGACAGGCTTTAATACCATCCCGATTCATGATGATCGCGGGGTTTTACTGGGGGAGCTTCGCATTCGTGAAAATGGTCGGGTTGAATTTATTGTTGAACCCAATATTGACCATGATAGCGCCACCTTAACGCATCAAATTCCTTACAAAGTGACGGATGGTGATGGGGATATTGCATTAAGCACCATTACGTTAAATATCGCCGATCAGTCACCCATTGTGATTATTGAAATCGATCCACTGCAAACATTTGAAGATGTTGGTCGTATACCAGATCCTGATGAAACAATTATCGAACCACCTGCTGGAACACCTGTATTTATGCAGGTCAGTATAGGGGATGCGGATCGTGGTGAGCGCATTGGTGAAGTGTTAATTCAAGTGCCTACGACTGAAAATGGTGATTTTTATCATGATGGTGTGAAGTTAGATAAAACACCTGACGGTCAGTTTTATATTGTACCCGTGTCCGCATTTACCACGAGTGATGGCATAGTTTATGACATGAACAATGTCAGCTTTCTACCCACGGCTGACTTCTCGACCATTAATGGTGATTTAAATTTTGCGGTTCAAGTGACGGTCGATACTGACGATGTGCCGCATCCGCCTATTCCCGCGACCTTTACTGTTACTGTGTTAGGTTTAGCGGATATTCCTACATGGGATTTTGATCAAACCGAGCTCCACTACACAGGGCGTGAGGATGAGGCCAATATCGCGCTGCAATTAACCGCGGATTTAAATGATACCGATGGCTCAGAAGCGCTCTTTTATATCGTAGAAATTCAGCCCGATGCGAACGGTGTCATCAATGGCACCTTAGTAGGGAGCGGGCTCGTCAGTACGGGCCTCAATCAGTGGCGGATTGCCGCCGCGAATATTGGTTCGGTGCAGGTTAACCCAAATGATAATTACAGTGGTGATATTCGATTAACTGCTGTCGCACAGAGTGAAGAGCTTGCCGTGTTCGATGTACAAAATGCGGATTCAGTGGCGATTGAATTAGTGGTGAATGTATTACCTGTCGCGGACAGCGCAGTGCTTAAAGTGACACGAATAGAATCTGATGAAGATGTTCGTATTGCGCTGGGCAATTTCATCACCTTATCCGAAACCGATGACACCGATGGGTCGGAAACGCGATTTATTCTGGTATCGGGTTTACCTGTTGCCAGTAAGGTATTTATCGATAATGTAGAACAAGCTCCAAATGCCGACGGTAAATATGAAGTCCCGATTGATCAGCTAAGCTTACTGACTTTTCAACCGACACCAGAAAGTAACCTTGATTTTGAATTGACCATTGAAGGTAAAGTTGTTGATACCGCGGTGATTACGGATGCTGCGGGTAATATCCAAACCGTGCAGGATGTGTTTATTACCCCAGCCACGCAACTCGAAGTAGCGTTAACAGGCGTTGCCGATGTGCCTGATTTTGTGGTGGCTGATGACCCTGATGGTAGCCTCGACCCGGGTGATTGGCAGAAGTTACCCACAGAGCTAGGGGTCGAAACCTTAATTTTAGAAGATGGTACCGCAACACTGAATTTCGATATTGTCTCGGGTGAAGACGCGTTAAAACAACCGAGTGATAATTCGGAAACCTTAACTTTCGTTATTTCGAATATTCCAGCAGGCGTGCAGATTTTTGATGCCGCGGGTAACCCTCAGACACTGACCTTTGTCGGTAATGATGCCAGCGGTAACCCTATGTATGAGGTGAATTTATCGTCACTGCAAAGTATCAGTGTTGTTCCACCATTGCACAGCACGACCGATATCGAACTCAAAGCGACCTTGGTGACAACAGAAGATGATGGCGATCAGTTAACCTCTGAAGGCACCATTAAAATCAATATTGCACCAGTGATAGATGCCGTGGATTTTACCAAAACCACCTCAAACGGTGCATTAGAAGATACCACCATCAATATTGATTGGCAGCCAACAGCGGATGAAGGCTTTATTGATAATCAGGAACAGATTGCTGGTTTTAGTATTGATGCCATCCCGAGTGATTACAACTTGTTGATTGATGGGACAGTATTAACACCACAAGTGGGTGGGGCGATAGTGCTGACAGCAGCTCAAATCAGTGCCTTGCAATCAGGCAGCCAATTACAGCTGCAAGCACCGCAAGATTCAGATCGTGACTTAACGCTCACCACCCGTTTAACCATAGAGCAAAGTGATCCTGATGGTGAGCCGACAGCCACCAAAGAGATCGTCGGCAGTTTAGTGGTTGATATTCGCGCGGTTGTTGAGCCTGATGGGGTATTGCAAGTTGAAGATAGTACAGGTGCGGCGGTCAGCAATTTGCAAAGTAGTACGCAAGGTGTCATTGATTTAAGTAACGGTACGAACTCGCAAGGTCAGCTCAACTTTGTTGAAGATGATGCGCCGACACCGCAAGATTCAAGTGATGAAATTGTGCGTAAAGTGGTGATCAGCTTCCCCGCAACGGACAGTAATGGTGACCCGTTACCAGAAGGTTTTGTGGTGGTGGGTGGTTTCCATGATGGGGAAGGGAACTGGGTTGTGCCAGAAAGCCAGCTTAATAACATTCAGATTGTTGCCCCGAGTGGCTACATCGGCACATTTGATTTAACCATTAGTGCGCAAGTGCAAGACCAAGGGGACAGTAACGCAGCAACAGGCATTCCAGAAGGTGATATCAGCTCACGGGTCCGCTTTGATGATGTGCTTACTTTAGATTTCTCACCAAATACCTCGGTCAATACTAATCAAGCGGGCACAATTGTAGTCAACAATGTCGTGATCACAGGGGATGAAGATCGCACCATTGATCTGGGTGTTCAGCTCGGCAATATTGTGTCAGTAGCCCTTGATGGTAATCAAACAAATGATGTTTTTTCATTGGTTATTCAAGCCAGTGATCTCCCAAGTGGTGTCACTATTGGCGGTACTGAATTTGATTTTGTTAATGGTGAGTACGTTATTCAGGTGCCAGTTGATCCAACAACTGGCGCAGTCATATTAACCAGCATGACATTGAATTTAGCGGAAGATTTTGCCGGTGATTTTGATTTTCCTGTGCGCTTGGTGACTACCGATATCACAAGCGGGGACGTGAATACTGAGAACCTGACGTTGCAGGTACGTGTTGCCCCCATTGTGGATGTGCCGAATGAAGGTAACCCTGACTTTGATATTAATGTAGTGCAAACGGCAGGGCTAGATGCAGATAAACAACCGATTAGTGAGACGGGCAACCCTGAAGTTATCTTAACGGACGGCGCTTATGAAGATGGCATTATCACGCTAGCATTAGCGGCCACCTTGGCGGATATAAGCACCAGTTTAGATGAAGGCTTAGAAAGCGTTGAGCAAGCGACACTGTCGGTGGATGCCGCCCTCGGGGCATTTTTGGTGACCAATCCTGATGGCAGTGTTACCCCGACCCAATCGATAACTGTCGGTAGCAGTGAGTTGAATGCCATTCAATTTCAACCCTTTGAAGATTACAGCGGCCCTGTCAGTGTCGCTGTCGATGCTGTCGTCATTGATAATGTGGCTTATGACTTAACAACGCCAGCAACAGCCGCTGATTCGGGCAATGTCATAACCAATACTCAGTTTGATGTGATCCCTGTGAATGACGACGTTCAATTCAGTGGTACAGAGCAAGTCATCGTCGGTGAAGAAGAACAAGTCGGTGGCATATCCTTGGGCGCAGTGGCGTTTCAGCTTGATGATATTGATGGCTCTGAATCTATGGTGTCTGTGCTCATAACCAATGTACCTGATGGCTTCCTGATTGGCTCTCCAGCCCGTAATTTAGGCGGTGGTGAATGGAAAGTAACGGTTCCCGCCAATAGTACTCGCTTTGATTTATCGGGGATTAACCTGATCCCGCCGAAAGATTTTAGTGGTGATGTCGAACTTGGGATCACGGTTTTTACCAAAGAAGACTTATTAAGTGAGGTTGCCGAGAAAAGTACAACCGTGAATGTGACAGTGACGCCGGTTGGGGATCGGGTCGATAGCGACATCACCACTGTTTATCAAGGAACAGAGAGCGCCAGCATTACCCTTGAGCTCAATGTAGAAGCGCGAGACAAGCAAGACAGCGTCAATCCACCCGTCAGTAATGTCACAGAGAACCCTCCAGAGTCGCTCTTGGTGACCATATCGAATGTGCCTGATTCCAGTACCTTTGACGTGCCGCCCAACGGAACTGCGGTCAACCTTGGCGGTGGTGTGTGGCAGTTTGAAATTGCGTCGACCCAGCTCGATAGCTTGGTGTTTAATCCAGTGAATGCCAACGGAGAGATAGTACTAGCGGTTAATATTCGCGGCGTTGATAACGGCGTTGCAGCGGAAGATAGCCTGGCAACCAATCAAACTCTAACCCTGAATGTGACGGCTGAAAATGATGCCCCCATTAATGTCGTACCCACAGGGCCATTGTCGGCGGATGAAGATATCCCATTAACCATCTCAAACATTGTTATCACCGATGTGGACGCACGCGAGAATAATGGTGACATAACCGTGGCATTGAATGTGAATAATGGCGTTCTCACCTTACTTGATACCACAGACATTATTGTCATAGGGCAGGGAACGGGATCACTGCAGATTACAGGGCAAATTGATGCCATTAATACTGCGCTTGCTGTGGGCTTAAGCTATCAAGGTAATCAAGATTTTCATGGCAATGACACGCTGACGGTATTCACCAACGATAACGGTAATACAGGCACACCTGGACCGCTGACAGATACCAAAACGGTTGATATTACCGTCCAACCTAAACCCGATATTCCGACACTCACATTAACTCGCCCACAAACAGCAACGATAACCGCAGCGACTGCCACCTTGATCCCCCTGCTTGGCTTAATGGCCGCCGTGGCGAATCCTGTTCCTGATGAACTCACTATTGTGGTGAGTGGCTTAAATGGCGGTGTGCTGGTGGATAGCAGTGGTGATCCACTTGGAACAACAATTGATGCGAACAGTACACGCTTAACACCTGCAGAGCTGACAGATTTGCATATCAGTGGCCTCAGTGCTGGGTCAACAGCACTGTCAGTACAAGCACAATCAACTGTTGCTGGAGAGACTGAAGTATCGGTGAATACGATTGCTCTCAATATTACGGTGGAAGCCAGTGATGATTTAGCGGTAGGGGCGACAGCGTTACCTGACGGAAATTTGGTGATAGGCGGTGATGATCCTGAAACGCTAACGGGAGGTAGTGGTAGCGATATTTTAGAGGCTGCTGGTGGTAACGATATCCTGATTGGTGGCTTGGGCGATGATATTTTAACGGGTGGCAGCGGTGATGATTTATTCTTGTGGCGCAGCGAAGATATTGCCGCGCATACCGATGAAGTCACAGACTTTGAATTAAATAGCGATCAGCTTGATATCAGCCAGATCTTGGATGATCAAAATAGCGATGGACTCGGCTTAGATGATCTACTGGCAAGCATTACTGCCAGTGGCGATAACAGCGCACTCAGTCTGGATGTGAATACCAGTGGTGGTGGTACGCAGGTGATTAACTTATCGAGTGTAGGTCTAGCCGACTTAGGGCTTGCAAGCGGAGCCGCAAGTGAAGACATCATTACTCAGCTATTTAATCAACAGGCATTTAAGCTTGATTAAGGCAAGGTAGCTTAAGCAAAACTATTTACCCTTCTATTCATTTAGGTCTTTAATTCGCATCAAATTTAGCCGCTAATACACAGGGTGTTTTAGCGGCTTTGTTCTATGCAAGTAGTCTGAACGGCTACTTGCCCAGATTAGTATTCGTTGTACGCGCCGCTAATTTATTTGCCAGAGAATGCAGCTCTGGCAGCATGCGGTGAATCAAATGTAACTGCTGCAATACCATGCGTGCTGAGGTGCAGTCTTCATCACGCCATTGTGATAAACGTTGCTCTAACTCGTTATCGCCATCAGGTGCCGTAGCGCAGACATTCCCAGCCAGTTGAGTGGATAAACAATCGAGTTGTGAGTGAATATAACGATGCGCTTCTGCGACCAACTGGTGAGTGTATTCCTCATCTAAACGGGTACGGTGGGCCCCTAAAGCCGAGATATAGCTAAGCATGGCATGGTTTAAGGTTAAGAAGCGGAAACACTCATCGGTTGCCATTCGGTAGCGTCCTGGTTCTGCCAACATGTTACTGATTGCTGTACTTAACTGTGCATCGGTATTGTGGGCATCTCGGCGAGAAACACGGTATTGCAAACTGTCTTTTTTGCCAATTCGATACTGGCCAATAATCTGGCCTAGGTAATCGCGGTTCGCTGTAATAGCCGAAGACATGACATTATGAAGGCGGTTAGCTTGCCAATCGGGCAGGATATAACTCACCGCTAATACCGCCAGTAAACAGCCCAGTAATGTATCGCCTAAGCGCGGTAGAATAACCGCAAACCCTTCGCCCAGTTGGTTGAAACAAAACAGAACCAACAGTGTTATAAAGGTTGTCGCTAAGCCGTAACGCACAGTGCGGAAAGCAAAGAAAAGTACCCCAGCCAAAACCATTAATACCAGTTGTCCTTCTTGACCTGGGAATAAGTAGAGCAGCGGAATACCGACTAACAAGCCAGCTAAAGTACCAGCAACACGCTGGACCAGTTTCTGGCGGGTCGCGCTATAGTTGGGCTGACAAACAAACAGGGTGGTTAACAGTATCCAGTAACCACGTTCAAGGTCTAAAAATTGAATGCAACCGTAGCCCACGACTAACGCAATCGCCATTCGAAGGGCATGACGAAATAACAGCGAGTCAGGGGTAAACTGGCTAATAAAGCGTTGCCACAGTTCTTTTACACTTCGCGCTTCGGTATCGGCTAATTCAATATCGTCGCCAGTTTGAGCTACATCAGGGTTACTCACATTCGATAACTGACGTTCAACCGTTGCAAGGTTATTAAACAAGTACTCCAATTGACTAACAAAAATCCGCCATTCCGGTTTGTTCTGCGCTTTTAGGTAGCTAAGCGATTCCTGTAGTTCATCTAAGGCGCGAACACTCTCTGCGCCATGTCGGTATTGCTTACCCATCGACAGTGCCTGCGCTATTTCACGGCAGGCATTAGCTTGTGATCTGAGCAAGCGTTGAAAGCGAAACAGCACATCACTGCGATGAAAAGCAGCCGCAAGATCTTGGTAGCGGTAATGGGATGAACTGGCGCGTTCATGAATGTCTTGCGCCAGAAAATAAATTTTTAGAAACTTATCGCCAGTTTGGTTCGGCTGACCACGACGGGCACGGTGTAACAGGGTCGATTTAGCATTATTAAGCGCGGTAACGACGCGCGCATTTTTACTGGCAGCTTCAAGGCGCAGCGGTTGAGGAACCATATCTAGAACAGGTTCAAATAACTTACTTTTACTGTCGAGGTAATGGGCGAACTCATTGAATACGCCTGCTAGACTTTGCTGTACGGGCTGGTTTGGCCATAGTAACTGCCATGTTAGCGATAACATGCCGTACCAGCTGGCACCTGCAATCAGTAATGTGGGTTGATACCAAAGGTTAGGGCTGTTTTCAGCGCCTAGCATGGTATATACCGCCAATAGTAGCGAAGCAAAGGCAATACTGGCGTAGCGTGCCCCCATCGCCCCCAGCATGATGAAACCAAAGGTTGAAACGAATAAGCCTATTGCAAACAGCCAAGGGGTATCAAACAGTAATTCAATCGACAAGGATGCCACTAAGAAACAAATCAGCGTCATGCTTTGCGCTTTAATTCGTCCTCGTAAGTTATCATCCGTTTCGGCTAATGCAGATGCAATAATACCAAGCACTAACGGGGTAACTGCCGTGGTGGCTTCCCAATACCAGCACGGTAACGCCACACCAACGAGTGCAATAAATACGCGAATGCTGTAGTTGATACGGTCGTTAGCCCAATAACGGCCTAATGTTTGTTTGAAGCGGCTGTTCTGCATGGTTTTGATGAGTTCTTATTCGTAATGAAGACAGGTTACACAACAATTCATTGCGTTGATTATATTGATCGCAATAAGGAGGGCAAATATATCAAATATAGGAGCTTTTTGCTTTTCCTTAGCATAAAAATCGTATGATAAATGCAAGTATCTGATGGTTGAGATGAGGTATTTAGTCAATTTTAGGTCAGAAGGCTATGGCGAAGTCAGAGTTCTTGGTAATCTCTAGTTCCGTTATATACCTAACAGCTAGTATTAAATACTGGATGTGAAATATCACGCCAAGCGTGTAATGACTCAGTGCTTCAGAGGACAGGATGAGATTAAGTGCCAACTGGTTTGCCCAATGGTTAGTACAAGGCGACTTTTACAGTATCGAATTGCAAGACAATAGCCTGATTCTTGATAGCCAAACTGCAACCGAAGTACTTCCTTTTGATGAGTGGGATGGCGCCATTGCCGTTCATCGTGGCGTGATGTGGGGTTCACTAGAATTAACATCGGCTGATCAACAATATTGCTGGACCATACATGGTTTACCGTGGCGTCATTGTAAGGTGTTCGCGAATTACTTATTGAATGCTTACCGCCAGTGGGCGCACAACCGTGTTGATAAACTTGATGCCGCTATCCCTCAAATGATGACGCAGATCCAATCTTTCACGGAACAAAAAGGCTACTTACGTCGTTCAGCACATCTTGCTTTGCATCAGTCTTTGAATGAGCAACTTGCAGAGACCGAACTCACCTCTGAATTGGCGACGGCATTTCGTCCGCATGCACTTGAAACAATCGCGCCTTGGCTGAGCGATAACCAAGATTGGGTAGTGCAAACCAATAGTGAATGGTTAGAGGCGGAATCTGAAAAATGGGCGTCGTGGTTTGATCAATTTGAGTCTTCGCCGCTAAACCCATCTCAACGTGAAGCGGTGCTAATCAATCAAGATCATAACCTTGTCCTTGCGGGAGCAGGAACCGGCAAAACCAGTGTGCTGGTGGCGCGAGCTGGCTATTTAATTGCCGATCAGCAAGCTCACCCTGAAGATATTTTGATGTTGGCATTTGGGCGAAAAGCGGCGGAAGAAATGCGCGAACGCTTGAGCACCAAAGTGAATAGTGCCATTAAAGTGGCGACATTCCACAGCTTGGGCACACAGATTATTCAGGCGGTGGAAGGTGAACGTCCCAATGTTTCACCACTCGCGTTAGATGATAAGGCGCGTGCGAGCTGGATTGCTTCAATGCTTAAAGAGCAGTGGCAAAATGCCGCATCAAGCAAGCGCTGGCAAAAACACCTGACCCAATGGCGGATCCCTGGTTTTAGATCTGATAATTCTATGGAACAACAAGCCAGTAATGAGCAACTTATTGCTTGGGTGTGGCGCCATATTGAGTTATTAGGCCAGCGCGGTGGCGTGAAAAAAACTGAGTTAGTCGAAGCCATAGATCAAAGTGATAAAACCGCTTCTCACGCACGAATGAAGTCAGAACTCGCGTTGTTGTGGCCATGTTTTCGTGCTTATGAACAGCATTTAAAGACCAATAAAGAAATTGATTTTAATACCATGATCCAGCAAGCGACCGAATACGTCAAAGACGGTAAGTTCGTACCGTCTTGGAAGTTCATCATGGTGGATGAGTATCAAGATATTTCACCGCATCGCTTAGCGTTAATTGAAGCTTTATGTAAAAGTGAAACGGAAGGGGCGGGTAAAGCGACCTTGTTTGCCGTCGGTGATGATTGGCAGGCGATCTATCGTTTTGCGGGGGCCGATGTGAACCTTACCACGGGGTTTGAAGAACGTTTTGGTGATTGCCACATTACCCAACTAGAAACGACTTATCGCTTTAACAGCATGATAGGCGAAGTCGCGAATACTTTTATTCAGCAAAACCCTGAGCAAGTCTCTAAATCACTGACCAGTTTCAAAAAGCAAAAACGCAAAGCTGTTACTTTGTTGTGCCAAGATTTACTTGAGCAAGAGCTGGTTCAACTTGCCAGCCAGCATGAAAAGCCAACTTCGGTGTTACTGCTTGGTCGTAATAATAATCAGCGTCCGCAGCACTTAAGCCGTTGGCAAGAAAAATGGCCTCAGTTGAACCTTCAATTTATGACCTGCCATGCCAGTAAAGGGCGTGAAGCTGATTATGTGTTCATTCTTGATGTGAACAAGGGGACTTTCCCTGCACCAGATCGTGAGACAGGATTAGCTGCCTGCTTGCAAGCGCGAACTGAAGCCTTCAGTGATGCCGAAGAGCGTCGTTTGTTTTATGTGGCATTAACACGCGCGAAAAAGCATGTATGGGTATGTGCTGATCAAGACAAAATCTCACCATTTGTGCAGGAATTGATTGATGACAGCTATTCGGTGCTCAATAAAATTAGACGTACTAAAAAGGCGAGTTAGTCTTAGGCTGGAAACAGCAAACGTAATGGCTGTGTTGATTCTCGCTAAGCCATAAAGAGAAAAGCCTTCTCATTGTATTCACAAGAGAAGGCTTTTTTATATCTAGTTATTTTTTTCTGTTTGTTTGCTGTGGGGTAAATTAGCCTACGCGCTCAGCAAGGTAGGCCGCATAATCAGGGATCTCGATTTCCACTTCACGATCTAACAGGGGTGACGTGATCAAGAAATTAGCACTGGCACGATTGGTCGCGACAGGTACATTCCAAACGCCAGCAATACGCAGCAGTGCTTTTACATCTGGATCATGCGGTACCGCATTTAGCGGATCCCAGAAGAAAATCATTAAATCAATTTGTCCTTCTGAAATCATGGCGCCTAGTTGCTGATCGCCGCCCATAGGGCCGCTGATCATACATTTGATGTCTAGCCCTACTTCATTAGCGATCATGTGGCCTGTGGTGCCAGTCGCAAACAGAGTATGTTCACTGAGTTTGTCTTTGTGCTCGGTAGCCCAACGCAATAAATGTTTTTTATAGTTATCGTGAGCAACCAAAGCAATGTTCTTACGGCGTTGCATTGTGCGGGTTGTTATTTGCATAAATACACCCTGGTTCCTTATTTAACGGCATCGTTTCACTTTTTATTGTTGTGCGTTAAGTGTAAACGATGACCTTTCTAGCCAAGTGTTGATATATCTAATGATATATCGGGCTATTAATAACAGAGCACTATCAACTCATACAAGACAAATTCTCAAGAATCATGAACCTGTAATATATTTTTGTCGATTAGGATGATGTTGAGTTAGATCACTGCCTAATATGGTGATCTGACACATGAAAAACGGGGCGAAATTCCGCAGGTGAGAGCGAATTTGTAATTGTGTCTTCTGGCAAATGATCGGGCGTTAATGCTTCGATTTTTGGTGCGAGATCTGTATTGCTGGGCTTGTTTTCTAAATATCGCACTGCTTGATCTATCGACAGTTTTGCTTGCTGTGCCATTTTATCGGTTGGTGAAAACAAGATTTTCCCGCGTCGTAAACCACGGTATACCCCATGACTTAGGTAAGTGGAAACAATCTTAATATCGTTAGTTTTCCCGTTGGTGCGTAATTCGCTGATCGCTACCTCGGCGGCAACAGCACCACCAACGATGTAGTCAATGTCAGTATGGTTATCAAAAAGCTGCTGAATTAAATCGCGCTGTAGTTCTTTACTGTTATCTGCCCATAACGTGGTAACCACTTCGATATCAGAACCTGAGATAGCATCGTTAAAACCAGCAGAAACAGGCTTGGTTCCGCCTCTTAGTTTAGGCCCAGGTAACCAAGCAACTTTCACCTTACCGCTACCTTTCGGGTGACGTTTTGCTAAAAAAGCACCCGCTTGTTGACCCATGTAATACCAGTCTACGCCGACACGCGCTTTGATAGTTTTACGAATATCTGCGTCGGTAAAATCAATGTCATTGGTCATCGCGAAAACAGGAATATCACCGATTAGGTTTGAAAGCATACCGTTGTACGCATCACGATCTACTGTGCCTAAAATAATTGCGTCAGCCCCCCATTTTTTACATGCGGTAAGCTGGCTCTTTTGTTTTTGTAACTGCGGATAGCCCCCTGCTTCAAAAACATTCAGTTCGATACCGAGCTGCTTTGCTTGTTGCACCATGCCATAGTTAATGGAAAGCCAGTATGAATCTTTTAAATGTGGGTAAACCGCGCATATTTTCCACGGTTTTAATGCTTTAGTCAGAGGTTGGTAGTTGATAGCAACTCCAATCGCATCTGGTGAAAATGCTGGCGTATGGTTAAGCACTTCACGCGCATAAGCGCTTTTTATCCCCAAAGTGGAGGAAATAAACAGAAACAATAGGGATATTAACGGTATTTTTCGCATGGTAGATAGCATCTAGGCCTAAATCACTGGCAAAATAGTATATCTCTATTCTATGGCGTCAGCGCCATAATTGCACATTGAAAGATAAGTGGTTAGTCATATGGCGTTCACTCGAAACGGTATTGGTCAAAAACTCCTCTGGGCCTTCTCTGCAATGGCGGGTTTGATGATCATCGCTGTATTAATTGGGGTGGCTGGTTTTTCGTTTGTCGCCAAAACAGAACGAACAGTGATTAACTCTGCTGTTCCTGCGCTGGTGGAAGCGCGTCAGCTTTCCGATCTTAGTACGCGTATCATTTTTTCTGCTCAAGTATTGGCACAAGCCAAAGACGAAGATGATCGCGTCAGGCAAGGTCGGGCGTTAACTGTTCATATGGAAACGCTCAAACAAAGTCTAACAGCATTAGAGCGCTTTTCGTTTGAGCCTGAATTGATGACTCGACTTGATGACAACATTAAGAAGATAGTTGAAAACCTCGCAATGCTGGGCTTGTTAGTTGGACGTCAGATTGAGCTGCAAGATCTGGTTGATCAATTGAATGAAAAGATGAGCTCGGCAACAACTCAGATCGATGTGTTATCACAATCGCAGGTGTCTAATGCCAACACCATTGCAGTTGCAAACGTATCGCGAATTTATGACCTGATAGCGAAAGACAAAACCAATGAAGTCTATCAGGCTCTGGATAGCTTGGTTGAAGTCGATATGGACTTAACTGAACGCCTTTTTGAGCTGCGATTTTTGTCTTTGCAAGTGATCAACATGCTGGATGATTCAATGCGATTGGATGATCCTGTCCGATTGGATGTTCAGCAAAAGCGATTTACCCATGCTGCGAATGTGATTCAAAATCGGGTTAAATCTGTTGAAGACCCGAGTCGCTCTGCACAACTAACAAAACTTGCTGCCACGTTAGATGAAGGCGAGCAGTTGTTTGAAAATTTACACCTATTATTGAAAGCCAAGCAAGATGTTGAGCGTATGGCTCAGCAAAATTTAGCCCTATTTCAGCAGGTGAACGATACCGTTGACGATATTATTACCACAGCTAACCACAATACAGTACAGGCAGTCACCACCGTTGATAAGACACTTACTGCCGCTCGAAATAGCTTAATTGGTATTTCTGCGATTGGTATGTTGGCCCTGGTATTGATTATGTGGCGCTTTGTGTACGCCAAAGTGATCCGACGCATTAATAATTACAGCCAAGCCCTGTTGTCGTTAGCGCGTGGTGATCTAGATATTAAGTTGACCGCGGAAGGTGATGATGAGCTTGCAGAGATGGGGCGTGCCATCATGGTGGCGCGAGACACTGCGTATGAGCGCCACCGCCTTGCTCAAGTTGAATCTAAAATTCGCTTTGAATTACAGCAACATAAAACCAGCTTAGAGCGTTTGGTCGCTCAACGGACTGGTGAGTTAGAGAAAACCAACACTAAGTTGAACCAAGAAGTTGTTAACCATGCCAAAGCGCGGGTCGAAGCTGAAAAAGCCAACCGAGCGAAATCTGCTTTCCTTGCGACCATGAGCCACGAGATCCGCACCCCAATGAATGGTGTGCTAGGCACAGCATCGTTATTAGCTGACACTGGGCTTGATGAAAAACAAGCAAAGTATCTTGCTGTGATTAATCGAAGTGGTGAAAATCTGCTGGATATTCTTAATGACGTGCTGGATTACTCTAAAATTGAAGCAGGACATTTAGATATTCGCCCGACGAATTTTTCTTTGTGTGAGCTGTTATCAGATGTAAATAATCTGCTGGAACACCGTGCGCGTACCAAAAAAATCCGTTTAGTAACGCATGTTGATAATTACATGAATGATCACTGGGTCGGTGATATTACCCGTATTCGCCAAGTGTTAGTCAATTTAGTCGGCAACGCCATTAAATTTACGCATAAAGGGCAAGTGAGCATTAATGTCGGTATGCACCCAGACATGCCAGATGAAGTGATGTTCCAAGTACAGGACTCAGGCGTAGGAATTGCCGAACAAGAACAAGATGGTTTGTTCACCGCGTTCCATCAAGCTGAAGATGGTCGAAAAACGGTGGGAGGCACAGGGCTTGGCTTGGCGATCAGTAAACGCATTGTTGAGGCCATGGATGGAGAAATTGGCGCCGACTCAACCTTGTCGGTGGGGAGCTGTTTTTGGTTCTCTATTCCGCTCGAACAGGGCGAGGTTACTAGCTGCGAGCTATCTCAGCGCGAAGAGATACAGCCTGCTCATATCTTGCTAGTTGAAGATAATCCCGTCAACAGCATGGTGGCTGAAGGTTTCTTAGCTCGGTTAGGGCACAGTGTGGTCACAGCGATCGATGGCAAGCAAGCCGAATCTATTTATCGCCAACAATCTTTTGACTTGGTTTTCTTGGATATTAACTTGCCCGATACCGACGGTGTTACTTTACTAGCGCGTTTACGCCATATTGATACTGAAAAGTCGAAAGGTTCGAGTTTATCCGCTTCCAAACTGACTCCCCCTATGGTTGCCTTTTCTGCCCATGTTTTTCGAGAAGAAGTGGAAGGTTACTTGGCGGCCGGGTTTGCTGGATTCTTACCAAAGCCCATTGTTGAAAAAGAGCTATGGGATGTTTTACATAAGGTGTTGCCAGCGTCAGATCGCGTAGCCAAGGCTAATGAGTTCGAAAACTCAAATCACCATGATACCGAAGTGAAGGCGCAAGCGATTACTGCCCATAATGATGAAAATCATACCGCAATCACTACCGAACCCAATACAGAGAGAACAATGCCCGATATGGATGAAATGACAGATGACCATGCCGTGATTGCTGAGGCTCAGTGGCTAGATAGCAAAGTGCTAGGTAGTGATTTGAAAGTGCTGGGCGAGGTGCAAGTAAAACGTCTGATTCAGCTCTTTTCTGAATCATCGACTGAAACCTACAGAAAGTTAGAAGATGCGTTTAAAGCAAACGATGTAGCGCAGGTAACTAGCCTTGCCCATAATCTTAAAGGTGCTGCGGGTACGATGGGATTAATGCGCTTATATAAACATTGCCTGTATTTTGAAAAAGTAGGTAAATCAGGTTCTCTGGCACAGCTGTCCTTAGATGAATTAGGCGAGACATTTGCAGGTTCGATCAAGGAATTGAAAACAGTATTTGCCCCTGATGAGCATCAATAAGGGAATGGCACACATACGATAGTGGTCGATTTGCGCCTAGTAATTAACAAACTGTCGACAAAGCATTATTAACTATAGAGGGCTGGATCGTATAACGCGATCTAGCCCTTGTTTTTATTATTCTGCTGAGTAAATTATTAATGGCGTGATCTGTTGAACAAAAAACACTCGTATAGCTGGATACACTGCATTCGAAATAAATAACCACATAATCACTATAAATAATCATTTATTTCATGTAAGTTGAATAAAAATTCAATTCAGCATTATCCATCATGGAGAGATACGATGAAAAAAATGTCTGTAACTTTACTGTCGGCGGCAATTCTATCTGCGGTTAGTCTGAGCGCGAATGCTTGTACTGGTTTGATCGTTGGTAAAGGTGCGTCGGTTGACGGTAGCATTATGATTGCGCGTAACGAAGATTTTGGTATCAACAATTGGAACAAACACTTAACTCACCGTTCCGCACAAAAAAATGAAGCAGGAGAGTGGAAGTTAGGTAATGGTCTGGTCGTTCCTATGCCAAAGCAGTTCTATGCTTATTCTGCTATTCCTGACTGGGATGCTCATACGGTTGATAGCCAAGGTAAGTATTACGAAGAGCGTGGCATTAATGAATTTAATGTTGCTGTCTCTGCAACAACCAGTGCTGAAGTGAATGATAACGCAAAAAAAGCCGATCCTTTGGTTGAAAGCGGCATCATTGAAGCTGTGATCCCAACACTAATTTTACCTCAGGTAAAAACAGCAAAAGAAGGGGTTGAACTCCTGGGCAAATACATTGAGCAATACGGTGCCGGTGAAGGAAACAGCCTCTATATTGCCGATGTTAATGAAGCATGGTTAGTAGAGATTGGCTCTGGCCACCACTGGATTGCAGTCAAAGTGCCAGATGATAGCTATGCCATGATAGCCAATGGTCTACGTGTTCACGGCGTTGACTTGAACAGTAAAGATGTTCTGCATTCAAAAGACTTAATGAAGTTTGTTAAGCAGCACAAACTACTGGAAAAGCCGAATGCTAAATCGTTCAACTTTGCGAAAGCCTTTGGCGTGATTGGTGATGTGTACAACATTGACCGTGAATGGCTTGGTCAAGAAATGCTCTCGGCTTCTAAACAGCAAGCGACCCGTCAAGCACAATACCCACTGTTTTTAAAACCAGACCAAAAGATCTCAGTTGAAGATGTCGCGAATGTATTAGGGGCAACATACGAAGGGACGCAACTCGAAAAGAACGGCGAACGTCCGATGCGTGTCGAACGCCAACTTGAATCACACATCATCCAGTTACGCCCTAATATGCCAACTGAGCTACAAGGGCTAATTTGGCAGAGCTTCGGGGTTTTGTCTGAGTCGGTTCTCGTACCGCTCTACACCAGCCTTGAAGAATATCCAATCGCTTACCAAACTGGGACAGACACGTATTCTGATCAATCGGCATACTGGCAATTCCGCAGTTTAACGGCACTGGCAACCGCGAACCAAGCGAAATACCTGCCGATGCTAAAAGCGACTTGGGATAAAGAAGAAACCAAGCTTTATCAGCAAGTTAGCAGCTTAGATATGACGTTAAAATCCCTCTATAAGTCTGATAAGCAAGCGGCACTTAGCATGGCATCGGATTACTCTTATGGTCAGTTGCAACGTACGTTATCAAAGGCGACTGAAATCCGTTACAAAATGATGACGGATCTGACCAAAAGCACCGAGAAAAAATACACAGATGAAGAGTTCAAAAAGATCATGAGCTTGTAATCAGCCAATAAGATCCTTTTGATGAAACCATAACATAGGCTTCTAACGTATTTAGGAGCCTTTTTTGATCTTGCTAGTAGGCTAAGGTGACGTTTGTATGCTTAACAGCAATAAAATAATTCCATTAGCCGCCAAATGGCACATAAATAACAAGGTTATTCATGTAAGCGAGATAATGATTTATAATACGTTAAATCAATTACTTGGCTAAACGGACTTACATGCTTGATATCGTTCAATTACGTGCGAAAATATCATCAACTATGTCGCTCGATATTGCACATTTCAGGGTATATAAAGGGCAGAAAGTGGGTGTCCTTGGTCCAAACGGCTGTGGCAAATCAAGCTTTATTAAAGCCTTATTACGATTTATTCCTTCGGAAAGTAGTCATCATTCGATTGATGGTAAAGATGCACAGCGCATCCCACGGCACGAGTTAGCTGATTATCTCGCTTTAGTGCCACAACATACGCCTGAACTGGCTTTTTCTGCTCGTTATTTTATTGAGTTAGCATGTCCAAATCCTAGTCGACGTGCAGTTGACGATATATTGCGACAACTCGATATCATGCATTTGGCTGATAGCCCATTAAATCAACTCTCGGGTGGCGAGCGGCAACAGGTCTATTTGGCACGTGCGCTAGCTCAGCAGCCGCAAGTCTTATTGCTTGATGAGCCAACCAATCATTTAGATGTGGCCAATCAAGTCAGCATGCTAGATACCATAGAAACCCTTCCTCATACCTGTGTGTTGGTATTACACGATATCAATTTAGCAGCACGATACTGTGATTATGTTTACATGATGAAGCAAGGGCAGATTGTGTGCCATGGAAAACCTAATACCGTTATGACGAGTGAAAATATTCAAACTGTCTTTGGTTTAACCATGATCACCGACCGTCACCCAATGGCAGATTGCCCTCGATTTACTTACCAATTCTGAGTTTATTATGAAAAAAAACATCTTATTTCTAGCGGCATCATTATGCCTAGTTTCTGCAGCGTCATACGCGCAAACCAAGCAAAGTGTCACGGTTGATGTTTGTGGTAAGCCCATGGTGTTTCCTACTAACCCTCAACAGGTTGTAGTCCATGATATTAATATGACTCAGATGATGTTGGCGCTAGGGCTTGACGATCGTATTAAAGCGATCAGTGGTATTAGTGGTTGGTATAAAAGCTCTGAACGCGCACAAGCTTTGCTGAAGCTCTACCCTGAAATTGCACCGAAAAACCCCACACTTGAGAACATTTTGATAGAAAGCCCTGATATGTTTTTTGCCGGTTGGAATTACGGTATGCGAATGGGGGGGGAAGTATCTCCTCAATCGTTAGCACGGTTCAATATTCCGACTTATATTTTGAGTGAATCTTGTATCCATCAAGCTAAAGCTAATAACGAATCGAGCCAAGCTGCAAGTATTGCATTGCTATATAAAGACATCTCAAACTTAGGCAAGATTTTCCAAGTAGAAGATAAAGCTAATGAAGTGATTCAAGGCTGGAAGAACACACTACAGCGTATTGCGAAAGCACAGCAAGATAAGCAGGTGAAACCACTGAATGTGTTTTTGTATGATTCTGGTGACGATAAACCGATCACGGCCGGTAAATACGGTATGCCGACCGCACTCATTGCCGCCGCTGGTGGTAAAAATATTGCAGATGATATTGAAACCAGCTGGGGTTCTATGTCGTGGGAAGTGGTGGCTGCTCGTAACCCAGCGTTAATTATTATGGTGGATTATAACCAGCAAACTTCGCAACAGGTAATGGCAAAGCTGCAAGCAATCCCTGCCGTGGCGAATACGGATGCTGTGAAAAATAATCAGATCATTAAGTTAGGTTATGAAGAGCTGACACCTGGCCCTGCTAATATCCATGCTATAGAGAAAATCGCAGCTCAGATCAGCGCAATGAACCAAGAATAATTGTATAGACCATGACTTTTCAATACTGTTTTCTTGCTGTGGGGTTAGTTGCCTCAGCCTTCTTTTGTGCGCTACTTGGTGCCGTACCGACACAGGCGAATGATATTGTATTAGCCTTTACGGGGTTACTCAGCAGTGAACGATTAAGCGGGATTGCCTTGATTGTTGCTGAACTGCGCTTCCCGCGTTTGATATTGGCAATGTTAACAGGCGGCGGTTTAGCAATATGTGGCCTAGTGTTACAAAAGCTAACCCGCAACCCACTCGCCGATCCTTTCTTGTTTGGTTTATCGGCTGGTGCATCGAGTGGTGCTGTGGCGTGTATTGTGTTCAATATCTCCATCATAGGGATCTTTAGTTTACCTGCCTTTGCATTTTGTGGTGCTATGCTTGCGCAGTTCATGCTCCATGCATTAACGAATCAAAATCAATGGCACCCAGAGCGGGTTGTTTTGTCAGGGTTGATCGTCAATAGTTTATTTTCGGCGATAACGGGTTTTCTGATTTTCTCGGGTGATCAGCGCACAGCCCAATCAGTGTTGTTTTGGTTAATGGGCGGTTTGGGGCTCGCAAAATGGGCGGTTATTCCTATCATTACTCTTGTTGTAGCGTGTTGTTACGTAGTTATTCATTCACAACGTAGAAGCATAGATAGGCTAATGACAGGTGATGAGCTGGCAGCCTCGATGGGAGTGAATGTTCAGCGTACTCGCAAAGGGCTATTTTTAGTTGTTGCTCTGTTAACTGCAACCTTGGTGGCATGGACTGGGACAATTGGTTTTGTCGGCTTGATTATTCCCAATATTGTGAATCGTTTGGGTATATATCGTATCGAGCATCAACTTCCTATTTGTTTTCTATTTGGTGCTATTTTCCTTGTGTGGGCAGATGCGGGAGCTAGGGTTTTACTACAGCCACAGGAATTACCCATAAGTATGATAACCTCGGCAGTTGGCGCATTTGTCTGCTTAACCTTGATTGTTAGCCGCAAGTTATAGATGTATTAGTATGACAAAAAAAACACTTATGATAATCTGCCGCCATAAATTTTCCATCATCAATGGCAACGACGAAAACGAATGAAGCGCACATTAACAACGGCGGTATTGGCCGCATTATTGCTGAGTGGCTGTGCTGCTCAGCCGAATAATAGTGATGATATGAACACGACACATATTGCAAAAGTTCAGTCAGAAATGAAAGCCTATCCCAAAGCTAGCGAGGGTATGACACGTCACGTGTTCATCCTAGAGCCATTAGCGAATGAAGAAGAACGCTTAGTTGAGATTGTGATCAGCAAAACGTTAAAACTTGACTGTAATAATTACATGTTGCCAAGTGCTCTAGAGCGAAAAATTGCTCAAGGTTGGGGTTACCCTTACTATCGTTATGATGCCAATATTGAATACATGGTTGGTACATTAATGGCGTGCCCAGAAGAGCAGGAAAATAGTGAGCAAACGGTGCGAGCACCACGCAGTGAACTATATCGCTATAACAGCAAGTTACCACTTGTGGTGTATGCACCTGATAACTTAGATGTGTCGTACCGTGTGTGGCAACCTGAAGTGAAAGCTGCGACTCAAAATTAATGCTGTCATGCATTGATTGACGCTAGTTGTATTCACGTTAGCAGTGTTGCTGTTTACGGCAAGCTCTCGTGGTCAAAAAAGCCTCATTCTCAGTTTACGAGAGTGGGGCTTTTTTAGACTAAGCTGTGAGAGTCAGACCTAAAACCACATCAGCTTCTACTTATTACGATTAGCTACCAATAACGCCACCGTCTTGCTTGGTGATCATCACAAGTGCTGAGCGTGGCGTGCTGTTACCACCATCAGGCCAGTGTGATGGCTCTAGTTCTTCACCTGGGTGTTGAACACCAATAAACATGGTTTTGTAGTCTGGGCTGAAGGTTAAGCCCGTAATTTCACAAGCGATTGGACCCGTTAAGAAGCGGCGAATTTCCCCTGTTTTTGGGTCACCACATAGCATGGAGTTGTTACCCATACCGGCATAGTCGCCTTTATTTGAATACTTACCGTCAGTTTGAATCCACATACGGCCATCGGCATCGAAACCTAACCCATCTGGGCTGTTAAACATGTTGTCATTGTTGATGTTATCACTGCCTGCGTACAAAGTGCCTTTGTGTACTTCAGGGTTACCTGCCATGACATACAGATCCCAGGCGAAAGTAGGGTGAGCATGGTCATCATTCACTTGACGCCAGCGTAGGATCTGACCGTAATTGTTTGCTTCGCGTGGGTTAGGGCCACCAACAGGTTGACCTTCTTTTACACCACGGTTTTTGTTGTTCGTCAGTGTACAGAACACATAGTCTTGATTTGGGTGTACTGCAATCCACTCAGGGCGATCCATTGTGGTAGCACCAACTTGGGTAGCCGCTAGACGTGTATACATGTGGATGTATTCTTGACTTGGGAAGCCATTTTCTTTGGTTAGGCCATTCTTACCATGGGTTAATTCCATCCATTGGCCTGTACCGCCAATTTTCCCGTCGTCTGCGCTAAACTTAGCAACGTAAATAGTGCCTTCTTCAAGAAGTTGACGGTTCGCTGCATCGTTACCTTTCACGTATTTGTTTTTAGAGACAAAGCGGTAAAGGTGTTCGCCACGCTCATCATCACCCATGTAGGCAACAATGTGACCGTCTTTGTTAATAACAACAGCGACATTCTCGTGCTTGAAGCGCCCCATAGCGGTACGTTTCATTGGCGTTGAGCTTGGATCCATAGGGTCGATTTCAACAATCCAACCGTGACGGTTTGCTTCATTCGGGTTTTTAGCCACATCAAAGCGCTCATCGTGCAGCGACCAGCCGTAACCTGAATCTTCTTTGCCTAAGCCGTAACGCTTTTGTTCTTTGGTAACTTTGATATCGCTCTTAGTACCAAAGTAACCATTGAAGTTCTCTTCACAAGTTAAGTAAGTGCCCCAAGGGGTAAAACCATTTGCACAGTTACCAAATGTGCCTAATGCTTTTTTACCGGCTTTATCCGCGGATGTTTGCATATCTGGTTGGCCAGCCGCTGGGCCTGTGATGGTCATTTCAGTATTGGCTGTAATACGGCGGTTGTATTTTGAATCAACAACCAGTTCCCAGTTGTTGTTTGTTGTGCGTTTAATTTCAAAAATTGAAATACCGTGCGCAGCTTGAGACTTTTTCACATCATCAGCGGTCATTTTTTTGCCTTGATGTGCGAAGAGGTATTCGTTGTTGCAGTATTCATTGTTAACCGCTAATACGCCGCGATCATTAGACAATGGGAAAAAAGTCATACCATCGTTGTTATCACCAAATTGCACTTCTTGGTGCGATGAGGGGGCATTGCCCGTTGGGTCAAATTTAGGTGAAGTAGGGAAAAGACCATCACCCCAACGGATCAGGACTTGTGCATTGTAGCCCTCTGGAACCACTAGGGTGTCATCGGTACTGACAGGGACTGCAGAGAAGCCCATCAGCTTGCTATTCGCTTTTGTCGAACTTGCTAAAGCAGAAACTGGCATACCAGCCATGAATGCACCAGCGGTCATCACTGAAGCAGCCCCAAGAAATTTACGTCGAGATAGGCTTGCATCGATCATTTTTGTTAGCTGAGATGTCTCGCTACGTGGGTCAATATCGTCTTCGCGGCGCTCAAAAGGGCTCATTCGGGTTGTCATTGACTTTCTCCAGTGTCATATGCGTATTGTTATGTCGCATATTTAACGCTGATTTTATGTCAAACAATTTACTGATTTATGACATTACCATGAAGCTCGTTGCGGTTTATAGCGGCTATCAATAATAAAGCCTGCAATATTGCAGGCTTTGCTGAATTAGCTTGCCATTATTGCTGTTTCACTTTTGCCATTTCGTTTTCTAAATCGTTTAGTAAGCGAATAACTGTGTCTGCTGCTGTTTCCATTTGCGCCATAAATTGCATGCCTTCACTGTCATTACCCTCTGCAAAGGCTTTCAATGCTTTTCGACCAAAGGTATGTACCTCGGCATGGGGCTTTTCTAACTGTTGGTAAGATCGACAGCTTGTAAAGAGTTGCTTGCCACGCCCTTGATAATACCAATTTCCTAAGCGGCACTGATGATGATCGACAACATCAGTGTTAGCGAAATCACGATTATGGATGCGTTGATAAATATTGATTTTCCAGACAACGTGGTCAATCTGTACGAGGCGTAGAAAAATAGAGGAGTAACTTTCATCCACCAGTCGATGGAGTTCATCTGATTTTTCAATCAGTAAAGTAACAATGTTCACCAGTGCCTCAATTTCATTATGAAGCTGAGAACATTGTGTTTCGATGAACGAGGCGTTTTGACTACATGCTTGGGTATTATTGCTGATTTCACCCACCACGTTTTGAATCTGACTTGCAGCCTCGCTTGCGTTTTGCGCTAATTTGCGCACTTCATCAGCCACCACTGCGAAACCACGACCATGTTCGCCAGCTCGTGCCGCCTCGATGGCGGCATTGAGTGCCAATAGATTGGTTTGCTCAGAGACATTGTTAATGGTAACGATGAATTTACCTATGTCTTCAGAATTATTTTTTAATGCCTCAAGCGAATCGCCGCTCATGTTAATTTGTGCAATCAGCTGGTTTAAAGTGTCACGAAACACGTTGAGGATAGCAATGCCATCTCTGTTTTCTGTGACATGTTGATCTAAGTACTGTTTTAAGTTTTCTGCAGCATTGGCGATGTTGCCGCGGATGTGTTCCAGCGGTGATACCGAGTGTAGCAATTGATCCGTGAAGCTCTGTTGCATGACGGCGGATTGTTGTTGAGCATTGAGTACATTTTGTTGATTGATAAGTTCTTTTTCTAACTCATCATTCGCACGCTGTTGTTCTGCGAGTTTAGATTCAAGCGCAGCAAGCTGTGCATCGGTTTCATCGTTCTTTTTGAAGCAAGCAAAGTTAAACATAATAGATCTACTGTCGAAGCACTGTTTTTTTGTGGATATTTAGTGCTTTATTTTATAAAGGTGACAACCTTACTTTCTATTGAGTAATCAATATTTTTAGAAGGCAGGTTTTCATCGTGTCACCATAGTTAATATTGAATCATTTTATAAAAAACAGTGTCAAAAAGCGAATTGTGAAACGAGGATTCCATTTGCAAAGAGTAAAGTCAGCCCTGAGGTCAGTAAGGATGGGGCTTTGGGTGTTAATGGCAAGTGGTTGCTTTGCGATGCACGAGTGAACAATGCTTGTTGTTTGATGGTGAATCATTTTGCCGGAAGGTAGTAAAAAATGAGCAACATTTCGAATGTATTGCCTCATTTAGCGTGATGGAATCGTCGGAAGACGATGGCGCTTTGTTGTAAACAGCTAAAGCGCCTTAATATGTTCTAGTGGCTTTGGTTGTTAGATTAGTCTTCAATCAACTCGATGCCACCAGATAGTTGCTGACTTTTAACCAGCGCTTGTCGTGCGATTTCCATTTCTGACATTTGAGCCGTCGTTTCATTGTGGGCGCAAGTGTCGATATCATGGTGGAACTGGGTGAAAATAAGCATGGCTCGTATTCTCTTCTTGTATCGGTTATTCGTTGTTATGTCTTTATTTTGTGATGGCTTGGTGAAAAAAACATCAGCCTCACAAATATATTTTTGGGATGAGCTTAAGGGCGTAGCTCACAAAAAACTGCTTTCAATGGTGATGAGAAGCAAAAAATAAGCGCGAAGATTACACAATAGTGTGATTTATGTCTACATTTTCAGCCTTGAATGAGGGGGCGGAGGAAGGTATGTCATTGCGTAGGTAGAAGCGTGCGTATTTATGCCATGAGCACGCTGTGTTTATGCGTAATATTCCTGTATCAGCCCATACTTTGTGCTAAGTAATTTCTACTGCTCGGTAACCTGAATTGTAAAGGTTATTGATCTTTTAGCCATCGCATCACAAAGTTTGCAATTTCCTCAGCATCGTTAAGGTTGAGCAGGGGGAGTAGATCCTGTGTTGGATTGATTGAAGCATCACTAGCAATCGCAATAATGTGTTTATCCTGAGTATGCAAAAATGGTTTTCCATAGTCAGGGCGGTGGATTTCAATTTTGGGAATAGGCTGATCGCGAAAGCCCTCGACAAGTACTAAATCGAGCTTTGAATGATCCAGTTGTGCTAAACAATGCTCGAGTTTCGGTTCGTCACGATCTTCATCAGGGTATTCAAAATACAGCATGTGGCGTTTTCGCGTCGCGAGTAAGGTTTGCTGGCATCCTGCATGACGTAGTCGATAACTGTCTTTTCCTGGTTTGTCGGGTTCGATATCGTGGTGGCTGTGTTTTAGTAGCCCGATACGCAGGTTTTGTGCGCGTAATAAAGGGATTAATTTTTCAAGTAATGTTGTTTTACCTGAACCGCTATAGCCAGCAAAACCAAGAGTCGGAGTCATAGGAAATCATTCTGTTTTTTCAATTTGCTTGAGTGTAATCCAGTGAAAGGTTCTATTTCTATGGCTCGCAACAGTTTTTGTCTTAATATCGAGTTTTAAGGAATAAATTGCTCAGGTAACTAAGATAAAGTCTACATTTAGTTATAGATAACGAGGATTTTCTCGTTGGATCCTAGGTTGAAGAACAACAGGGTAGCAGGATGAATAAGGTGTAGTACCCGATACCCGATTCAACACAATGTTGTGGTATGCCGAGATAACGGATGTTTCGCATGCAACAGCACAACCTTCTCATATAGCAGGGAGCGTGTAATGTGGGCAACGTTAGATTTTGAAGCCTCGGGCTTGTCTGATCAATCCTATCCAATTGAAGTCGGTTACTCATTACCTGACGGTTCAGGAGAAAGTTTACTGATAAACCCACTCTCATCGAGTGATGTTTGGCACTACTGGGATGATTATGCTGAAACCCATATCCACCACCTGTCTCGTCGTGAAATTGAGTTAAAAGGTGAACAAGTCGTAGAAGTGTGCCAGCACCTTAATAAAGTATTAGGGAAGTTCGAGTTTGTATTTTGCGATAGCCAATGGGATTTATTTTGGCTTGGTCGCCTCTATCATGCCGCGCATATGCGCCCATCTTTTACATTAACCGAAGTAGGCCATTGGCTACAGCAAGAAAACGGCATTGAACGGGCAAGCTTTCAATTAGCACTTGAAGCGCAAGGACCAACTAAACACAGAGCAATGGATGATGCCCACCAGATCCGCTTAGCGATTTCGCAATTGGTTGATTAATTTTATCTACTCACCCATTCCTTATCGTATCGTTGTAATACCATTATAAAAATCAGCAAGATGAGCGCTATAATGCGTTCATCTTCATTGCTGGAACCTTCACTTTGCCTTCTTCTTTACGTGTCGCTTTATTTAATGTTGCTATGTCTCACGCTACGGCTGGACAAGTTTTGGCACAGACATCTCATCCTGATACTGAACGATTTCAAAAATTAGCTGCAATTATCCAGCATGTGCGACCAGATATACTTTTACTTTGCGAATTTGATCACTTAGGTGAAGGTGGCGATGATGGTGCACTCGATCGTTTTTGTTCTCACTATCTTGCTGTTGCCCAACAAAGTCGTTTAGGTGAAATGACGACGCCCATTGAATATGCTTTCCGTTATTTACCACCGACCAATACTGGCTTATTGAGTGGCGTTGATTTTAATGGGGATGGAAAATGTACTTTGCCTGAAGACGGTTATGGCTTTGGTGAGCATCATGGTCATTATGGGTTTGTGATCTTATCGCGTTACCCTATCGATGAGAGCCAGTTACGTAGCTGGCAGCGTTTTTTATGGCGAGATATGCCAAACAATCAAATGCCTCGTGGTTATTACGGTGCCGAGGCACAAAAGGTGTTTCGCTTATCCTCTAAAAATCATATATCCCTCCCTGTGATTGTCGGTGAGCGGACTCTTAAATTATTGTGTTGTCATCCAACACCACCTGTTTTTGACGGTGAGGAAAAACGCAATTTACGCCGCAATCATGACGAGCTTCGTTTGCTAGTTGATATTATCGATAATGCTGATTACCTCTATGATGACAAAGGTGTTCAAGCGGGATTAGCGCCAACTGATTCGTTTATTGTGATGGGGGATTTAAATGCTGATCCTGTCGACGGTGATGGCAGTAAAAGTGCAATAAAACAGTTACTTCATCATGTTCGAATCAATCGCTCAGTCAGCTGTGGTAGGCAAACACCGAAAAGTGTGGGAGGTCGATTTGCTCGAGTTTGGCAACCACGCATTGGTCGGGCGTCAGAATGGACACATTTGTCAGGCTTACGCTTAGATTATGTATTGCCGTCACATGATCTTAAGGTCGTAAAAAGTGGCGTATTCTGGCCAGATCGAAAAGATCCTATGCGCCCATTGGTGGTTGATAGTAAAGGCCGCGAACGTGCACAAGCGGGATCGGATCACCGTTTAATCTGGGTGGATATTAGCCTTTAAGCTGAATATTGACACAAATGTGACTTGAAAGGTTAATCTTGCTGGTAGCTTAAGCGGTAAACCGCTCTTAAAGTGAGGGATATACATGAAATTCGGTTTGAAATACATAGCGTCAGCGATAGCAATTAGTAGCTGCTTATTTGCTTATACCGCCAATGCAGAGCTGGCGCTTACAAAACAAGAAACGTCACAGCAAGCAATTGGTAGCCAAGCTGTTAGCTTTCAGCAAGATGCTCAGTTGATCCGTGATACTTATGAACCTCAACTCTATACCTTACCTGCCTTTAAAATGGGGCATTATGGTTTGCGTATGTATCGTCAAACGCTCGATCCCAAATATCAATCTGCAATATGGGCAGATATGGCGCGAGTAGCCAGTAAGCTTAATACTGTCGCTTATGAGCTAAATACGCCTGAACAGATCGCCACGTATTCGCAAAAACGCCTTGCTGAGTATATTGGTGATAAAGATGAGCGTAGTCAGCGTCGTTACGCCGCAACCAAGAAAATGCCCGAATATATTTACCTTGGTGTTGGATTACTAGGGTCTATGGCGCGTGCCAACGAATATGGTTTACAACATAAAGAAGATCAAAAGCTCCGAGAAATCATTCGTCGATACGATTTCAAAAAATACGCGACAGAGACCGAGATGATCCACGCGTGGGCGGCCCAGCTTGCCAACCAAGTTTATTGGTTACGTCAATTGGGTGAACAGGATGTGGTTGATGATTTTATTGTGGCGTTTAAACAGGCCTATCCAGATAGCTTAGACAGTACACTGACCGATCAGCAGTACATGAATAAGATTTACGGCATGACCCATATTATTTTTGCCGCCAGTGAATATTATCAGCATCCAATTAACGAAAGTGATTTCCAATGGATTTACGATTATTACCGTAAAAATGTCGATACTATTTTAAAGCGCTCTAAAGAAGATGTATTAGCCGAAGTTGGTATTAACTTCTTATTGGCAGGCAAAGACGGAGACCCTGTTGTACTTGCGATGCGCCAAGCCATTCAATCTGCCATTAATAAAGAAAAAGGTATGGTGCCATCGGTTGATGGTGATTTTGGATTAGTTCACGGCGAACACCGCAACGTATTAGCCATTATGTTATTGGATTGGCAACAGCCGCACGTTGCGCCAACGGTCAATAATCAGCCTAAGATATTTAGCTCTGTGCCTTATGGGTTAGAGCCTAAAAGCCATAAATAAGTAAATTAATTGCTATTGCTTAGATTGAAAAGAGAGCGCTAGTAAAGCGCTCTCTTCTTATATGGTGATCCGTATACATAAAGCTTATCGAATCAATAATACTTCCCTTTGATACTAGTGACATCAAACACTTTGACCGTCATGCTGTTTGACCAGTAACCTGCATTCCAGCCAGCTTTTAATTTCAGCTGTTTAACAAAATTTGTTGGCGATTTAAGTTTTTTCCACACTTGTGGCAAGAACAGAGCCTGTTTGTGATTGTCACTTAGAATGACGCCAAGTTTATTTTGTGCCAAGAAATCGATGAGCTCTTGCTCGGAACCAATACTGATGGCTTCAGGTGTCGACAAAACTGAGATCTCGATGGTTAATTGGCCCAGTTGATCTTCAGTTAATGGCATGAAGCGACGATCTTGGTACGCACTTGCGCGCGCTTTGTTATGCACTTCTAGTACTAAAGGCGAATGCGCGGCAGTCGAGCCTAAACAGCCTTGTAATTGACCATTGACTTCAAGCGTCACAAAACACGCCGCTGGTGCAAGTAGTTTCCGCCCGTATAAACTGTATTCAGGTGATTTAGGTAACCCTGATGAAAAGTGACCACGAATCGCTTCGCGAGCAATGTCTAACAGTTGGGTTAATTCCCCTTTATTCAGTGTTTGATATGAGGTAGCTGACATATCCAACGACTTTCTCCTTATCTCCAGCAGTATCGCCAGAATTGTTTAATGCTAATCGTGTGAGTTGGTATCCTCGCTGTTTCGCCAACAATAATAATGTGTTGATCCCTGTCGAACCGCACGCTTGCTCGGGTGTCAATGCCGGCTCAAAGTGCTCGATAAGATGGCAAGTATTCCGATCTATGCGCTGCGCTTTGTGGTACGGATGAAAGTGGCTTAAATCACTGCTGACGACTAATAAAGTGTCATCTGATTGCCATAGAGGATCGATTAGTTTGGCTAATTTAGCGGGTGATACATTACTCGTTAATATGGGTAATAGACTGAAATCATTCAGTACTGTTTGAAGAAAGGGTAGTTGTACTTCTAGGCTATGCTCTAACGCATGGGCTTGCTCTGAGAGTTCAAAATCTTCTATCTCACTTAGGGTAGCAATAGTTTGTGTATTTAATGTGACATTGCCAAGTGGGGTAGAAAACTGCTCTGCTGTTGGGAGCGCGCAGCCTTGAAAAAAATACCGATGGCTTGGCCCAATTAAAATCACATGCTTAATGGTATCTGCGGCATCTCGTAGTGCTTGGTAAGCTTGTGCAGCTACGTGCCCTGAATAAACATAGCCTGCATGTGGAACAATCAGTGCACGTATTGTCCCTGCTGAGGGTATGTGAGACGGGGCTAGCTTGTCTGAAAGTGTGTTGACTAAAGGGGGATTTTCAGAGGATTGCACCGGCAATAACCAAGCTTCCAGCTGTGTTTTAAGCTGGGTTGGTGATTTGTCATAAAACCGCCCAGCAACAGCGGGGTGGCGAATATTCATAAGCATGTATCCTTTAAAGAGCTATAGTAAGTATAGGTATAAAAACTCCTTATAAGCCAACAAGATGTGTTTATTGTGATGAGAAATCCCACTTTAACTACGCCCCCTCAATTCGTTCGTACTCAATATTGGCATCAATTGGATGATGGCCGTATTCAGTGCGACTTGTGCCCACGCTTTTGCCAGTTGCGCGAAGGTAAGCGCGGCGCGTGTTTTGTGCGTGCGGCATATCAAGGTGAAATAGTGTTAACCAGCTATGGGCGTTCGAGTGGGTTTTGTATCGATCCTATTGAAAAGAAACCGTTAAATCATTTCTACCCAGGGAGCTCTGTACTCTCTTTTGGTACAGCTGGCTGTAATTTAGGGTGTAAATTTTGCCAAAATTGGAGCATCAGTAAATCACGTCAAATCGATACTTTAGGTTCGCAAGCCATGCCTGAACAGATAGCGAAGGCTGCGCAGTTTCATCAATGCGAGAGTATTGCCTTTACGTATAACGATCCTGTGATCTTTCTAGAATATGCCCGTGATACAGCCATTGCGTGTCGTGAGCTTGGTATCAATAGTGTGGCGGTAAGTGCTGGTTATGTGAACCCTTTGCCACGTAGCGACTTCTTTGAGTATATGAATGCGGCGAACATTGATTTAAAAGCCTTCACTGAGCGCTTTTACCGCAAAGTATGTCTAGGCCAATTAGCGCCTGTACTCGATACACTGTTATACCTTAAAAATGAGACTAAGGTTTGGTTTGAAACTACTACCTTGTTGATACCCGGTGAAAATGACAGCGTAGCGGAAATAGAAGCGATGTCGCGGTGGATATACGATAATTTAGGCGCAGATGTTCCCATTCACTTTAGTGCTTTTCATCCTGACTTTAAAATGACTGACAAACCTCGAACACCGCCTGCAACCTTATTAAGAGCTAGAGATATAGCCATTAAACAGGGCTTGCACTATGTCTATGTCGGCAATGTACATGACGCAAAAGGCGCCAGTACGTATTGCCCTCATTGTCACCAGCGGGTGATTGAAAGAGATTGGTATCAGTTAGGTGACTATCAGCTTTCAGCAGACGGAAAGTGTTTATATTGCGGTGGTGAAATTGTTGGACGTTTCACGTCAAGCAAAAAGCGCTTTGGTCGCCGTAGAATACCGATTAGAATTGGCGAATAACCCTGTTTTTGTCGGAGACATACATGTCAGCCATTACAACGCGCTTATTTTCAGTGCGTAATGTTTTACTCATCTTATGCTTTGCTTTATCTTACGTAACTTATCAATATGTCAGTCAGCCTCAACAGAAGACTGTTACCACAGCAGAGCGTAATACTATGTCAGAATCAACATCATCAATGACTATCGAACAATTATCTGGTTTTACTAATCTTGTGATCACTCAACCACGCTGCCCGTTTTGTGTAAAAGCGAAAGACCTGCTTGATGACCGTGGTACCGAGTACACAACATTGGTACTTGGTCAGGATCTTGAGAAGCCTGAAATGATTGCGTTTATTGAGCAAGTCGCAAACACAACGGTGCGTACTGTGCCTCAAATTATTCTGGATGGTAAATACATCGGTGGTCACGATGACCTTGTTGCTTTCTTGGCGCGCCAAGATGATGCAGCAGAAGCTGATATGAGTGACTTTGAGCTGTAAGGCTTAGTCAGATAAAGGCTCCTCATCGGGGCCTTTTTTGTATTGGTAGAAAACACCTAGATTCAAAAAGCACATAAGCATCGAAGACAAAGGAAAAATACATGGCAGCTAATCAGGGTCAGTCGATTAAAGTACAGCAGGTGTCTGTAGGTAAAATAAATGCCACCTTTGGCTTTGAGTCTGCGCTAGATAAACAACAAGCTGTTGAACGTCTATTTCTGTCTGAAATTGGCTTGCAGGGGGATGAATGTGGTGATCCTAAGCACCATGGCGGTGTAGAGCGAGCACTTCACCAATACCCCGCAGAACATTATACATACTGGCAAACACAATACCCTGATCGTGGCTGGCAAGCGCCGGGTATGGGCGAGAATATCAGCACCTTAGGTATGACAGAAGACACAGTGTGTGTTGGCGATCGTTATCAGTGGGGTGAAGCGATTATTGAAGTAAGCCAACCGCGTTCGCCATGTTACAAATTGAATGTTCGCTGGAATGCGGAAGGTGTGTCAGAGCAAATGCAGCAATTGAGTTATTGTGGTTGGTTGTACCGCGTTATTCAAACGGGTTATGTCAGCCATGATGATGATCTGGTTTTGCTATCACGCGATGAATCAGCATTAACGATTAAGCAAGTGGGAGACTACTTTTTTAATGACCCTCTTAATAAAGAAGGGTTAGCTCAGATTATCGGCTGTCAGAAGTTAACGCAAAAATGGCGTGATACCGCTGAAAAACGCTTAGAAACAGGTGAAGTTGAAGTATGGGATTATCGATTATTCGGTGAACTGCGCTGTTAATGCTTAACGTTTAGAACCTGAATTTATATTAGTCTCAACGCAGTGTATTTGCAGATCATCTTCACAAATAAGGAGTAAAGGTAGCCATAATGCTGCCTTTATTTTTATCAATTGATCCACATTCGCATAGCTCTAATGTGCCTGTGATATACCTTATTTATAATATTGAAAGTAGGTGATACTACATGTTGGGACAAGGAAGTGGCGTCGAGGTTTGGGGAACGATTTGTATCGTCATGATGATCGTTATAATTACGCTAGTTTGGTGGCATACCCGTACTCAGCCATCGGGTTCGCGTACAGCGCCATTACTCTTTGGCCTATGTATTGCCTCTGTTTCTATAGCAGGCTATGCCTTTTTAGGAACACCGAATTACAGTGATAAAGCGGCTGTAGTGGTGAACCCAATCGATGATTTAGCGGGGTTATCTGCTGATGAAATAAATCAACAGCGGATCAAAGCAATTCAAGACAAGATTGTGCTAGATAAGCAAAATGGTGAGCTTTGGTATGCGCTAGGTAATGCTTACATGTATGTAAATTTATTTGAAGAAGCCAGTATCGCCTTTGATTATTCAAGACGATTAACCCCTGATCCTCAAGCGAATATTTACTCGGCCCTAGCAACTGCACACTATTATGAAAATGGTCAGCGTTTAACTCCAGAAATCCAAAACTTATTAGATCGCGCACTGATGCTAGATACGGATAACTTTCCCGCGCTAACCCTATTAGGATCAGAGTATTTTATGTCTGCTCGTTATCAGAAAGCGATAGATACTTGGGTACAAATTCTTGATAGCGAACACCCTGATGCAGACAGAGTCGCATTAATTACCGCGATCAATCGTGCGAAGAAAATGATGTAGGGCTCTTTAGTTATTTATCTAGCTTTAGAATTGTACTTCAACCAAAACGCCTGTTAATGACAGGCGTTGTTGCATGTATTCGTTATTGATTGTTACGAATTTAAACGATGCGACTTACGCGCCCTGTGATACTGAAAACGAAGGACGATAAAGGCGATAAGCAAGAGTAATGGAAAGATTAAGTCGGGTTCAGGAATAGGTAGACGAGATGTTGTGACAACCACATTGTCCAGTAGGTTCCCCAAAGTCCCTCTATTTAGGGAAGTAAAGGTAAGGGTTGTTTCATTGTCTAACGCTGTAAATTCAGTGGCAAAATCATTCCAGTTAAAGCGAACGTTGCTAGAGAAAATTTGAGTAAAATCCCCTGCACTGACTTCAAACTGCTCATTGCGATTATTGCGTCGTGCAGAGTAATCAAACGATAAATTGTAGATCCCCCCAGTGACAGTATCAAAGGTTTGATTAATTGAAAATATACCTTGATTTGGGTGGGCATTCAGCTCTGCGTATTGATCACCTTCTGACGCTTCAAAACCAAATAATGAATCCCATATCTCAACGTTAGACCCTTGCCACCCGAGGCTTGGCGTGCCTTGAGCGAAAAAACGCCAGCTGTTATTAGGAACATCTATGTCTTCAAAGCCGCCATTCGTAATGAGGTTGGCATGGCTGGTTAATGCAAAGGCAATGATGAAAAAAGAAAGGCTAATACGGAGTAATCTGAATAGCGCCATAGTGTTCTCTCCCTGAAATAAGAAAACAACCAAGTTTACAGCGAGTGGTTGCTGTGCAATTTGTTTAATTGTTGTATAGGGAGTGAAAAAGTACAAGTTATTGCCAATACGCAGTAGAGATAAAAAAATCGGCACTTAAAAGTGCCGATTTTCAATGATTACAGCGGATATTGTGTTACTAAATTAGTATTTAGCTTCACGCGCTTCTGCTTGTTTATCCCACTCAGGTACGACGGTTTTCAAGAAGTTTTCTTTTTCCGCATTCATACCATCCATATCCATGCCAAGTGCTTGTTGGGCTTTCTCTTTGGTTGATATGTCAGGGATTTGGATTTCTTCAGTAATTCCTTTCGTTGCCAGTAAGCGTACAACTTTGGTACGGGCATCGGTCGCACGATCAATTGCAGTACCTAGAATACGTAGGGCAACTTCTGGTGCATGCATGTGTACACCGTGTGAAGCAATTGCGTAATCCCAACGCCATTGCGCATGGCGAATATCACGAAGGATTGGTGCCATTTCTTGCTCTGTTGCACCTGCATCCCATGCCGCTTTTGCTTCAAAGTGTGCCGCAACAATTTGCTTTTCAGCGGTTAGTTTTAGCTCAAGGACACTTGCTTTACGTGTAGAAACAATACCTTGCAACGCTTCCTTGGTTTGAGTATGACATTGTGCACAAGTGTCTTCAAAACGATCGAATGGGTTGCCAATCTTATGATCGGTATATACTTTGCCATCTTCGTTTTGCACTTTAGGCATGTGACAGTCCACACACGCAACATTGTTTTTGCCGTGAATACCTTCACGCCATGTCTCGTAGCCTGGGTGTTGTGCTTTTAGCATTGGGGCTTTAGAAACGCCATGCGTCCAATCTTTAAAGTCGATACCGTCGTAGTACACTTCCATTTCATCAACAGAGGTGCCTTTATCCCATGGGAATTTCACACTTTTGTTCGGGCCTGTGAAGTAGTACTCCACATGACACTGGCCACAAGTTTGAGCTTGTTGATCAAAGCGTGATTGATCTTCAAACTTCATACCTATGGTTTCCATGGCACGTTCAGCATAAGGACGAGAAAGTTTTAGAGCAGGTTTGCCTTGTGCGAAGTCTTCACTATTGGTGTCATGACAATCAGAGCAACCAATAGAATTGTTGATTTCACTGCCTAAACGAGCCCATTTGCCCGCAAAGTAGCCATCTTCACCACGATCATCGATCACACGAGCAACGTCAGGGCTTTTACAGCTCCAACATGCCATCGGCATAGGGCCTGAGTTCTCGTCTTTTGGTCCACCTGTACGTAGGGTTTCGCGAACATCAGTTACAGCGTAATAGTGGCCACGCGCTTTGTTGTAGTCTTTTGCGAAGCCATAGCCCGCCCAAAGAACAACCATATTAGGATCTTCTTTTAGGGCATCAGTGATTTCTTCACTGTTTTTTGTTGCTTCCCAGCTCTTATACTGTTCAGCATGAGCGTCTGCAAAAACTTGATTTCGTGGCTCTATTTGTTGTTTTTGTTCGGTTTCAGTGGAAGCCAGCGCACTCCCTGTAAAGCAAAACGCTGACAATATGGCTGCCGTAACGGCACTATTTAGCGTCCATTTTTTACTCACGGTTATTACTCCAGATTTTATTGTAAAAAAAGCCAAGCGTTGTGAATGCGGCTAATATGCAAATAAAGTTGGAGTTCCAATATGAATAATAACAAAAAATGTAAGGATGTTATTAAAAGTTAATGGCGACTTGCTTTGGATCAACAATGTGATTTCATCGGTGTGAGTTCACCAGTAAATACTTACTTATAGCCCCAAAGGGGTATTTACATAACCTCTGATACTTTAGTGTTAGCAGTTTTAGATATTCCTTTCTAATTCATGCAATTAGGCTGTTTTTATATTTGATCTCAATCATTAAAAGTTCATATTCAATGCTACTTAATGGTTATTTAAAAGGGAGATCAAGTTTTTAACTTATGCCTTATAGTTTAATGGCAATGTTAAGCGTTGTGGCTAATGTTTGTTGTAAATGAGAATGGATTCCAATTGGAATGGATATATATGTTTTGTTCATATTTAAACGTACTTATCTGCCAGTTAAATAATAAGTAACAGTAAGCACCGATTGTTTGTAAGCAGCAAACAAAAATGGAATAAAAAAGGTGAACAATGGGCATTTATAAAATGGCCGTCAGTACATTCATGACCTTATTAGTTGTGATTGGTATTGCTGGCTTCTCCCTCAATGTTGCCGCCGATTCAGAAAAACAAGATGCCACAACAGCTAACGTTCCTCATCTTACTTCTGACTCCGCGAAACAGCATGTCGTAACATTTATAAGGGATCGCGATTACGCTTGTACGCAGTGTCATAAAGACACCAAAGATGCATTGCTTGGTGCTCATGCCGATGCAATTCATTCGCAAACAGGTCGTGAAGTGGGCTGTGTAGACTGTCATAGTAATGTTGGTGAAAACCATCGTGACGGTGCCACGCAAGTCACTAAATTCGCGCCATCTCAATCTGTCGCTGGTACACAAAAAATTGCTGCGGATCCGCTATGGATCAAAAAGCAAAATGAAACTTGTACCAATTGTCATGAGCCTGATGATCTTCGTGAGGTGAATTGGACGCATGATGTGCATGCGCTCGATCTGTCTTGTGCGTCTTGCCATAACATCCACCCAACAGTTGATCCCATGAAAGGCATTACTCAATCTTCCAAGATTAAGATGTGTGTTGATTGTCATGCTGATCAGACTAAAGCTAAAGCAGCCAAATAGGAGAATACTATGACGTGTACAAGACGTAATTTCCTGGCTGGTGCAGGTGCCGTTATCTTTACGACGGGTGTTGCAGGGCAAGCGGTACTTAGCCGTAAAACGCTAGCGGCAACCATGGAGGATGGCGATAAACGCTATGGCATGGTACATGACGAAACGCTTTGTATTGGTTGTACAGCCTGTACGGAAGCGTGCCGTGAGGTTAATAAAGTACCTGAAGGCGTGACGCGCTTGAAAATTGTGCGAAGCGAACCACAGGGCGAGTACCCCAATATTGATTACACATTTACCCGTGTTTCTTGCCAGCATTGTGAAAATGCACCTTGCGTGTATGTGTGTCCAACTGGTGCGGCGTTTAAAGATCCAGAAACAGGCATTGTGGATGTGGATGCGTTTAAGTGCGTAGGCTGTGGTTATTGCCTTGCTGCTTGTCCGTATCAAGTTCGATTCTTCAACCCTGAGACGAAATCAGCTGATAAGTGTGATTTTTGTCGTAAAACCAACCTAGCGGAAGGAAAGCAGCCAGCCTGTGTTGAGTCTTGCCCTACCAAGGCGCTGACATTTGGTGACTTAAACGATCCGCAAAGTGATGTTTCTAAATTAATCACACAAAAAACTGTCTACCGCGACAAAGTAGAACTCGGTACTAAACCGCAGTTGTATAAAGTGCCGCATCAAAAAGGGGAGATAAAAGGATGAGTACAGCCTTTGCAGAAGCCTTCTATTTTGATTCGTTAGTATGGGATTGGATTATTGCTATTTATCTGTTTTTAGCAGGTATGTCAGCAGGTGCAGTCATGATCTCTATTTACCTAAAACGTAAGGTAATTCAGGGACATCCATCGACGAATGGCATTATTAAAGCAACCGCAATTTTAGCGCCATTTGGCATAATTGTGGGTTTGTTGATCTTAGTTTTCCACTTAACCAAACCTTGGTCATTTTGGAAAATCATGATCTTCTATAATCCAACATCGGTCATGTCGATGGGGGTTATTTTATTCCAAGTTTATATGGTGGTCTTGTTCGCATGGATTGCGGCTATCTATAAAGATGAATTATTAAACTTGCTGAATGGACGTTTACCTATTGTGGGCAAAGTCATGCAATACGTCACTCGCTATGAAAATGCGATTGAATTATTCCTTGGCTTCTTAGCTGTGATGTTAGCGGCTTATACCGGCTTCTTACTATCAGCGTTAAAAACCTTCCCATTGTTGAACAACCCAGTGTTACCGATTCTATTCTTGTTCTCAAGCCTATCATCTGGCGCTGCGGCGTGTTTGATGTTCGGGGTTGTGTTCTTTAAAGAGTCAGTCACTAGCCCAAGCGTTAAATGGGTACATAAATTCGAGCGCCCTGTGGTTATGTTTGAATTGTTTGTTCTGTTTGCGTTTTTTAGTGGCCTTTACTTCGGTGGTGGTCAGAAAGAAGCGGCTGCCATAGCGGCAATTGGCGGCGGGTTTTGGGCATCATGGTTTTGGTATGGTGTCATAGGTGCGGGGATGCTATTGCCACTTGGCTTGAACGCAGTGAGTCCTTCGGGGGTAAGACACAATAAAGCCTTTATTATGTTAGTGACTACCTTGAGTTTGCTTGGTGTGTTAATGCTGCGTACCTTTGTGCTATATGCAGGACAAATGACCATCGTCTAGTAGCTTATTGTTAGTAGAGATGGTTATCAGTAAGATCAAAGCAGCAGTGCTAATAGCGATTGATATTGGGATCAAGACTGTTAGTGCTGCTGTTTGTTTAAGTAAAAAAACGGACACTTTATGCTGGCTGAAATTGGACACTTTGCATTAATTCTTGGTTTTTCTTTTGCGTTATTGGCAGCCTTGATGCCTTTTGTTGCCGCGAAAATGAAAGCGTCATACCTTACTCGCTACGTGTGGCCATTAAGTTATGGCGCTTTTGGCTCGATTCTCACTTCGATTGTGCTACTTGCGATTGGCTTTGCAACCGATGATTTTTCGGTTGCCTATATTGCGCATCACTCGAATACACAATTACCTATTTTCTTCAAGATTGCCGCAGTATGGGGCGGTCATGAAGGGTCTTTTTTATTCTGGGTGTTTTCATTAAGCGGCTGGGCTGCGTTAGTCGCGGCTTGTTATCATAACAACCGTGAACAACGAGAATTTATAACGCGAGTATTGGCTATTTTGGCGGCCTTAGTTGCGACCTTAACCTTGTTTACTTTGCTAACATCTAACCCGTTTGAGCGGCTTTTTCCTGTGCCAATGGAAGGGCGGGATTTAAACCCTATGTTGCAAGATATCGGGCTGATTTTTCACCCGCCTATGTTGTACCTAGGCTATGTCGGATTTGCTGTCAGTTTTGCTTTTGCCGTTGCCGCTCTCACATTCGAAAAGCCGCAATGGCAGTGGGCGCAACTCAGTCGTAGTTGGACATTATCGGCTTGGGTGTTTTTAACGGGTGGTATCGCTCTCGGTTCATGGTGGGCATACTATGAATTAGGCTGGGGCGGCTGGTGGTTTTGGGATCCTGTGGAAAATGCTTCTTTACTTCCTTGGCTAACAGGTACGGCATTGTTGCACTCTTTGATTGTGACTGCTCAGCGTCGGTCATTAGTGGGTTGGAGTTTATTACTCGCTATCTTCACCTTTTCATTAAGCTTGCTGGGCACTTTTATTGTGCGTTCAGGCGTGCTGACATCTGTTCATGCATTTGCCGTGGATCCTACGCGTGGCCTAGTGTTGTTGGCTATTCTTGCCGTGATGTTAATTTCGGCGCTGACCTTGTACGCTTTGCGCTGTGAACGTTATCTTCAAGCCATGAATTTTGAGCTGTTATCCCGTGAAGCTGCATTCCTAGTCGGTAATAGCTTATTGGCTGTCGCAACCTTGACTGTTTTGCTCGGGACTTTCTACCCGATGATATTTCAAGCCTTTGGCTTAGGCAGTATTTCAGTCGGTGCCCCGTATTTTAATAGCATGTTTGTACCACTGAGTATGGTGACGTTTTTTGTCATGGGGTTAGGTGTATTAGTTCGCTTACGTGCGAGTGCAGAAGACTTTTTGATTACCCGTTTACTGGCACCGTTATCTGCATCAATCATTGGTGGTGTGGTGCTATCTGTGTTATTCGAACGTGGTGTGAACCTGGTTGTTTGTGGTGCGTTAATTTGTGCGTTATGGATCATTCTGACGGCTCTACAATCTTTGATCTTACTGCCGTCTTATCAAAAAAATGCGGTAAATAAACAGGTTGAAAAGACGGTTGCCGAAAAGAGCCTTGATGGTTTACCTCGCCCTCGTTTACGTCAGTTGGCGATGCTCATTGCACATCTTGGTGTTGCGGTGACTGTGATTGGTGCCTCGTTAGTCAGTAACTACTCCCATGAAGTCAGTAATAAAATGGGACCGGGTGATACTGTGATTCTGGAGGGGTTTCAGTTTGATTATCTCGAGACTGAGCTACTGGTTGGTGCCAATTATACTGCTGAACAAGCTAATATTATGGTCACTAAACTGGGCCATTTTTCTAAAGAACAACGGATGGGCTTTATTCAACCGCAGCGTCGCCATTATACGGTACGCACTATGAATATGAGTGAGCCGGGTATTCGTTGGTGGTGGGATGGTGATATTTATATCACGTTAGGCGAAAAGCTTAATGCAACGGACTATGCAGTGCGGATCCAATACAAACCTTTTGTGCGTTGGCTATGGATAGGGGCTATTTTGATGATGCTCGGCGGGGCGCTCTCTGTTATGGCGCGTATTGCGGTTAGCCGCTCTCGGTTAATCGATAATAAGCGCTCGGCGCAAGAGCCGAAGTGGGAAGGTAGGGAAAAAACTGTCCCTGCTCAGAGTAAAATAGATATCTCTCAGTTACCTGAAAATCAAATTATTTGGAAGCAAGGTAAATGAATAAATTACGGTTCTTACCGCTGTTAGGGGTAGTGTTAGCGGGCATTGTTTTGGTCTATGCACTAGAAAAGCCTGTGAGTGTCGAGATCTCACCGTTGGCGGGTCAGCCAGTCCCTACTTTTTCACTGATTAATTTGTTAGAGAGAGAATCTAGTGAGGGGACTTTTTCTGTACCTACAGTCGATGAATCTTTGCTCAAAGGGAAAGTGCAGTTACTGAATGTATGGGCGTCTTGGTGTGGTATTTGTAAAGAAGAGCATGGTTTTTTGCTCGAATTACAAAAACAAGGCGTAGCGCTAGTGGGGTTAAACTATCGAGACAAACGTACATCAGCACTGGCAACATTAGCTGAATATGGCAACCCGTATGATACCGTTATTTATGATCCTCAAGGTAAATTGGCTCTGGATTTAGGCGTGTACGGCACCCCCGAGACAATGCTTATTGACTCTAAAGGCATAGTTCGTCAGCGTTATGTTGGAGCATTAGATGACACGATATGGCAACAGCAGTTTGTGCCTGTTATTGATGTATTAATGCGGGAAACGTTAGCGGAAGAGCAACCAGAAATTGGACATGCAACACCTGAACAAAAACAAGGTTAAAAGTAGATGGGAAGACGCTCAATAGAGATACATCGAGGCTTTAAAATAGCGTTAATTGCTTGGTTTTGCTTAATGTTACCAGCGAGTTTTGCTGAGCCACAGCTGTTTGTTGCAGCTGATAGCCATTTGGTGGAAAGTGTTGAAACTTTTTCGTTTCGATCGAGTCATGAACAGAAACGAGCGATGGAGTTGGCGAAAACCCTCCGTTGCCCACAATGCCAAAATCAAAACTTAATTGAATCGAACTCCCCCGTTGCGAAAGATCTCCGTTTGAGGGTTTATCAAATGGTCGATAAAGGAAAAACCGATCAAGAAATTATCGAGTTTATGACCAGTCGTTTTGGTGATTTTGTCTTGTATAAACCTAAGTTTGCCCCAAATACCTACGTGCTGTGGTTAGGACCATTGCTGCTTATTGTGCTCTTTGGATTGGGGATTTATCGTAGTTTTTCCCGTCAGACAAAGCCAAGGGTTAATCATGAGGCTGAGCGCTAGGCATAGTCGTAATAGCTTACTCAAAGAAAACCCGCATGATGGCGTTCATCATGCGGGTTTTTGGTTTAAGGCTTATTGTTATGCTTTGCGAGTTTGCCTAATTCGCTTAATAAGCCGCATTGAGTAGGGTTTCAATCGGATAAGCGGAAGAGACAACCAACTCATCTTGAATTTGCTGTGCATTGTGCAGTAGCACTTTCGCTTGCGCCACTTCTTGTGGTGATAGTGGCTGCTTAGAACTGATACGCTCGACCAGCATTAAGCCAAGTTCCGACACTTGCTGAACATGTTTTGCAACAGGTTTTACTTCTGCCAGTAAGTAGTTGCTGTCAATAATTGGCATCACTTTCGAGGTATTGTCGATCCACAATTGTAGCCTTGCAGTTAACTGGTTTTTTGCTTTGTTGTCGTTTGGATTAGCAGTAAATGCTTGAGCCAGTTTACCTAATTCGCGGATTTCCATGCTCTCAGGTGGTAGGGCATCAGCAAAACGATTTAATGGGTCAAAGCGGTCATAGTTTTCATACGTCGATTTTTCATGGTGGCGGTGGTAGTACTGTGCTTGTTCTACTGCTTGAGCTAACACCTGTAGAGGACGTACATCATGACCATTCGCGAGACGTTTCATTCCCATCAGAGCATTCCACTCTTGTTGCAAACCAACAGAAATTGTCGACCATTCGTTCATAGAGTGTAAGCGCTCATACATGCTGTCTTCATCGGTGATGCTTTCTGGCGACCATAGACGTTCTGCGATAGCGTACGAGCGAGGCCACATCCGTAAATCGAGCGTATCGTGCTTCACATTCTCGGCCCATAGGGTGACTTCACCACCAAGAATCAGATGTTCTTGTTCAGGTTGCAGTGCGACAGGGTGAGAGTTACTAGGTACTTCAGTTCCTTGCATATCAGATCCAGCGATTTGTTTGCCTGTCATGACGTAAGGGGCATTACCGACAATCATTTCGCCAGTCAGTTTACCGTCAACCAATGCCACACGAGGCATGGTTTTACCCATCCAAGAGTCCATCCAGAATGATGTCACACCCTTGGTGGTTTCAATATCAAAGACAGCACGACGTGAGCGACCTTTATAGTCGATAAAGCCGCGTTGACTGCCATCTTTTGCTGTAATAATAGTGAAGCTACCTGCGACAGCACTGCCACGTTTACGTGGTGCTTCAAACTGCCAAGTTTGCCAGGTTTCATCGCTATGGATCTGATCATCGACTTGTAATGGTTTCGGCATAGGGTCATTGCGATAGTGCATGCTGGTGGCTTGCGCTTGGTCGATGTAAAAACCCGTTGATAGAATACCTTGGTAACCATCGTTGGCTGATTCCCCCAGAGAGTCCTGACCCTGCCAAGACTGGATCACGATACTTTTAGGTAAGTTCGGGTGGTAGGTTTCATCCCAACCGATCATTTTACGATTATGTTTGCGTAGGATCTCTTCGACTTCTTGGTTGAAGAAAGCGTGCAGTTCTTTATCGTCTTTCAAGCCTTTTTCTTTCATAAAGGTTTGAACATGCTCACTTTCATTCCACTGTTTAGGGTTAACTTCATCCCCGCCGATATGGATATAGGCGTCAGGGAAAAGGGCTGCAACTTCACCTATGATGCTATCTATGAAGGCGTAAACCTCTGGTTTAGTTGGATCTAATAGTGGCTCGTGTACCCCCCATTTCCGCTCGATTTGGTAGTCTTTCTTCACCGTCATTAATTCAGGGTAAGCGGCAGCAATTGAAGATGCATGACCGGGTAAATCTACTTCAGGAATAACACGAATACCTAAGTTACTTGCGTACTGAACCACCTCTTTTATTTCAGCTTGAGTGTAGTACAGGCCATCAGAACCCTTTTGGTGAAGCTTCGGATAAGATGTCGATTCTAAACGCCAGCCTTGGTCATCGGTTAGGTGCCAGTGGAAGGTATTGAATTTAGCAGAGGCAATGCCATCAATTTGGCGCTTAACATCTTCCAATGGCATGAAGTGACGAGAAGTATCCAGCAGTGCGCCACGCCATGAGAAGCGAGGCTCATCTTCAATCACAACGGCAGGGACTTGTGCACCTTGAGGTGTGTTTTCAATCAATTGAAGGAAGGTTTCTATCCCATGCAAGGCGCCATATGGAGTGTTAGCTGCTAATACGGCTTGCTTGTTGGTGATGGTTAATTGGTAACTCTCATCTTCCTTCGCTTGTTGCACTTTGGTTGGCGCTGCATGCTTCACATCAATCACTAGCTGCGGTGTTTTGCTTGCGGCTTGGATAGGCGTGGTGAGGAAAAAACCTGTTTGGCGTTCAATACGGGCATTCAAACGATCAATGGCATTATTAAGGCGCTGAGATTTAAAGCCGATTAACTTAGCTGAAAAATCACGGTCGATAATCAAACCTTGGCTGTTATTCAATTCAACATGCTTAGGGTAGGGCATTAATTGAAGATCGGTATTAGGTTTTTCAGCCATAGCAGGGAACGCACTCAAAATAAGAGAAAGAGAGAATGCTAAAGGTTTTAACTTCATTTATTAGCCTCGATAATAATCGTAGATGAAACTGCTACTGGAACATAGAGGTAGTATTTCCTGTTTGAATAAACGCGCTACCTAAATGTTGTAAATTGCCGATTATATTAAGACTGAAGTTGTTGGTTATCAAACCACGGTACGATCGGAAGTAACATGATTATATTGTAGTATAATCAAGTACTTATAATATTTTAAGCTGTGTGCTCAATAAAAGTAACATTGAGATTTTCATGACTTGTGATCGCCTTCAATAATTATTTTTGGATGAAAACAAATGCCAGGTACGGCTGAATTTATTCGCGAGAATAAAGCGCTTATTAGCAAGGTATTTGTGATGCTCATCCCGAATTAGACAAAGCATTTACTTGAATAAAGCGTAGATATTACTCTCGGGAAATAAAGTGTGATGTTAGTGATGTTTTCGATATTAAAGCACGAATAAACCATGCTTAATCAATGAGCATGGTTTATTCAAATAAGGCGAGCATCTTATTTCAAAATATTCTGTATATTCTGTTTGTTGATAGGTATTTTATGGTACTTGATTAGAAGCAGGTTTCAATAACGCGTTCAACGATATAGTCCTCATCAGCGACACAAACATACTTCCATTTATCAAACGTCAGGCAAGGGTGTGAAGTTGAAAAGCCGATAATATCGCCAACTTGTAAGTCACAGCCTTCTTCGACTGTCATAAACATGTGTTGATCCATCACAGCGGTTGCCGTTAGCCCTTCAATAGCGTGCTTTTCACCGTTGCGGTAGACATGTTCAACAATGGGTAAGCCTGCATCAAAAGCCACATCACGCTTACCTAAACCAATAACGGCTTTGTTTGGCTCTGGGCGAGAAAGTACGTATGCCCATACTTCTAGCGCAGATTGCAAATCACCGCCTAATTCACAGGCATAGCCTTGATTGGTATTCGCACGCTTCATCACGTTATTTTGTGCATCTTGATAAATGCCAGTGTCATGGATGAGGTAGCAGCCAGGGCGAATAATCGGCGTAAGGTGCTGACATGCCGCAAAGCTTTCTGCTACAACGTCATACCATGCTGACCCTGCACCTGTAACAATTGGCGTTCCCTCAACCAGTGCGTTTTCTTTTAATGTTTCGACTAATTTAACTGTGGTCGCTAAGAAGTCACGAATAGCTTGCTCGGCATTATCACCGTGGATCACACCTTCGTATACTTCAATACCTGCAAGTTTAAGTGCTGGGCACTGTGCAATAAATTCAGCGAGTGCATGCACTTCTGTTTCCGTACGACAACCACAACGGCCACCTTCAACCCCAAATTCAATCAATACATGCAAGGTTTGATTGCGCGAAACGAAAAACTCATTGAGTTGCTGGGCGTTCGCCAGCGAGTCAACACAGCTGTAAATCGTGACATCGTGAGCATCCAATAAATTTGCCACCATCGCCATGTTGGCTTTACCCACCAACTGGTTGGCAATCATGATGTTGCGCGCGCCAGCTTCTACGGCCACTTCTGCATGTGGTGCACTTGCAATGGTGATCCCCCATGCGCCAGCATCAAGTTGTTGCTCGAAAAGTGCTGGTGACATAGTTGTTTTGCCATGAGGTGATAATTTCACATTGTGATGGTTGGCAAAGTGCTGCATCCATTGCTGATTATTGTCGATAGCACTTTGCTTAATCACGGCTGCAGGTAGGCTGATTTCTTCGTTAGTTAGCTGGTATTTGCCATCACTTTTTTCAGTTACCCAGACGCCTTTGGTGCCTTTTGGAAATTTTTTGTGATGGCTATCTTGGTATTTACTAACATGCTTTTTATTTGGGGTGTTCATTTATTATTCTCCTAACATGGCTCTCAAGTCTTGCTGTTAGTGGGCTTTGGTGTGTTGATAATATTTGCGATGTTAGAAAGTATCAAACATTGGATCAATTTTTGTGCTGTTTCTCACTGTTTGATGAGTGAGTGAACAATATTATTTGTGGTGTCGAGAGAAAGGTGAAAGCCGTGACCATCGAAGTCGATATAGTGTCGAGAATAACTGAATGCTTCCCGTTATTGCGTGAAGCAGAAAAGAAAGTAGCCAAGTTGGTAATGGACGATTTAGCGTCAGCCGCGAATGCCAGTATTACCCAACTTGCTGAAGAAGCGGGTGTCAGCGAAGCAACCATAACGCGTTTTGCTAAAGCTGTCGGTTGTAAAAATGTGCGTGACTTGAAAATGAAACTTGCGCAGTCACTGGCTATTGGTCAGCGCTTCATTCACGAAAGCCCTGAACAATCGGGTATCCAAGGGGTTTATGAGTCCATTAAAAATGTGATCAACATAAATCGTAAGGTGGTGAATGAACAAGACATTGCTAAATCTGTCGAGATTCTACAAAACGCACGTCAGATTTTAGCACTTGGGATGGGCGGTGGTTCAACCATGTTGTCGCAAGAATTACAGTTTCGTTTATTCCGGCTGGGCTACCCCATTACGGCTTATAACGATGGATTATTAGCGCGAATGGTGGCAGCCACAGCAGATAGCAACGATGTGATGGTAGTGATATCTGCAACGGGGTATACCCCAGAAGTGGTTGAGCCGGCAACGATTGCGAAGCAATACGGATTAAAGGTAATAGCCATTACAGCGGCAGAATCACCGCTAGCAGAAATCAGTGATGTCGTGTTGCCTGTGGTAACGCAAGAAACTGATTTTATATATAAACCTTCGGCTTCACGTTACGCCATGATGGCATTAATTGATGTGTTGTCAACGGAGTTAGCCTTGAGCCACAAGCGCCGTTCACGTGATCGATTACGTCGCTTGAAATTGGCATTAGATAGCCACCGCGGTGGGGTTGATCGCCAACCTTTAGGTGATTGAGCACAGTTTGATACGGTCGAACTGTGTGGATTCAAATGGATACCTGAGTGAATAGCTGAGGTGTCATGATTTAAGGAAGAAACATGCAGTTCGATATCGTATTTCGTAATGTGCAGGTGGTTGATGGAACCGCAGCGCAGGCTTACAACGCAGATGTTGCGATTAAAGATCAACGTATAGCGGCAATTGGTGATCTGGCGGGGTGCGAGACGGCAAAGATCATTGATGGTGAAGGGCGTGTACTTGCGCCAGGATTCATTGACGTGCATACGCACGATGATACTAATGTTATTCGCTACCCAGAGTGCTTGCCAAAGATCAGCCAAGGTGTGACCACTGTGATTGTGGGCAATTGCGGTATCAGTGCATCTCCTGCGGTATTGGCTGGCGACCCACCTGATCCTATGAACTTATTGGGTCAGCAACAAGATTTCAAATACCCATCATTTCAGACTTATGCCGATGCAGTACAAGCGGCACAACCCGCAGTGAATGTTGCTGCCTTAGTTGGCCATACCACATTGCGTAATAACGTAATGGATGAATTGCAACGCCCTGCGACAGCGTCTGAAATTACTCAAATGCAAACCACACTGCGAGACGCTATGGCGCAAGGCGCATTAGGTCTCAGCTCTGGTCTTGCTTATGCTTCTGCTAAATCTGCACCAACCGAAGAAGTGATGGCACTGGCTGAAGAGCTGGCGGCTTTCAAGGGTATTTATACCACCCATATGCGTACGGAATTCGAGCAAATACTAGAAGCCATGGATGAAGCGTTCCGCACCGGTAAACACGGTAAAGTGCCTGTTGTTATCTCTCACCTAAAATGTGCAGGTGCAGGTAACTGGGGACGAACCGTTGAAGTGCTGGATGCCATGGAAAAAACGGCAGCGCATCAAGATGTCGCCTGCGATTGTTACCCGTATTCAGCCAGTTCTTCCACGCTCGATCTTAAGCAGGTCAGCGATGAAATTGATATTTTCATTACTTGGTCAGAAACCTTGCCGCAACATGCAGGAAAGCTTTTGGCCGATATTGCGACTGAAATGGCCTTGCCATTATTAGATGCCGCCAAAGCACTGCAACCCGCTGGCGCTGTATACCACTGTATGGATGAAGCGGACGTCGAGCGAGTGCTGAAATACCGCTTAACCATGGTGGGCTCTGACGGTTTACCCAATGATCCGCATCCACATCCTCGTTTGTGGGGCACTTTCCCTAAAGTCTTGGGCTATTACAGCCGCGAGCGAAAGCTGTTTGATTTGCCTACAGCCGTTCACAAAATGACGGGGATGTCTGCTCAGCGTTATTGCTTAACCGATCGCGGCGTAATCCGTGAAGGCGCATATGCAGATTTAGTGCTGTTTGATGCGAACAAAATTCAAGATTTAGCGACATTCGATAATCCAATCCAAGCCGCCAAGGGCATAGAGGTTGTGATGGTGAATGGCGCAGTCAGTTACCAAAATGGTCAGGTGGGCAGCCACCGTCACGGCCGATTCCTTTATCGTCATCAGCGCTAATATCAGCCGCTGGGGCATCACTATTTTAATACTGAAAGTTGTAAAAACATTGGAGAATAATATGACTATTACACGTTACGGCATCGAGGGTGGTACAGGTACAGGTGGTCAACATTTACCGTTTGCACGTGCAACGCAAGCGGGTGGCTTCCTTTATGTGTCGGGCCAAACGCCAATGGTCGATGGAGAGGTGGTTGAAGGTGGTGTTGTTGAGCAATCTCGACTTGCGATCCAAAACTGCGTGAACATTATGGAAGAAGCGGGATATGGCCTTGAAGATGTGGTACATGTGAAGGTTGTACTGACAGACGCACGCTATTTCCAGTCGTTCAATAAAGTCTTTAAAGAGTTTTTTGGTGAACACCCACCTGCACGTATTTGCATGGTATGTGACCTAGTGGTTGATGTGAAAGTTGAAGTTGATGTGACATGTTACCGCGAAGATCGTCGCTAAGCATCAGTCACAGTTATACGTGAATATTGGGTACGGCTAATAATCGTAACCTTCACGGATAAGAGTAAAAAAAGGGCTGGCGAAGCACCAGCCCAATTAAAAATACTGATAAATCAGTATCTCATGGGGTAGTTGCAGCTATCCCCAAGCATTTTAGCAATGACGGATTATAAGAGGTGTAAGATGAACAGTACACTTTTTCTCACAGGTTTCGGCGTATATGTAGTCTTTTTAATCTGGTTAGGTTGGTTTGTTTCACGCAACCAAAAATCAGGTGAAGATTTCTTACTGGGCGGACGTGGACTACCACTATTTTTAGTTTTAGGAACAACTGTAGCGACTATGGTCGGTACAGGATCAAGCATGGGTGCGGTTGGCTTTGGTTACGCTAACGGCTGGGCCGGCGCCTTATATGGTATTGGCGGTGCATTAGGTATTTTGTTGTTGGCGAAGTGGTTTGCGCCAGTACGTATGCTTAACTTTATGACCATGAGTGAAGAGCTCGCTTACTACGTTGGTGCCAATAAAGTGGTCAAAAATGTTGTTGGCATTTTGATCTTCATTGCCTCTATCGGCTGGCTTGGCGCACACATCCTAGGTGGCGGTATGTACCTAGCGTGGATCGCCGATCTCGATATTAATACCGCGAAAATCATCATTGCTGCGGCCTTTACTATTTATGTTGTGATTGGTGGTTACACTGCTGTTGTTTGGACCGATACCATCCAAGCTATCATTTTATTTGTGGGCTTCATTCTAATGGCCGTTCTGTCTGTCGAACACATCGGTGGCCTTGATAATTTATATGCTGCCATGGACCCTGCGACCACGAGCTTCCTTGCAATAGAGAAGCTAGGCATTATCCCTGCGGTATCGCTTGCGATGGTGGTTGGGGTGGGTGTACTTGCAACACCGTCTTTCCGTCAGCGTATTTACTCAGGTAAAGATGTTTCAACGATTCGTCGCTCGTTTGTGATGTCTGGTGTCTTGTACCTGTTCTTCTCTATCATCCCGGCGGTTATCGGTATGGCTGCCCATGCAATTAACCCTGAACTTAACAATGCTAACTTTGCGTTCCCGTATGTTGCAGCAACAGTGTTACCTGTCGGTGTGGGTTTAGTGGTATTGATTGCAGGTTTATCTGCCACCATGTCGAGCGCCAGCTCAGATGCTATTGCTGGTGTTTCTATCCTCTTGCGCGACATTTATATTATGTTCACAGGTAAAGTGCCCGCGAAAGATAAGATGGTGGGCTACTCTCGCTTTGCACTCGTGATTGTCATCGGCTGTGCTTTATTATTCGCGCTAACCTCGAACGACATTATTAGCTACATCACTAAAATGATTTCAACTGTGATGTCGGGGATGTTTGTTTGCGGCATGTTAGGACGTTTCTGGAATCGTTATAACTGGCAGGGTGCATTAGCGACCTTAGCGGGTGCATCTCTTGCTTCATTTGCTGTGATGTTTAATGCGGACTGGTCGGCATTTTGGGGCAACCCATGTATCCCTTCAGTACTTACAGCGCTAGTGGCAGGTGTTGCGGTTAGCTTGGTCACGCCAGCAAATACGGTAACTAAAGAAGAAGCAAAAGCGATTCTGGATGCAGAGCGCAATGGGATGGAACAATCGGGTACAACAACGCCCGTCGGTAAACCAGCACTAGCGGAATAATATGCTAAAGCGGCAAGCGAATACATCGTTTGCCGCTGCGGAAAATTAACGCTTAACGACTACCCTTTTATTATTACTACAACCAAGCACAAAGGTGACAGTGTGAAAATTGCATTTTTTGGCGAGTGTATGGTGGAGCTGAGTGGCCAACCATTGCAGCGCACCTTTGGTGGCGACACCTTAAATACAGCGCTTTATTTGGCTCGCTTAGGTAAAAAGCGTGATATTAATGTGAGTTACGCAACAGCCTTGGGCGTTGATAATATCTCACAAGATATGTTGACCTCGTGGCAGGCAGAAAACATTAATACGGATTTAGTTCGCACGCTTGACGATAAACTGCCCGGTTTATATTTGGTTGAAACAGAGCCATGCGGTGAACGTCATTTTCACTATTGGCGCAACGACAGCGCGGCTAAATTCTATTTTTCAGAACAGGCCTGTTCACCGCTTGAAGTTGCAATTGAGAGCAAGCAAGTTGATGCGCTTTACATCAGTGGTATCAGCTTAGCGATTCTTTCTGAAGAAGCGAAAACAGTGCTGGTTACGCTACTAGATAAACATAAGCGTAATGGCGGTAAAGTCTTATTTGATAATAACTTCCGTCCACAATTATGGACAGAGAAACAAGCACAATATTGGTATGCTCAAATCCTTCCCTTCGTCGATATTGCCTTGATCACCGAAGACGATGATCAGCGTATCTGGGGAGAGAGTGATATCGTCGCTCGATGTAAGCAGTATGGTTGCCAAGAAGTGGTGATCAAGCGCGGTGCTGAGCCTTGTATGGTGGTTACCCAGTTACAAACTGATGTCGCGGAGACCTCATATATCGCAGCGAACAAAGTAGCGAAAGTGATTGATACTTGCGCAGCGGGTGACTCATTTGCAGCAGGGTACTTAGCCGCACGTTTAAGTGGCGAATCTGCTTCATCATCTGCAGAGTTAGGCCATCAACTTGCCTCTGTTGTTATTCAATACCCTGGTGCCATTATTCCACTTGAAGCAATGAAAGAAATTATTTAAGGAAGATAGATACATGTCTCAAGCTCTTATCGAACAATTAAAAGCCTTCAAAGTTATTCCAGTTATTCAAATTAACCATGTTGAGCAAGCGGTACCTTTAGCTAAAGTGTTAGTTGAAAATGGTTTACCCGTTGCGGAAGTGACGTTCCGTACAGATGCCGCAGCCGATGCCATCCGCGCGATGCGTGAAGCTTACCCGCAAATGTGTATTGGTGCTGGTACGGTACTGAATGCGGCGCAAGTCGATAAAGCCAAAGATGCTGGTGCTGAGTTTATTGTCGCGCCGGGCTTAAACCCAAATACAGTTCGCTACTGTCAGCAGCAAGGAGTTCCATTTGTACCTGGAATTAATAACCCAAGTCAGATTGAACAAGCGCTGGAGCTAGGGTTAACCTTCTTGAAATTCTTCCCTGCGGAAGCATCGGGCGGTATCAATATGGTGAAATCACTGTTAGCACCTTATGTTGATGTTTCTATCATGCCTACAGGTGGTATAGGTAAAGCGAACATTCGTGATTACTTAGCGGTTGACCGTGTGCTTTGCTGTGGTGGTACTTGGATGGTTGCACCTAAACTGATTGAAGCGGGTGATTGGGATGAAATTGGACGCTTGGTACGTGAAGCTGTTGAGCTCGTACAGGATTAATACGAGCATAATTGCGGACTCAACCCTATAAATTTAGAGCCACTGACGTTTATTGTTTCAGCTTCACTGCTGGCAATTGTGTCGGTGGCTTTTTCTTAGTTAAAAAGCACATTTATCAACATGGCCGGAAGCATTAAACTGAATATAGAGATTGCTTTGTAGTGGTTTTGACTTATCGAAATAGGCCAAACATCTACCGTTTTCGATGACGGTTTTATTTGCTTTACCTGCGCTAATAATGACATCGATCCCTTTTACTGCCTTGCTGATGGTTGAGGCATATGCTTCATCGTATTGGTTCAGTAATACGACTTTATTGATTGCACGTGTATACAGTTGATCGACCGAATGCCCAAGTAATGAAAGGTCTTCTGCTAAAGGGGCACTATTCGCTTGTGCGGTTTGCTTGATAAGGGAAAGGTAAGCAATTTTTTCACCTTTGACGTACTGAATATAAGCATCGGATCGCTGCTTGTCATTGTTGTAGGCGTAAACATGCGCACCGTATTGTTTTAAACCGAAGCTAACGTTGCTAGCAATAATAGACTGCTGTGGTTGTAGAGTGTGGCTGACTGAACGAATATTATCTTCGTTTAATACCAAGGCTGTTACGTACGAAAACGCAGGTGTGAGCAGTGGTTTGTCTGTGCGCTGATCAGAGTAAAAGCCAATGTGCTTTGCATTTCTAACCTGCGCTTGGTCGTAGGCTTGCTGTAAATGACGCTGTAGCCAACGCTCAGTGGCGGGATGCTGGTATTGCTTATTTATTAGCATTGAATCTGGCGCTTGCGTAATGAAACTGATCGCGACATCAACAGATTGATGCTGAGCAGGGGAGCAAGCCGATAAAAAAGTGGCAATAATGCTAATAAGTATGATTTGAGTACGTGGCATGTGCAAACTGGATGAAATGTGATCTATGTCGCTATTTTCCTGTATCTTGCTGAGTAATTCAAGTTTGCCGTTTAACCTTTTTCGGTGCTAATACTACTTCTTATTATTGTATTTGAGAGCTTTCGTTGCTTTTGAATGGCTTCTAGTGACTAAAAATGGCTTTTTATTCGATAAATTGTACATATATCAGACGACTAGATTTTTTTTATAGATTTTCTGTTGACTCAAACTCAGCAATCCGTAGAATGCATCCCATACCGCAACGGAGAGACAATCTCTAAGCGGTAAATCGAAAGAAGGCATGGCGCGTTGGCAGAGTGGCTATGCAGCGGATTGCAAATCCGTGGACCTCGGTTCGACTCCGGGACGCGCCTCCATTCGATTACTCTGCGACACTAGCTCAGCTGGTAGAGCGCAACCTTGCCAAGGTTGAGGTCACGAGTTCGAACCTCGTGTGTCGCTCCAAAATTTGCGATATTGATAGTTCTTCATTGAAGGTCAGTATCTAGATGGTGTTTAACTTTTCAGTTAGCGCATCGCAATAAAGAATTGCGTGCCCTGGTGGTGGAATTGGTAGACACAAGGGATTTAAAATCCCTCGACGTTCGCGTTGTGCCGGTTCAAGTCCGGCCCGGGGCACCATCGATTAAAGTCTGCATTTATGCAGCAACGCGACACTAGCTCAGCTGGTAGAGCGCAACCTTGCCAAGGTTGAGGTCACGAGTTCGAACCTCGTGTGTCGCTCCAAATAAAAAGCCTCGTCAGAAATGACGGGGCTTTTTACTRTCTGCGATTTATGGTGATATGTCTGYTGTCATGCGGTRCTCGCTCAGAGGATAGAGCGCAACCTTGCCAAGGTTGAGGTCACGCCAGCTCCTCGAAAATCGGGAACCTCGTGTGTCGCTCCAAGCTTTATACCCAAATACATAGCCTCGTCAGAAATGACGGGGCTTTTTACTATCTGAAATTTATGGTGATATGTCTGCTGTCATGCGGTACTCGCTCAGAGGATAGAGCGCAACCTTGCCAAGGTTGAGGTCACGCCAGCTCCTCGAAAATCGGGAACCTCGTGTGTCGCTCCAAGCTTTATACCCAAATACATAGCCTCGTCAG
>NZ_JAKJSO010000046.1:0-2185 GCF_050337045.1 Photobacterium kagoshimensis | reverse complement strand
GTTACTAATATAGGAGAGGCTGTGGAATACTATAAGAGAGCTTTAGTTCTGGTGTCGCAGGTTACAAATAAATTATCGAGAAAGTACTGCTTAAATAATGCTTCTGTCCTATTAAAAAAGGCACCTTGGGCAAAGTAGAGGCTTAACAAAGCCATCAATACGACCACCAACGCTCGGCATTCTAGGTATGAATTGTCTATGGTGTTTTCGGTGGTCTATCAACATTATCGTAATGCGTTGTGGCGTATTATGGCGAGCGTTACCCGACTAGGTTCAGTTCTTTTTGCTTACTTTACTCCGCAGTCGCTGTGAGTTGGTCAATTCCAGATAAATCCGTATGCAGTTAGAATCGTTCGTCGGTCATAGCGGTTTCTTATTTTTAAACGTCTCAACGACTTGCGTGAATGTTCGCTGGTCACCGCGCCAACTTCTGTATTTGGTTTTCACCATGGTTCGGCCGTGGCGGTTGATACTCAGCGTACTCACCAGTTCTTAAATTTCTCAGCTATTGCCGCACCATCATCGAGGATAGCCGCTTTCAATATTGTTGTCGGTGCGTTGGTAGGGAAGTGGTTACATTTTGGTGGTTGCCGAAAGAAATAGAATTGTGGGCGTGGTTCGCGGCTTTAGTTTTGGCTGCCTTTTTATCAGTATCCGTTCTCGTTTTTGGTTCATCTTTTCTAGGTAAACCATAGTGCTAACATTATCGTAGCCGCTATTTTGTGGGTAAACGCGCAGTAATTTCCGTGGTTATAGTTTTGAATTTGTTTGCCTTGAGTTATGTGTTTTTCGCGCTTAATCAGCGCAGTTTTTAATTTCGTCTCATCATGGCAGGCAAGCTGCTTTAGCCAAGTCAAACGGCCGGGTAACAAGGCCATTAATACGACCACCAACGCTCGGCATTCTAGGTCTGAATTGGCTTTAGTGTTTTCGGTGGTCTATCAACATTATCGTAATACGTTGTGGCGTATTATGGCGAGCGTTACCCGACTTGGTTGAGTTCTTTTTGTGTACTTAACTCCGCTGTCGCTGTGAGCTGGTCAATTCCAGATAAATTCGTATGCAGTTAGAATCGTTCGTCGTTCATAGCGGCTTCTTATTTTTAAACGTCTCAATGACTTGCGTGAATGTTCGCTGGTAACCGCGCCAACTTCTGTATTTGGTTTTAACTATGGTTCGGCCGTGGCGGTTGATGCTCCGCGTGCTCACCAGTTCTTAAATTTCTCAGCTATTGCCGCGTCATCATCGAGGAATGCCGCTTTCAATAATGTGGTCGGTGCGTTGGCATACCTGTGGTTACATTTTGGTGGTTGTCGTAAGCAGTAAAATTGTGGGCGATGTTCGCGGCTTGAGTTTGGGCTGCCTTTTAACCAATATTGGCGCGCGTTTCGGGTTCATCTTTTCTAGGTAAACCATAGTGCTAACTTCATCGTAGCCGCTATTTTGTGGGTAAACGCGCAGAAATTTTCGTGGTTATAGTTTTGAATTTGTCAGCCTTGAGTTGTGTGTTTGTCGCGCTTAATCAGCGCATTTTTTAACTGCATTTCATCATGGCAGGCAAGCTGCTTTAGCCAAGTCGAACGGCCGGGTAACAAAGGCATTAATGTGACGCCTGACACTCGGCGGTTTTGGTCTGAAGTGTATTTGGTTTTGTAAGTTCAGCGTTGGCGCACCTTATGCCAAGGCGTTACCCGACTTGGTTGAGTTCTTTTTGTGTACYWAACTCCGCTGTCGCTGTGAGTTGGTCAATTCCAGATAAATTCATATGCAGTAAGAATCGTTCATCGTTTGTAGCGGCTTCTTATTTTTAAACGCCTCAAAGACTTGCGTGAATGTTCRCTGGTMACCGCGCCARCTTCTTTGTTTGGTTTTACCCATGGTTCGGTCGTGGCGGTTGATGCTCCGCGTACATACCAGTTCTTAAATTTCTTAGCTATTGCCGCGCCATTATCGAGGATAGCCGCTTTCAATATTGTGGTCGGTGCGCTGGCAGGGAAGTGGTTACATTTTGGTGGTTGCCGAAAGAAATAGAATTGTGGGCGTGGTTCGCGGCTTTAGTTGGGCTGCCTTTTAATCAATATTGGCGAGCGTTTCTAGTGCATCTTTTCTAGGTAAACCATAGTGCTAACTTCATCGTTGCCGCTATTTTGTGGGTAAACGGGCAGTAATTATCGTGGTTATAGTT
>NZ_JAKJSO010000045.1:0-2337 GCF_050337045.1 Photobacterium kagoshimensis | reverse complement strand
GTTTACCCACAAAATAGCGCCTACGATGATGTTAGCACTATGGTTTACCTAGAAAAGATGAACCAGAAACGTGCACGAATACGGATAAAAAGGCAGCCAAATTCAAGCCGCGAACATCGCCCGCAATTTGATTGCTACGGCAACCACCAAAATGTAACCACTTCCCTACCAACGCACCGACAACAATATTAAAAGCGGCATTCCTCGAAAATGGTGCGGCAATAGCTGAGAAATTTAAGAACAGGGAGTACACAGAGCATCAACCGCCACGGCCGAACCATGGTTAAAACTAAATAAAGAAGTTGGCGCGGTTACCAGCGAATATTCACGCAAGCCGTTGAGACGTTTAAAAATAAGAAGCCGCTATGAACAACGAACGAATCTTACTGCATACGGATTTCACTGGAATTGACCAACTCGTAGCGACTGCGGAGTTARGTACACAAAAAGAACTGAACCAAGTCGGGTAACGCTCGCCATAATACGCCACAACGCATTACGATAATGTTGATAGACCACCGAAAACACTAAAACCAATTCAGACCTAGAATGCCGAGCGTTGGTGGTCGTATTRATGGCCTTGTTACCCGGCCGTTTGACTTGGGTTAAGCAGCTTGCCTGCCATGATGAAAGGCAGTTAAAAAATGCGCTGATTAAGCGCGACAAACACCCAACTCAAGGTAGACAAATTCAAAACTATAACCACGTAAACTACTGCACGTTTACCCACAAAATAGCGGCTACGATGATGTTAGCACTATGGTTTACCTAGAAAAGATGAACCCGAAACGCGTGCCAATATTGATAAAAAGGCAGCCTAAACTAAAGCCGCGAACAACATCCACAGTTCGAATATTTGCGGCAACCACCAAAATGTAACCACTTCCCTGCCAGCACACCGACTACACTATTGAAAGCGGCATTCCTCGATGATGGCGCGGCAATAGCTGAGAAGTTTAAGAACATTTTAAACACCTAGTCACAACCGCCACAGCCGAACCATGGTTAAAACCAAATACAGAAGTTGGCGCGGTTATCAGCGAACATTCACGCAAGTCGTTGAGACGTTTAAAAACAAGAAGCCGCTACAAACGAGGAGCGATTCTTACTGCATACGAATACTTCTGGAATTGACCAACTCACAGCGGCAGCGGAGTTAGGTACACAAAAAGAACTSAACCAAGTCGGGTAACGCCTTGGCATAAGGTGCGCCAACGCTGAACTTACTAAACCAAATACACATCAAACCAAAACCGCCGAGTGTTAAGCGTCACCTTAATGCCTTTGTTACCCGGCCGTTCGACTTGGGTGAAGCAGCTTGCCTGCCATGATGAAATGCAGTTAAAAATTGCGCTGATTAAGCGCGACAAACACCTAACTCAAGGCAGCCAAATTCAAAACTATAACCACGGAAATTACTACGCGTTTACCCACAAAACAGCGGCTACGATGCAGTTAGCACTATGGTTTACCTAGAAAAGATGCACCAGAAACGTGCGCGAATACGGATAAAAAGGCAGCAAAACTAAAGCCGCGAACAACACCCACAGTTCGAATATTTGCGGCAACCACCAAAATGTAACCACTTCCCTGCCAGCGCACCGACCACAATATTGAAAGCGGCTATCCTCGAAAATGGCGCGGCAATAGCTGAGAAATTTAAGAACTGGTATGTACGCAGAGCATCAACCGCCACGGCCGAACCATGGTTAATACCAACTACAGAAGTTGGCGCGGTTACCAGCGAATATTCACGCAAGTCGTTGAGAAATTCAAAAAATAAGAAACCGCTATGACCGATGAACGATTCTTACTGCATGCAGATTTCACTGATATTGACCAGTTCACAGCGATCGCGGAGTAGAGTACACAAAAAGAACTCAACCAAGTCGGGTAACGCTGGCATAAGGTGCGCCAACGCATTACTTACTAAACCAAATACACTTCAAACCAAAACCGCCGAGCGTTCTGCGTCACCTTAATGCCTTTGTTACCCGGCCGTTTGACTTGGGTTAAGCAGCTTGCCTGCCATGATGAAATGCAATTAAAAACTGCGCTGATTAAGCGCGACAGACACCCAACTCAAAGCAGACAAATTCAAAACTATAACCACGATAATTACTGCCCGTTTACCCACAAAATAGCGGCAACGATGAAGTTAGCACTATGGTTTACCTAGAAAAGATGCACTAGAAACGCTCGCCAATATTGATTAAAAGGCAGCCCAACTAAAGCCGCGAACCACGCCCACAATTCTATTTCTTTCGGCAACCACCAAAATGTAACCACTTCCCTGCCAGCGCACCGACCACAATATTGAAAGCGGCTATCCTCGAT
>NZ_JAKJSO010000044.1:0-2643 GCF_050337045.1 Photobacterium kagoshimensis | reverse complement strand
TATGAAAAGTGTATTTGTCGAATCGACCATATTTGAAAAGTACCGTAATGAATATCTCAGCGATGATGAGTTTAGGCTTTTTCAAGCTGAGTTAATGTCTAACCCAAAACAGGGTGACGTGATTCAAGGTACAGGTGGTTTGCGAAAGATTCGAGTTGCAAGTAAAGGTAAGGGCAAGCGTGGCGGCTCTCGTGTTATCTATTACTTCCTCGATGAAAAGCGTCGTTTCTACTTGCTGACAATTTATGGCAAGAATGAGATGGCGGATTTAACCGCAGACCAAAAGAAACAGTTAAAGTCTTTTATGGAGGCGTGGCGCAATGAGCAATCGTGACCTATTTGCTGAGTTAAGTACCGCACTTGTTGAAGCTAGAGAGCACTCAGAGGGCAAGGTAACCCTAAAAACTCACCAAGTTAATGACATTAGTGAGTTAAACATTTCACCTGATGAAATTGTTAGTATCCGAGAGCAATTTAATATGTCTCGTGGCGTATTTGCCCGTTTACTGCATACATCATCTCGCACACTCGAAAATTGGGAGCAGGGGCGCAGCGCACCAAATGGACAGGCTGTAACACTTTTAAAACTTGTTCAGCGTCACCCAGAAACACTGTCACATATTGCTGAGCTATAACAAGTGCTTAAAGTCGGACTGCCAACCTGTGGCATTTTTGGTTCGGTTTGAGTTTGGTGATTACGGCGGTCTGTTTGGGTGTCGTGCATTGGCAGCCGCTTAAGCAAGCGTTACCCGACTTGGTTGAGTCCTTTTTGTTTACTTTACTCCGCAGTCGCTGTGAGTTGGTCAATTCCAGACAAATTTGTATGCAGTTAGAATTATACGTCGTTCATAGCGGCTTCTTATTTTTAAACTTCTCAACGACTTGCGTGAATGTTCGCTGATAACCGCGCTAACTTTTTTTATTGGGTTTTAACCATGATTCGGCTGTGGCGGTTGATACTCCGCGTACTCACTTGTTCTTGAATTTCTCAGCTATTGCCGCACCATTATCGAGGAATGCCGCTTTCAATAATGTGGTCGGTGCGCTGGCAGGGAAGTGGTTACATTTTGGTGGTTGTCGTAAACAGTAGAATTGCGGGCGGTGTTCGCGGCTTTAGTTTTGGCTGCCTTTTTATCAGTATTCGAGCTCGTTTTTGGTTCGTCTTTTCTAGGTAAACCATAGTGCTAACATCATCGTTGCCGCTATTCTGTGGGTAAACGCGCAGTAATTTTCGCGGTTATAGTTTTGAATTTGTCTGCCTTGAGTTGCGTGTTTGTCGCGCTTAATCAGCACAGTTTTTAGTTTCACTTCATCATGGCAGGCAAGCTGCTTTAGCCAAGTCGAACGGCCGGGTAACAAAGGCATTAAGGTGACGCKTWACACTCGGCGGTTTTGGTTTGAAGTGTATTTGKTTTTGTAAGTTCAGCGTTGGCGCACCTTATGCCAGCGTTACCCGACTTGGTTGAGTCCATTTTGTGTACTTAACTCCGCAGTCGCTGTGAGTTGATCAATTCCAGATAAATTTGTATGCAGTTAGAATCGTTCGTCGTTCATAGCGGCTTCTTATTTTTAAGCGTCTCAACGACTTGCGTGAATGTTCGCTGGTTACCGCGTCAACTTCTGTATTTGGTTTTCACCATGGTTCGGCCGTGGCGGTTGATGCTCCGCGTACTCACCAGTTCTTAAATTTCTCAGCTATTGTCGCACCATTTTCGAGGGTAACCGCTTTCAATATTGTGGTCGGTGCGCTGGCAGGGAAGTGGTTACATTTTGGTGGTTGCCGTAGCAATCAAATTGCGGGCGATGTTCGCGGCTTGAATTTGGCTGCCTTTTTATCCGTATTCGTGCACGTTTCTGGTTCATCTTTTCTAGKTAAACCATAGTGCTAACATCATCGTAGCCGCTATTTTGTGGGTAAACGCGCAGTAATTTTCGTGGTTATAGTTTTGAATTTGCCAGCCTTGAGTTGAGTGTTTGTCGCGCTTAATCAGCGTATTTTTTTATTTCACTTCATCATGGCAGGCAAGCTGCTTAACCCAAGCCGAACGGCCGGCTAACAAAGGCATTAAGTTGACGCTTAACACTCGGCGGTTTTGGTATGAAATGTATTTGGTTTTGTAAGTAACGCGTTGGCGCAACTTATGCCAGCGTTACCCGACTTGGTTGAGTTCTTTTTGCTTACTTTACTCCGCGATCGCTGTGTGTTGGTCAATTTCAGTGAAATCCGTATACAGTAAGAATCGTTCGTCGGTCATAGCGGCTTCTTGTTTTTAAACTTCTCAACGACTGGGGTGAATGTTCGCTGGTAACCGCGCCAACTTCTGTATTTGGTTTTAATCATGGTTCGGCCGTGGCGGTTGATGCTCTGCGTCTTATTCGTTCTTAAATTTCTCAGCTATTGCCGCACCATTATCGAGGAATACCGCTTTCAATAATGTGGTCGGTGCGTTGGCAGGGAAGTGGTTACATTTTGGTGGTTGTAGTGACAATGTAACTTTGTAGGTGTTGTTCGCGGCTTTAGTTTGGGCAGCCTTTTTATCCGCATTCGCGCACGTTTCTGGTTCATCTTTTCTAGGTAAGCCATAGTGCTAACATCATCGCTGCCGCTATTTTGTGGGTAAACGCGCAGAAATTTTCGTGGTT
>NZ_JAKJSO010000043.1:0-2894 GCF_050337045.1 Photobacterium kagoshimensis | reverse complement strand
AATCGATACTAGTGAATGCAGTTTTGATTATTTCTATGCGATTTTTATTTGGTTGACATGGTTTATCCCAACATTTGTGGCACAATCGGCAGTATATTGGCTTGTTCTGTCTTTAGTTAAACGCTTTAGTAACAGAGGCTTGAAGCCATAACAAGGCAATCAAGGTGATGCGTTTTACTCGGCAGTTTTGGTATGGAGTTCGGTGCGCTTTGCCACTTCAGTGGGGCACACCTTATTGCTGGCGTTATATGCCAGCCTCATTGAAAAAGGCTAAGGTTATAGAGTGTTATAGATTTAGTTTAGAAATACCATTGTTTAATGATTTTATGTGATAACTACTAACTGTTATGACTTTATTTTTGGTCCCGTAAAACTTGACATCAAAGCCGTTTTGGTTTGTTTTAAGAAGTGATATTGGTAATGTTACCCCTACTGTTTCTGTAAGGATGCAGCCGAAAGTTCCGCTACAGTCAGCATTTGTGTCAATTTTTGTTAAGTTATAAATTGTTCCATCTTTTGTTCTTGCGGTTTTTACGTGTCCCCAATCACCAGAAAATTTCAAGTCCACATACAATTGGAAATCTTTAGGTTTTTGGGTCAGTTTGTTATTTGACCATGCGCGAAGAAGGATGCCATCTTGATATTTTGTTTTTATAGTCGCAGTGTTAGCAAAGTCATCAATGTCGATTAATGCTTCATGTTTGGCTCTTTTTACATTATTTATGCCGTATGTAAAAGCTAGATCGTTCTCGGAAAAAGAAGAGCCATTTATTTTTTTAAAAGATTTTAATTCTTTTATTTCGTTGTAATTTACATGCCCCTTAAACCATAGTGCTGATATGCAATCTTCAAACATCACAGCGGTTTTAACATTGCTGTCAAATTGGTAGTCAATACCATTGATGTTCATTATCTTTGTGTATTTGTTGAATATTTTGTCGTTTGGCTTGTTAATGCCAGAAAATTTGAATTTCTTACCTTGAAGTTGTTCACCGATATTAGATTTACCTAGATATCCTCGGTCACTTTCAAAGTAGATTGAGAAATATTTGGGGTCTCCAGTGTATACAAACTCATTAGAATTCAAATTGTCATAAGAGCATTTGTTATTAATAATACCAGATGTACTTTCAATTCCTTGAGTCGTTGTCATACATCCCGAAAAAGAAATTACACAGGCTGCCATTATAAATATTTTCGTTTTCATCTTTAGTTTACCATGCTATGCAAATGGTTTATTATCCAATGTTTTATGTTCGCAGTCAAATCTTTGGTGTGTATACATAACAAAGCCATTAAAACGACCCTCAACGCTCGGCATTCTAAGTATGAATTGGCTCTAGTGTTTACGGTGGTTAATTAAATATTGTCGTAATGCGTTGCTGGCGTTTTATGGCAGGGCGTTATGGCTCTTAACGATCTGTAGTCATTATTGTTTGCTTCATCAATGGTGGTAGTTTTTCCAATATCTTATCAGTCGCAATGCCGTGAGAATCGTTCAGTGATTATTGCGGTTTGCGGCTTGGCGCAAACAAAGTTCATTGTCCAATTGGCTGTAAATTTTCCAAGTTCTCTAGCCGCAATTGGTCATTACGCGATGATGATTTCTACGCAGGTTGCGGTTATCTGTTTGGTGATTACAAGGTTCTTTTTCCTCAGTGGCTTTGGGCTGCCCAAATTCGCGTGCCGCAACAAAGGATTGCATTTGGTTCGCGGTTAGTTCCGTGTTTACTAAGTTGCTGTCAGATTCACTGCCACTGAGGTTCCGATTTTGTTGCCGCCACCTTGCATGATGAAGAGCAAGGCCTCAGAATGCTAAGAGTTAAGCGAAAAAAGCAAGTAAATCAAAAGGTTTTGCGCCATAACAAAGCCATCAAGGTGATGCATTACACTCGGCGGTTTTGGTATGGAGTTCGGTGCGCTTTGTTGGTTCAACGTGGCACACCTTATGGCAGGCGTTATGTTTTTTAATGGAGTATGTCGATGACTAAGGAAAGGAAGAATCCCTGGTTAGAAAAGTCTATCGAGAATATCTTACCACTCAGCATTTCAGATGAGTTCAAAGTTGCATTTAGTGAATGGCTTTTCTCTGGTGATGTTATTGATTATGGTGAGGCCTACGAACAATGTGAGCTTTGTGAACATGATGAATTACGTTATCACTATAAAATTGATAATGAGCAAACCAGCAAATCTCTTTGGGTTGGGTCATCATGCATACTTCGATTTGAAGAAATTGTGGTGTTTGATGAAAATGAAGAACAAGTTACTGCATTAGATGATAGGCGAAAAGTTCTTGAAAAGGCGCTAAAAAATAAGCAAATTGACATGAGTTTGGAGCCATTAAGAAAACTATGGAGTATTCATTTCAAAAGACGAGACTTCATTCACCGTCAAGCGAAAGATATAAAAAGTAAACATGGCGTCGATCCTGAATGCTTAAGTATTTTGTTCAAAGAGTTAACAAAATTTGAGGTCGACTTTAAGCCTGAACAATACTCCGTTAACTTGCGCAGTTCTTACAATCAGTATCAACTCTTAAATATGGATTCTGAATCACAAAAACTGATCTGGAAGTCGATGTCACCTCAGCAAAAAGAAAAGTACAAAGATCGTATGAAATTCAAAAACATAACAAAGCCATCAAGGTGATGCATTACACTCGGCGGTTTTGGTATGAAGTCCGTCGCGTTTTGTTGGTTAGGTGGGGCACACCTTATGGCAAGCGTTATGTGCTATCAGAAAAGGAATTAAGATAGTTATGAAAAGGTACATTTTAAGCGCAATCGGTATAGTTGTTGTTTTAATTTCGCTGTATGGATCTTTTGATTCTTATCGAAATTCTCATCTTTCAACGAATATTGAAAATGGCAGTTACGAGAAATGTTTCAATG
>NZ_JAKJSO010000042.1:0-2954 GCF_050337045.1 Photobacterium kagoshimensis | reverse complement strand
CCATCATCGAGGATAGCCGCTTTCAATATTGTGGTCGGAGCGCTGGCAGGGAAGTGGTTACATTTTGGTGGTTGCCGAAAGAAATAGAACTACAGGCGATGTTCGCGGCTTGAATTTGGCTGCCTTTTTATCCGTATTCGAGCTCGTTTTTGGTTCATCTTTTCTAGGTAAACCATAGTGCTAACATTATCGTAGCCGCTATTTTGCGGGTAAACGCGCAGTAATTTCCGTGGTTATAGCTTTGAATTTGTCTGCCTTGGGTTGGGTGTTTGTCGCGCTTAATCAGCGCAATTTTTAACTGCACTTCATCATGGCAGGCAAGCTGCTTGAGCTAAGTCGAACGGCCGGGTAACAAAGGCATTAAGGTGACGCCTGACACTCGGCGGTTTTGGTTTGATGTGTATTTGGTTTTGTTAGTTCAGCGTTGGCGCACCTTATGCCAAGGCGTTATATACTCTTTTCTTTGTCTCTATAAGGAGACGGTGCTATAGTTTGTCTATGACAGGTCCATTGAGGTTCATATGCCCGAAATTGATGTATTGCTGGGACTTTCGTTTTGTATGTATTTCTTTGATAACAAACAGCACAAACTCCCTCATGTCCATGTGAAATATGGCGGCTATGAACTTATCGTAGCAATAGAAACCGCTGAAAGTTTAGAAGGTTATCTTCCAAATAAGCAGCGAAAAAGAGCAGAAGCACACATTGCCGATAATCGTGAAAAACTAATGCAAATGTGGGCAAAAGCTGTGAATGGCGAGAATCCAGGTAAGCTATAGGTGATGTATGCTAAAAGTAATTGATGTTGATTGGCTGGAAGGCTTCAAGCTTGAGCTAACATTTAGTGATGGCTTTTGTGGTGAAGTTGACCTCAAAGAAATTTTCCAGAAACCTGCTTTTAAATTAGTTCATGATTTCAAGCGTTTTGCCCTTCGTAGCGATGGCTCACTGGATTGGGAGGGGGTTGATCTACCAGCTAGTGTTCTTCGAGAGTTAGCGATAGGTAGCTACGTTGATTCGCCTTTAAATCTTATAAATGTTCAAGAGATGGAGCAAGTCATTAAGCAAGCTGCTTGGGACTCAATGAAGGAAGGTCGAGTTGATATTCTCCAAGCTGCTATTCGTTCATATGTTGAGTTTTTCGGTCATAGCCAGGTAGTTGAACGAGCCGGTATAAAGAGTCGAACAAGCGCTTATAAATCACTAAAGCCAGAGACATCACCAAGCTTTGGGACCTTAGTACAGCTTGGACATGCGGTGATTGAAATAGCTCAAGATCAGGCAAAAGAATCTAACGCAAGTCGTATATAACAAAGCCATCAATACGACCTCAAACACTCGGCATTATAGGTGTCGGGTGTTTTTGTATGCGCTTGAGTCAATGTGGCTAATTTAATAATGGTTTGCGGCGTATTATGGCAAGCGTTAGCCGCAAAAGGCGAACCATCAATCGCCAATGCTAGCTCGTACATCTGCAATAGTTATAAATAGTTTGTTTTCAGCATCTTGAAATGCAGTGAAACCATATTTTTCGTAGAAGTATTCGGCACCGTCTTTAGCGTCAACTATAACGAGAGGGAAGGCTACAGTTTCACTGGCCATTAGCAATTTTTTAAGTGCATCAATAAGTAACCATTCACCATAGCCATTACCTTTGTATCGTTGGTCAACAGCAAGTCGGGCGATCAAGCCGCCAGAGCTGGCATTTTGATGTTTTTTCTGTAGTTTTGTTGGTAATGATGTTAAATCAATAGGTGTCATGGTTAGTGTGTAATAGCCAATGATATGTTCGGTACAGTTTGCATCTTCAAGTACAAAAGTACGGGTGTTGTCTTTCTTGGCCTGTTGACTTGCCATGATTTTCAAATAATTGTTTAGAGCATCAATACCACAATCAAAGCGATGACGGTCGTGTTTAACTTTGTCTAATTGTACCGTCTTCATTATTGCGTTTTGTCCTTGTAACGAGCAGCTGCCTGTTGCAGACGCGCATTAGGTTTAGCTGGTTCATCAAGAGCATCCATGAGCATCATGGCATCACGTTGACTGAGCTTAAGTGCTCGTTCACGTTCCATAATCAGTTTTGCTTTTTCAACAGCGGCACTAAGAACAAATGAGTTAATACTAGACATGCCGGCGATAGCAGCAGCTTGTGATAGTAATTCTTGAGTATCAATGTCTACACGGGCAGTGATACGTGGTAATGCAGCGGCCATACAAACCTCCATTGAGTGTCAAAGTGGCACGTGAAGAGTATGGCATTGTTGTTTGAGATTGGCAATTGTTGTGTCATATAGGCATGCGGCTAACAAGGCCATCAAGTTGACGCGTTACACTCGGCGGTTTTGGTATGGAGTTCGGTGCGCTTGGTTGGTTCACCATGGCGCAACTTATGGCAGGCGTTACCCGACTTGGTTGAGTTCTTTTTGTGTACTTAACTCCGCTGTCGCTGTGCGTTGGTCAATTCCAGATAAATTCGTATGCAGTAAGAATCGTTCGTTGTTCATAGCGGCTTCTTATTTTTAAATGTCTCAACGATTTGCGTGAATGTTCGCTGGTAACCGCGCCAACTTCTGTATTGGTTTTAACCATGGTTCGGCCGTGGCGGTTGATGCTCCGCGTACTCCCAGTTCTTAAATTTCTTGGCTATTGCCTCGCCATTTTCGAGGAGTGCCGCTTTCAATATTGTGGCCGGTGCGTTGGCAGGGAAGTGGTTACATTGTAAGCGTCTAATTAACCACACATTCTAATTTCAGCAAGCCTTTGTCATAGTTTCTCTAGCCTAATGGAGGAACTATGACACAATCAGAAAAGCACCAACATTGGACGGCCATTGTTTTCAAGCAACAAGAAAGTGGCCTTTCCATTCCACATTTTTGTAAAGAGCACGACATCAACTACGCCACTTTTCACTACTGGCTGAAAAAGCTCAAGCAAACCGACGATGAACAAGT
>NZ_JAKJSO010000041.1:0-3289 GCF_050337045.1 Photobacterium kagoshimensis | reverse complement strand
GTGCGTTGGCAGGGAAGTGGTTACATTTTGGTGGTTGCCGTAAAAAGTCTACTTGTGGGCGCTGTCCGCGGCTTTAGTTTGGGCTGCCTTTTAATCAATATTGCACGCGCTTCTGGTTCATTTTTTCTAGGTAAACCATAGTGCTAACATCATCGTAGCCGCTATTTTGTGGGTAAACGCGCAGTAATTTTCGTGGTTATAGTTTTGAATTTGTCTGCCTTGAGTKGGGTGTTTGTCGCGCTTAATCAGCGCATTTTTAACTGCATTTCATCATGGCAGGCAAGCTGCTTAACCCAAGTCAAACGGCCGGGTAACAAAGCCATTAATACGACCACCAACGCTCGGCATTCTAGGTCTGAATTGGCTKTRGTGTTTTCGGTGGTCTATCAACATTATCGTAATACGTTGTGGCGTATTATGGCGAGCGTTATATTCTTAGGGGGGGAACATTGGATCATAAATTAAGAAAAGAAATTGGGAAGATCGAGAAACTAAAGAGAAGAAAGAAATTTCAATGTCTGTTTCCTCAATGTTCTGATGTCTCTATAGGTTCTCACTCTCAGCAACGGGGTGGTCAACTTAAAGTTATAAGTGAAAATGATGAAGTATTCTCCATGAACTTCAGCATGTATGATGTATTGACCAAAGGTAATAGTGCATTTTCATTGGTTAAAACAAGGATAAAAAATGCTTCTATTTATCCAGGCTTCTGCCAAACTCATGATGGTCAGGTTTTTTCACCCATAGAAAAACAACCGCTTAAAAAAGGGGATGAGCTTCAGGCTGCAACCTTTTTTCTTCGGACAGTTACATACGAAGTAACCAGAAAAAGATTAGTGCATTTTGGAACGCAAAAAATATTGGAAAACTGCGCGAAAATTTTACCAGAAACAGCTCTGGATAATTTTAAGCTACAGAACTTAGGCCGAGAGAAGTTCATTAAACATGATTTGCCTTTTTATTTAAACAATGCATATAAGGCATATAACTCTCCTGAATCAGGAATATTAAAAACCAAGTGGGTAGTTATTCCTAAAAAACTAAATGCCTCTAGCTGCACAGTGTTTTCGCCTATGCGGGATTTTCAGGAAAGAATATACCATCAAGCCATTGCCTCTCCACAGATCCTTTCCTCATTTAATTTAGTTCCGATGCAAGATGAGACTCATGTTATTGTTTCTTGGTTAGCGCAGCATACAGACGAAAATGAGTGGATTGAATCTGTAATGGATACGCAGTTAGAAAAGTTCATCAATTATGTGGCAATTTGTGAGTCCGAAGATATTTGTATTGGTCCGGAACTGTGGGAGTCGGTAGATATTTTTACTCGTGAGCGCGTTTATGAGGCAATGCATCACGAAGTCTATCGTGGAGCGCTTGACGAAATACCATGCATCATAAGAATATAACAAGGCAATCAAGGTGATGCGTTACACTCGGCAGTTTTGGTGTGGAGTTCAGTGTTCTTTGCTAGCTCAGTGGGGCACACCTTATTGCAGGCGTTATGTGCTATCAGAAAAGGAATTAAGATAGTTATGAAAAGGTACATTTTAAGCGCAATCGGTATAGTTGTTGTTTTAATTTCGCTGTATGGATCTTTTGATTCTTATCGAAATTCTCATCTTTCAACGAATATTGAAAATGGCAGTTACGAGAAATGTTTCAATGATAGTAATTTAAAAAATTTTACTTACCGTTCGTGGAGTGGGGGCGACCAATTAGCTGTGAGGTTTGTTGACTCAGGTAATAAAGCCTGTTTCGCTCCAAGGTTTCCATCAATTGAGGTTACATCTCCTCGAGTCACACATTGGATWCATATTGTTTCGACAAATGGCAGTGCTCAACTAACTGGTAAGCATTCATCATTTGGTTCAAATGTGCGGGGATGGCAATTTGTTGATGTCGGCTCACAAAATCACCGTGATAATGGCATTCCATTTTATAGTGTAAATACGGCTTTTAGGGATAATCCTGCGTGGAGTGTCGCTCCACACGTTACATTAGATTGGGTCGGCACAGTATTTGGGTTGAGTGAGCAAGATGGAGTTTTGTATCCCGTAGGCGGATTGAGTTGGGGCTTTACACTGCAACAATGGACTTTAGAGCCTAAAGCAATCCTTCCCAAGGTCGTGGATAAAGAAGCTTGGTTAGCTGTAATGGATGACTTAGTTAAGGAATATCCAAACTACAAATTCAGTAGACATTCAACTCGCACATAACAAAGCCATCAAAACGACCCTCAACGCTTGGYATTCTAGGTATGAATTGTCTTTAGTGTTTACGGTGGGTAATTAAATAATGTCGTAATGCGTTGCTGGCGTTTTATGGCAGGTCGTTACCCGACTWGGTTSAGTTCTTTTTGTGTACYTAACTCCGCTGTTGTTGTGCGTTGGTCAATTCCAGTGAAATCCGTATGCAGTAAGAATCGTTCGTCGTTCATAGCGGCTTCTTATTTTTAAATGTCTCAACGGCTTGCGTGAATGTTCGCTGGTCACCGCGCCAACTTCTGTATTTGGTTTTTACCATGGTTCGGCCGTGGCGGTTGATACTCCGTGTACTTACCAGTTCTTAAATTTATCAGCTATTGCCGCACCATTTTCGAGGATAGCCGCTTTCAATATTGTGGTCGGTGCGTTGGCAGGGAAGTGGTTACATTTTGGTGGTTGTCGTAAGCAGTAGTATTGTGCGCGATGTTCGCGGCTTTAGTTTGGGCTGCCTTTTTATCAATATTGGCGAGCGTTTCTGGTGCATCTTTTCTAGGTAAACCATAGTGCTAACTTCATCGTAACCGCTATTTTGTGGGTAAACACGCAGTAATTTTCGTGGTTATAGTTTTGAATTTGCCTGCCTGGGTTAGGTGTTTGTCGCGCTTAATCAGCGCCTTTTTTAATTGCATCTCATCATGGCAGGCAAGCTGCTTAACCCAAGTCAAACGGCCGGGTAACAAGGGCATTAAGGTGACGCTTAACACTCGGCGGTTTTGGTTTGAAGTGTATTTGGTTTTGTAAGTTCAGCGTTGGCGCACCTTATGCCAAGGCGTTACCCGACTTGGTTGAGTTCTTTTTGTGTACTTAACTCCGCAGTCGCTATGCGTTGGTCAATTCCAGATAAATCCGTATGCAGTTAGAATCGATCGTCGTTTATAGCGGCTTCTTGTTTTTAAATGTCTCAACGGCTTGCGTGAATGTTCTCTGGTAACCGCGCCAACTTCTGTATTTGGTTTTACCCATGGTTCGGCCGTGGCGGTTGATGCTCTGCGTACATACCAGTTCTTAAATTTCTCAGCTAT